>CAYYLU010000005.1:35581-58854 GCA_964472475.1 uncultured Syntrophus sp. | reverse complement strand
ACTTGATGATGCGGTTTCTGGTTTTTACAGAGCCTATGTGGTAAGGCTCGAGAAGCTTTTCAAATCTGTTGTTTGACATTAAAAGTGTATCCTCATTTGTTCAAATCTTAGAATTAGAGACATTTCAGTTCGCATTTGGTCCGTGACAGGTTCTGTGCACCATCCCTGGTGATAACGTATGTATCTCCCAAAAGCAGGCCTTCTTTCCCGTCAGCCGATATAATATGCGGATGGACGGTTATGACCATTCCCTCTTCCAGCGCTAACGTACTGTCCTCAAAAATACCTATACCGTCACCCAGATCTATTCCCATACCATGACCGCTCCAGACACCCGTCTTAAAGCCGGCATCGCCTGCAATCGATGAAATAATACGGGCCACATCACCGAGTTTGGCGCCCGGCACCAGATGTGAAACACCGGCTTCCAGCGCCTTCTTGCCGGTTTCGAATAGTCTTTCATAGCCCGTGCTGGGCGTTCCGAGACACAGAGGCCTTACTACCTGCGACCAGTATCCGCCGGGGCCGGAAATCTCGATTGAAAAAACGTAATGGTCTCCTTCTTTGAAGGTGTATGGTCCCGGAGGAGCAATAAAGCAGGGGAAGGCCCTTCCTTTGGATGTGAGGATCAGCGTATCTTCTACGCCCTTCAAGGTGAGCAACCTGTTGATCTCCGCTATGGCCTGAAGCTCATCCACACCGGGACGGATTATATCAATAAGCAATTCATAGGATGCATCTGCGATTTCAGTAGTCTTCCTGATCAGTTCTATCTCTTCCGCGCTTTTTACCGCACGGATGCCGTTCAGCAACCAGGTTGCGTCAGTAAACAGTGCCTGCGGAAGCTCTTTTCTGAGTAGTTCATAATCTTCGTGCGGCATGCCGGAGAGCCCCACTACACCCACCCCGGCATTCTCATGCCCATCCTTTCGAATCTTCGCGGCAACTGCCCTGATTATGCCTGTCGTGTCACCCTCACTCCTAATGTCTTGTATCCACGAGACCTTGAGGGCGGACAGCTTCTGGCCCAGCGTGGGCACGACAAGCATGGGTTCGCCGGTGAGCGGCAAAACGAGGTAGTCTTTTCTTGTAAGGAGACGGTATCCGGAAACATAGCGAACTGCTCCTTTGTCGCCAAGCACGACCTGCGAAAAAATGATGAGAGACTGCAATCCATTCTCCCGCATTGCCTGCTTGATCTTGTCGACCCTACGTGTGATTTCCGGTCCCGGTATCATGTTATCCTGCCTTATTCTACGCTTACTTCCGATCCATTCTGGTCATACATATAGCCAGTCTATAGTGACGTGGTTGTGTTTGTCAAGGAAATTGAGTCTCTGCAATCCAATGTCAAGACTCATGTCTTCCGCGGCTCCTGTCAAGGGGTTCTTTGCCGCTTCCCTGTGGTCTGTTTACAGCATTTTCGCCGGCTATTCGACCGGAATTTATGGCGAAAGCAAACGTTGTTCCCGTCGTGCGAATACAATACGTATCACCAACCCATCCTCCGGTATCTATACCGGCTGCGAACAGTCCCTCTATCGGTAGTCCCTTTATGTCGAGGACTTCCATACGTTCATTGATCTTCAATCCTCCGATGGTGTCCAGATAGTCGACGCCCATCCGTATCACATAGTATGGCGGCGTCCGCAGTGGAATAAGATACCTTCGATCCTTCAGGAACAGATGATCATAACCGCCCTCGCATGCTCTATTGTATTCAGCTATTGTTTGCTGCAACACAGCCGGATCGATCCCCATCCATTCCGCCGCCTTGTCCCACGTATCGGCGATACAAAGATAAGGATTTACGCTTCTTGATGGCTGGATAGACACGGCTTTCTGAGGACAGTTCCGTTCACATGACTGGCAAAGCCTGCATTCTTCGACAGGATTGATTACGGCCCTGCTTCCGCAGGTCATACATCGTAGTGATTCTTCCCACGCCATGTCTTCGTCGAAACCGAGTATTATCTCTCTGAAGCCCTCAGTTCTCTGGTCTACCGGAAGCGCTGATTTCTCGAGCCGTGCCACCTTTCGTACGCCAACTTTCGGAGGATTGATGACACAGGGCGAGACGGCATCCCTCCCCTGCTGAAGTCCTTCTCCTCTGAAATAGCGATCTATGGAAACGGCAGCTCTTTTTCCTGCGGCAACCGACGATACAACGGTCGATGCCCCGGATACGATATCGCCACCGGCAAAAACACCCGCAAGCGTTGTTTCGGACGTGACCGGATCAACCTGTATAGCGCCGGTTTTAGTAGTGGCGATTCCTGCCGGTATCCATGCCAGATCGGGTACCTGTCCTATTGCGAAGATGATAGTGTCAGCATTTACACATCTTTTCCTGTCGTCATCGAAGCACGGATTGAATTTCCCGTTTTCATCAAAGACGCTGAGACAACTCCTTAACTCGATTCCTGCAGACGTGATCCTGACGGGACCCCAGCCTTCTTCTATAGTTACCCGTTCAGCCAGCGCCTGTTCGATTTCATCCCTGTGGGCGGGAATTGTCTCCCCTGTTTCGAGGCACACCATTCGCACAGATTGGGCACCCAGCCGGATCGCTGATAAGGCCACATCGACAGCCACGTTACCGCCGCCTATGACAACAACCTCTTTTCCAACCTGCACCTTCTTCTTAAGATTTACGTCCTTCAGGAAATCAAGACCCCACAAAACGGATTTTGATTCGATGCCGTCCAAAGCTATACGTCCACTTAACTGATTACCCGTCGCGACGAAAATGGCCTGATAATCTCTCCTGAGCTTGTCAAAAGCGATGTCGGTCCCGATTCTCGTATCTGAGACAAATTCCACGCCCATATCCCTTATCGAGCTTATTTGCGCGTCGAGGATTGACCTTGGCAATCTGTATTCGGGTATGCCGGTCCTCAACATACCTCCAAAGTCAGACATGGCCTCAAAGACCGTCACAGGATATCCGAGCCGGGCAAGAAAATACGCGCACGCCAGCCCGGCAGGTCCGGAGCCGATAATTGCTGTTTTCTTCTCTGATACTGTCTTTGTCGGCTCCTTCTTTTGGGACAGCAGCACATCTCCGAGGAATCGTTCGATACCGTTAATATTTACCGACGCATCGACTTCCCGTCTCGCACACTCTGATTCGCACGGGTGTGGACAAACGCGACCTGTTATCGCGGGGAAGGGCATGTCCTGCGTAAGTACATCGATAGCTTCCCTGATGAGACCGTTTTTCAAAAGATCGAGATATCTTCGCATATCAACGCCCGCAGGGCAGGCGGATCTGCAGGCAGTGATCTCGTTCTTTTCGGGGACAATCGTATCGAGCCTGATAATATCGAGAGGGCACGAACCAACGCAGACCCCGCAGCCGTTGCAAAGCTCACGATCAACCCGGGCGTAGTGCGTTGTCCCCACGTTTGCCTGCAGCCTTAGCTCGCGTTCAAGCCCTGGAAGGTGGGTGCCGAGCGAACGCGCTGCAACGCCCCTGGCGAGTATAATCCCCTTTTCACTCATGTTACGTATCATATCGCTGTCAAGCAGCCCGAAGCAGGCGCCTCCTGTCTGTCGCGTTACTCCGTTGGCTGCAACGAATGGACTATGGCCAAGAGTCTCGTCCATAAAGCGGACCCCTTTGTTGTTCACCCATGCGGCGTACGGTTCAATAGCTACCTGTGTAAGCATGATCGGGGCCTGTGTGGAATTATCCACATCTATCATCAGGCGGAATGGCCTGGGGGAACAGGGCCCTTCTACCTGCAGCATGCCCAGTCCTTCGCTTGCCGCTCCGGACTCAAGTCCCATTCTGATGCCATCACCCATGTTCGGAAGTCCGATACAAAACATGGATTCATGGTAGTTGGAGCAGTAACGTCTTATCCAGTCTTTGTTTCCACCAAAACCACCTGTCGCAATCACAACTGCATCGGCAGTGACAGTAAATTCACGACCTCTGTTCAGGGCGACCACACCTTTTACGCGCCCATCCTCGCTGCTGATGATTTTCTTTACCTCAGTCCTGACAAAGATCTTTACCCCCAGGCGATCGCAGCTCTGTCTCAATGCGTCAGCAACCGCCGCACGACGGTGCTGCCTGTGGGTTACGACAGGTGTCTGGTTGGGATAGAAGGTCATCAGCTCGAATGTACAACCTTGTTCTTCAAGCCAACGAATCGTGTCGCCTGATTTGTTGATGAACGCGCGGATAATTCTCGGATCGATGTTCCAGTGTGCCCAATCCATAACGGCAGTGAACAACTGGTCTTTCGCCGCATCGACCATCGCTCTCTTCTGGGGAGGGCTGCCGGCAGCAAAGAGCATCGTCGCGAGCGCGGTGTTTCCGCCTGTACAGTTCCTCTTCTCCAGTACAATAACACTGGCGCCTTTTTGGGCCGCTGCTACCGCAGCAGAAAGGCCTGCGCCTCCTCCTCCAATCACTATCAAATCTGCACTAAGCTTCTCGTCCTTTTTCATTTCAATACCGTTGTAGCAGATTCAGGCCGCATGCTTATGCCTCTCCAATGCCTTGATCTCTAACATGAAAGAAGAGCACGGGCTTGTTTATGACTGCAAAGTTCAAAGGACAGTGTACCAGTTTCGCCGGTACATAGACGATCGTCGGAGATGCTATGACGTGTTTCTCTCCTTCCTCTCCCATGTATAACTCTATCTCTGCATCGAAATCATTGATATCCTCGACGTTAGTACCCATAAAAAAGAGGTATTCATCAAAATCGTGTATGTGCGTTGTTTTAACCATCACGTGGGGTTTCGTGTAGTAAAGTCCCGAGCCATCCACGTTGGCTTTCGGGAATAGCTCAGCTATTTTGAACATGTTGAAGAATCCGGAAGCTACAGGCCCCCAGGATTCTACCTTCGGCCTCAGACATTCGGTGACAAAGTAGTTGTTGTATTTGCCTTTCTTCATGGCAGTCGTTCTTTTTATTATGATCCCTGGCTACATGCCTGCGCAGGATGCACGAAACACAGCCGACTCACAAGAACTTACAAATTGCATTTTCTTTCTAACTTCCAAGCAGTTCCTCAGCCAAATCAATCTTGCTCAGTTTTTCCCAACCATCTTCTGTAATGAGATATGTATAACCCATTCCGCATCCATCCCCGCCCGATTCTTTCAAAACACACGCATGCACTGCAACAGTCATTCCCGCCTGTAATACAATCGGGTTTGATTCTGTCACGGACCAGAAATCCAGTACATCGAGTCCTATTGAATGCCCGGGCCGGAACGGAGAAATGAACCCCCTTTCCCGAACAATGTTTAACAGCGTGCGGCACAGGTCGGAGACCCTGGCTCCGGGACGAAGGACCTTTCGAGCGGCCTGGTCGGTCTCATTCCAGGTGCTCACCATTTCTTTCACAACAGGAGAGTACCTGTCAACCGGCAACGTGACCGGCAACTGGCAGTAATAACCATCGTACGATGGCGTAATTTCCATGAACAAGGTTCCCTTTGATTCCAACATATCGGTTGTCGGGACAAATGACATATTCATCATGGAACCGGCCGCGTCTATGAGATCAAATGAATATTCGCAACCCATTCTATAGATAATATTCTTCACTTCACTATAGATCTCATATTCGCCGAGACCGGGCTTCACGATTTCCCTGAGGCGTTTGTATACTGTGTCGGCAATGAGGGCTCCGGTGCGCATTCTTTCGATTTCCTCAGGGCTCTTGATCGATCGCAGCTTCTCGAATATTCCGGACGCGTCAACAACCCTGTTCCCGAACGTCTCCGCAACGGCCATATACATGGGTGCAGCCATACAGTTCTTGCCAACGAGACCTATGCTGCCGCCTCCGTCAAAACGTGATAACTGAGCAACAGCATCCACCTCCGGCTGGACCGTAGTCTTGAGGTCCAGCAGGTCGATTGCAGCCATAAACTTAGGAAGTTTTCTCGAGGAGGTCAGTACTGAATTTCCGAGTAAAACGGGTTTGCCTTCGGACGGGAAAACACAACATCCGCCTCGTCCCAAACCTGTAATGTAGCGGATGTTGCCGCGATTGAAATCATCATTGATCCCGAAAACGAGCAGACAATCGATGCCTTCCTGCTCCATTGCCTTTCTGATTTCATCGTAGCGCCGCTGGAATTCCTTTGATGAAATACCCATATGAGACCCGTCCTTCTCCTCGAGTGATTTGTTGTTTACTTATGCAAACTGCTCTTCAGGACACAGGATCATTTATCCTGTTGCGTCGTCCCGGCCAAGAACTCCGGCCACGGACGTCTCATCTTGAGCACGCTGAATTTCCAGTTTCCGTCTTCCTTTCTGTATTCACAGTCATAGCGTCCCTGAATCCATCTCCTGGACGGATCATTGACGAAACGATAGAACATCCAGTGTCCACTCGCCTTCTCGCCGCTCAGAGTGATGACGGGCTGGCCCGTGAAATGGCCATCCTTTGAGTGCAGCACATTCGGACCGATGGTATCCCGAAAGAATGTCCCGACCTCGTCCCTGCCTTTTCGTATTCCATAGTTTGCCACCTCTACCTCGATATCGGAGGTGAAGCAATCCAGTGCCTTTTCTATCTCAACGGCGGAAATCCAGAAGAGGTACTCACGGTGAAGATTCTTTATGGCCTCAATATCCTCTAACGCCCTTACTCTCTTTTCCAATTCGTCAATTGTCATGTGGTCCTCGCAGCCCCGAATAAAGACATTTTCTTGATCTAAAAGGGGCAGAGGGGTCGAATTCCCGACCCCTCGTTTGCCTCATTAAGGCCGGATTATTCGAGCCATGCCTTCGGTGAAAGATAGCGATTCGGCACGACACCATAGAGATCATCATGCAGCTTTTTCGATTTGCCGACCGGGAGAGGAGATACGCCAAGGACGGTAGACAGGCAATACTTATCGGTCCAGAGTGCCATCAACTGCTGGGTGAGCTTCTTCTTGGTAGCTATATCGGTCGCGGTACTCGCCTGTATGTACAGAGCGTTGATTTCCGGGACGCGCTGAACTTCTGAGAACTCGTTGCCTGCCATCCAGCCGGCAACCTGTTGGAGCGTGTCAGGTCTCCAGAAGCCCTGCATACGGACTATCCCTTCCCAGCCTTTACCAAGGGATGCCATTTCGGCAAATCTGGGTCTCTGTACAGGCTCAAGGGTTGCCTCTATGCCGACATCTTTCAGATATTTCTGGATAGCTGTCATTTCGTCCGTGTAATAGGGCAGGTTTGCGAAATAGTACATCTGGGTCTTGAAACCATTCTCATAACCTGCTGCTTTCAACAATTCTTTAGCTTTTTTGGGGTTGAAGGGGTATCCCTTTACGTTAGGGTTGTATGACCATTGACCGGGGCGAGCCCACTGGTTCAACGCTGTAAAGTAGCCGTAGCCAAAAGCCGCAGCGACGGCCTTGGTGTCAATGGCATAGGATAGTGCCCTTCGGACGCGTATATCCGCGAAAGGCGACTTCGGGTCTTTGCTGTTGCCGGCGAGCGCAGCTACCTGACCTTCCGGAGGAACAACAATATTGAATTTCCCTTCCTTCTCAAGTTCCTTTGCGTCTTTGGCCTCGAGCAGTATTATGTGCTTTCCGCCTGTCTTGAATGTCATCAGGTCGGCGACCGCATCGGGCACCCGCGTCATTTCTATTCCGTCGAGATATGGTTTCCCGTCCCAGTAGCCGTCGAATCTCTTGAATTTAATGCCAACATCCTTTTGCATGCTAACAAACTGCCACGCACCCGTACCTACAGGATTCTTTTCGCACCAGGCCTGTCCGTTTTTATCAAAAGCGGCTTTGGAGATCATTCTCCCGGCGTCATGCGTGAGATAACTCGGGATGACGTTGTCGAATTGTGAAAGGTTGAGCCGAACAGTATAATTGTCCACCACGTCGATAGACTCCACCCGGGTAAGCTCCGGTCTTTTGGCCTCTCTAATTTTATCCAGGTTCCACTTGCAGATAGCTGCGTTAAAATCTGAACCATCATGGAACTTTACACCTTTGCGCAAAGTAATTGTTATTGTCTTGGCCTTCGGATCTGCCTTCCAGCTGGTTGCAAGCAGCGGCACAAGTTCGGCTTTCTCATTGAAACGGAAGAGAGTCTCCAGACAGACGCTTGCCGACTGTCCATCGGTATTTGCTGTCATTGTAGCGGGGTAGCCAAGGCTGTAGGGCTCATATCCGAGCATCTTCAGGATTCCGCCGTATTTTGGTTTTAACTTTTGAGTTGTATTCGCCGTCTGGGCAGCGTCTGAAACAGAGAGAGTAAAGAAGACTATTGTACAGAGTACGGTAAGTGTAAGTAAGCTCCTGTGACTTTTCATGATACCTCCTCCTCTAGCAGTATACACCGGTCTTCCGACCGGATAATTCCTTAGATTTTCCCCTTGAGGCGTGGATCAAGCGCGTCTCTCAATCCGTCCCCGACCATATTGAAAGCAACGACGATGAGCATAATAGCAAAGCCGGGAGCAAAGGACATCACCGGATTCGCGAGCAGAAACCGATAGCCGACCGCGACCATGGTACCCCATGTCGCTGATGGCGGTTTTATGCCGATTCCGAGAAAACTGAGCGTAGCCTCCATCATGATCGCGGTGCCCAGATTGATAGACAACAGTACAAAAAGCGGGGGAAAAGCATTTGGCAGAAGGTGGCGCAGGATAATACGGGGACTTCCCGCGCCTATCACATGGGCGGCGGTAATATATTCATTTTCCCGCAATGTAATAACCTGTCCGCACATGAGGCGGGTGTATGTTGGTGTCATACTGATACCGAGAGCTACGAGGACATTAAACAAACCCCCGCCGAGCACGGCTGCTATGGCAAGCATCAGTACAATCGGTGGAATCGCGAGCAGGGCGTCCGTAAACCTCATGATAACTATGTTGACCCAGCCTCCGAAATAACCTGCAATGAGCCCCAGGCCCATTCCTATTATTCCAGCTATGCTCACAGCCACAACTCCCACCATGAGGGATATCCGGGTGCCGTATATAATCCTGGTGAGAAGGTCCCTGCCAAGTTCATCTGTGCCCAAAAGATGGGCTCGTGACGGGTGTTGCAGTCTTGCATTCAGGTTTTGTTCATACGGATCGTACGGTGTCAGTACCGGAGCGAAGATTGCTGCGAGCAGGAACAGGAGAACGACGATAACACCGCCCACAACCACTGAACGACGCGACATTACACGCACAATACGCTCAAACTCACTCGTCCGTGGTTTCACCGAATCGCTCGACTCGGAAATTATCGTATTCTGAAGCTGTCCTTCGCTATTCATGCCTCACCCGCGGGTCGAGCCAGACGTATGAAACGTCGACAAGGAGGTTTGCTAAACCTACCATAAAGCCTATTAGCAGAACGCCGCCCTGCACAATAAGAAAGTCTTTGTTAAGTGCACCGGAGACAAGCAACCGGCCCATTCCCGGAATATTGAATACAGTCTCCACCAGAACCGAACCACCCACGAGAATACGTACCTGCAAACCGAGGAGTGTTATCACGGGAATGAGGGCGTTCTTCAGGGCATGTCTGAAGATGATAATTTTCTCACTAAGCCCCTTCGAATATGCCGTACGGATGTAATCCTGGTGTATTACCTCCAGCATGCTCGATCGCGTCTGTCGGGTCATGACTGCTATACCGGGTATTGCGAGGAGAATGGCGGGCATTACTGTGCACTTGAGGTTCTCCACAAGATCGTCAAAAGGTGATGTCCAGCCCTGAATCGGCAACCAGCCGAGTTTGTAACCAAATATGTAGACGCCGAGGATCCCGAGCCAGAAAATGGGAACGCCTATGCCGAGATTCGCTATCAGGCTGACCACCTGGTCCAGCCAGCCGCCGCGTCTGATGGCGCATATTATTCCCGCTGTTACGCCAATCAGGGTGCTGAGCAGCAGTGAAATTCCCGATAAATAGAGCGTAATAGGCAGCTTGACGGCAAACATGTTGATCGTCGGTTCTTTGTACATGATCGATGTTCCAAGATCGCCGCGAATAGCGTTGGTAAACCAGTGAACATATTGCACCGGCAAAGGGCGATCCAGCCAGAGCTCTTTCTGCAGTGCCTTGATCTGATCGATGGAGGCATCTGTACCAAGCATTGCCGCAGCCGGGTCACCGGGGGTCATGTGGAGAAGCACGAAAGAGACTATCGTGACTATGAGCAGTACTGCAATTGTCTGGAGAAGCCTTCGAATGATAAATGCCGACATTCAGATATCCCCGTGTATTATACAAAACAAATTCACCGGCGGCAAAAGAGTCTCGCCGCCGGATTTGTCTCATACGGACTGGTCATACATATAGCCAGTTTATAGTGACGTACCACCTTTGTCAAGAAAAAGTGAAATCCAATTGCATGAGCCCATAATGTACCCAGAAATGTCAGATACACTATTACGTCTGTGTCATTCTACCAGGACGCCTTTACTTACGGACAGAAGGTCTTGGAGTATTATTTCATAGTTAATCTTCTTGCCTAATTTCTTTTCCCGCGCTGCTATCTTTTCTTTGTGATAATCCACTATGTCTTTAGTGAAAGGAAGGTTTCCGACGTTATAGTAACGTATCGCACCTTCACTGTCTTTTACAGCAACCATTTTCGCGGCTGCTGCCCGATTTGCCGCAAAAGGATTGTCCAGTACACCGGCTTCGACGGCTTTCGCAGCGCCGACGAGAGGATCTCCGTCCCCGAATTCCAGTACTTTATCAAGGATGCACCGTACCTCTTTCTCTTCCATCTGGACTTCCAATGCAACTTCCTTTTCGTCGATATTGACTTTCTGGTGCTGGACGAAATTCTGCATAACCTTTGCAATGCGGAAGGTGTTCGCCATGTCTTCCTTCGTGGGAATAGCCTTTGCTTCGGCGATAGTCCTGACGTCACTGATCTGAGCGCCGGTCAATCTTGCCATCAGAGTATTCATGAATAGGACTGCAAGGTTGGCACCCATATCGGCCGGATATTGCATTAACGCGAAACTCAGACTTGGAAACAGTTCTACTTCTCCGTATCCAAGTTTTTTCAAGTAATCAAACAACATATTCGAACGGGCCCTTGCGGAAGCGACATCCTGTACAAGATTTCCATGAGCTGTAAACATGACACCCATGTGCTTCACGCCCTGTTCCGCCTGCAGCAGGAGAGAGAGTATAACGGTTGCAGTCTGAATGCTCGGCGGCAGACCTGCTCCATAGAGGCCCTGAGCGGAGCCGAACATCGGAATGCCGCGCTCGGTATAATAGCCCATCAATCGTGCAGTATACTGGTGCGTATTTATTACCTTCTCCAGTGACGTTTTTGCGTGGTGCTGCCAGAAATCCATAAAGGCGTCAGACGAAGCGGAACTGCACCCCCCGGCCAGGAGGATTTCGTCGCAGAGTCTGGCGTCAGCGGCGCCGTATCTTGGACGAACCGGGCAATTGACGGATTCATTCATTTTTCTGATTGCCGCCACACCGAGGTTCACGACGGGCAGTCCGTTCAGCAACGATCTTCCCGCTTTGATGCTGTCTTCAAGGCCTTTTTGTGACCCTTTATAATCGTTCTGTCGTGTTATGCTGTCAGGAGAGAGCCCGAGGACGTCAGCCTGACCTTCCTTTTCGGTGTACTGCAGCAGATCGATCTGTTCTTCAATCGTTGCCTTTCCCATGCCGGTGTTCGCATATATCTCTTCATGCTGCTTTGCATATCGTAATTTATTTGCCATGTTCTTGTGGGCCGGCTGATTTTTATGATATTCGATTGCTTCATCCAGGTTACTAATTTCCTGCCCGGTTGGCCACTGTACAAGGACCTCTTTTCTCTGGGCAAAAAATTCATCTTCTGTTAGCTTTTTGTTTCTGATCATCGTACTGCCTCCTTCGGGTCGAAATACTTTTGTTGCAGGTCTTCAACAACCTTCGTTGGCGTGGTGCCGGGAGGGTATACACCGTTAAATCCCATTTCTTTGTATTTCTTCTCTACTTCCTGCCACGGCTTCTGTTCGAGGGCCAGGAAGCCTCCGATGAGCAGTACGATCTTATTTAATCCGGCTTCATCACATTTTTCCCTCAGGCCGCTTGCCAGATGTTCTGCGTGACCGCTGAAAGAGGAAACAAGAATGCCGTCTGCCTTCGTCTCAACGGCAGCTTCAATAAACTCCTCCTGTGATACCTGGGCGCCAAGTGAGACCACTTTATAACCTGCATCGCTCAGCGCATATTCGAGAATCCTGATTCCGACAACGTGGACATCTTCACCGATTACACCCATGACCAGTGTTGCGGTTTTACCGTTGCTATTCATTTGTATTCCTCCTCTTAATGCCTCGCAGGGATGTAAGCAAGACAAACGGGGTTTAATTGCACTCTCCGGAAACCTTTCGCATTCTTCTTCCGGAATGACTTATTTGTCAGATTCCATTCACTCCGGCAACTACTGCGGTTGCCGGAGTGAAATCGTCTGTACCCAACTATTTCTTGTCCAGTATCTTATATTCTTTTTTCAGTTCAACAGGCGAAATCCCAAAGTCCAGCATATGGTGGAGCGGAAGGTGAACATCAATCGCTACCTCTGAACACATGATTTCGCAAAAGCAGCAAAAAGAACATTCAGCCGGATATGCGACTGTCGGTACTTTCTTCTCTTCATCCCACCCGAAAACATCCATCGGGCAGTGTTGATAACAGGTACCGCATTTGTTGCAGTGCTCGTAGTCGATCCTAGGACCGTAATTGACTTCAGTTTTATACATAATCTATCCTCCGTTTCTCAGGCATCTTAATCTTCTTTGTTCAGCCGTTCACGATTATATGTTATTTCTCCGCCGATCTTTCGCGCCGTCACAATCATGTCTTCCCAGGATGGATCCATCTCCGGGTAATCTTCACGATAATGTGCCGGCGGCATGCGGCTCTCATTTCTTCTCAATGCGAACTGCGCGTGGAGTTCCGATATCTGTACAATGTCTTTAACCTCAATGGCGCGCATCAGCTCGTGCGGGTTGCCCGCGTACAGCATGGGTACTGCTGATTTATTGGCATATTGCAGTAATTGCACCGCGCGATCCATTTTCGCTTTCAGCCTTCGGACACCTACATAGTTGTAGTTAACGTTTCGGACGTAATCCTCGAGCTCCAGAGGATTTACTCTGTACTCTGACTTCTGGGAAAGCGGAGCCAAGACTGATTTCTTTGTCAGTTCAACCTGCTGCAACTGTTCCGGCCCGAATGCCTCCAGCTTCTCTCCTTTTACAAGCTCTGTTACATGATCTGCAATGAGGCATGCCCATGTGAATCCATGCGAGCCCGCTGAACCGCCGCCCGAGACTGTACCTCCGGCAAACAGGTTCTTTACTCCGGTCTCCGCGTTTTCATTTTCACGTAAGACGCCGCCGCTTGCCTGCATACCAATACCAACGAGTACCGGCACACATTCCGCAGGTCTTTCATTTGTTAAGCCGCCGCCGAGCTTATGGAATTTCAATGCTCTCGGAGGCTCTGTAGCTGCCGTAAAATAAACGGCCGCAATCTCATCATCCGTGGCCACATTCTTAGCGGACAGGATTACATCATTCTCGTACTCCGAGTTTCCAATCTTTGGCGAATAGAGAAAGTTGACGCCGGGTATCATTCCGCCGGCCTTTGCGACATTGCTGTCGGGATACTTATCTTCGAGGTACTCACCCTTTGAATTGTACATCTTGAAATACCAGTTGCACGCACCACCACCGCTGGAGTGGTTTATGCCCTTTGATACATTGTAGACAATATTGATTTCCATATTCCAGAGTTTCGCGCCTGCGTCAAGTGCGCATATATGCCCGCCGCCGTGATTCATCGGTGCCGTCAGGGTGTAAAACAGATTATTTGGGTACGGGGCCCACGGATATGGATACAAACGTGCAGCCATACCGGTTGCGAGCAAGAGCGTCTTCGCCTTGAAAACGATAAATTTGCCTGTTCTTACGTTAACGGCTGTTGCGCCTACTGCTTTGCCGTTTTTTGTTATTATGCTGGTGACCATGGTACGATCCATGATTCTGACTCCGGATCTACGAGCTGCTGTGCCGAGCCTCATTTTGAGGTCTGTGCCCCTGCACAAGGTTCCAAACAGTGGTTCATATGGTTTTCCATTCTCATCATACTCAATGCGGCCCCAGACCGTTCCCTTCCTGTAGCCCTGCAGCACTTTAAAGGAACCATCATCCTCACGCAGTTTTACACCGAGTTCTTCCAACAGGGGGACTGATACATACGTATTCTTTGCCTGCTTCTCAGCAAGTTTCGCCTGCTTCAGACCTTTATACCTTTCGGTACCCATGGCGCCTTTCTTTACATCTGCAGTGCTGCCTTCGTCTTTTTTCAAATCTTCTTTGTGAAGGGGTATCTGATTAAAGTTATCAAGACCCACTCCATCACCACTGTATTCCATTGTGGCTTTATCGATCACGGTTATGTCCATGTCTTTGCTGTTCTTCCTGGCGCGTATAGCAGCCAGACTGCCAACCAGACCGCCACCAATAATAAGGAAGTCTGTCTCAATTACGCCGTCTGATAATTGTTCCAATGTTGCAGCCATCTTATCCTCCTTGACCTTTTCCTTAACGGGATTAATCCAGCTTTATGCTGACGCACCGAAGATTGTACATGTTCTGCAGCCGTTCGTAGGTGAGCGTAGGTGCATCATAGAAATCGAGCTTAAAACAAAAATCCGAACAATAGACGTGCTCTACTCCTCTGAGGTTCTTGATTTCGGCCTCACCTTTTATGGGCCGTCCGCAATACTCACAGCTTTCCTTCTTCGCCATACTTTACCTCCTTCTGATTTGTCGATCTTCTTGCATCCACAATTCGAGCAGCAGACGTAATGCGTTTAGCTATTCTCAAATTATTCCCTCACGTGTATAACGCAGCGTATTGGAACAGGGGAGCAAGAACGATACCATTATGGATCAATCAATCCGGTGCATGGCACATATCTGGCCTAAACTCAAGATATTAAAAGGAAATAATATAAAAAGGACGTGCTGCAGGCGGGTTCAGGCGTTCAAAGGGGGGCTCACACGCAAAATCCTAAATGATGAAATATCGTGATTAGTAGCAATATTTAACGTTTTCAGTTCTTATACAGGTCGGGTTTCTTTATTCCAAGTTTCTTCATTCGAAATGCGAGCGTCGAGGGATTAATATCAAGGAGTTGGGCCGTCCCCCCGGGTCCGTTAATCTTCCATCGCGTTTCCTGAAGTGCCTTTAATATATGTTCGCGCTCCTGTTCTCTTAATGTCTTGAAAGTGTTCGTTTCAGAGTTTTCAGGTTCGGCAGTTCTGAACGACGGCAGATGAAAGTAATGTCCTGTCGCCGAGATAAGGCCTCTCTGGACGACATTTTCCAGTTCGCGTATGTTGCCCGGCCAATTGTGCCGCATTAGGGCATCCATCGTCTCCTGCTTTATCTTGATCGGATCAGACTTCTGCTTCTCACTGTAGACGGTGACGAAGTGTTGCACAAGCAGAGGAATGTCTTCAAGTCTGTCCCTCAGGGGTGGAATACTGAGCGGGAAAACATTAATCCGGTAGTAGAGGTCTTCACGAAACCTACCCGCTTTGATTTCCTGTTCGAGGTTGCGATTCGTTGCGGCTATAAGCCTGAAATCGGATACGAGCACATCCTTGCCTCCGCCAACCCGTTCAAATTCCTTGCTCTGAAGCACACGCAGGAGTCTTGCCTGTACTTCAAGCGTCAGATCGCCGATCTCGTCGAGAAACAACGTCCCTCCGTTCGCCATTTCAAAGCGACCGATGTGCCTGTTTATTGCGCCGGTAAATGCACCCTTCTCGTGTCCGAATAGTTCACTTGTGATGAGACTCTCAGTCAATGAACTACACTGGACAGTTATGAAAGGCCCGTTGGACCGGAGGCTTTGATGATGGATAGCTGCGGCGACAAGGTTTTTGCCTACGCCGGTTTCTCCAAGGACAAGCACTGTTGTGTCCGACTTGGCAATGCGTGCTATTTGCGATGTAACAAACTCTACGGCGGGACTATTTCCGACAATGCCATGGTTTCGAAGACTGTCGGAGAATCCATCTTTGCGGGATAGAGAGGAATCCTCTCTCACATCGATCTGGTTGAGACGACTAATCTCCTGATGCGCCCCTTCGTTGTCTATCTGAAGCACGGCCAGGGCAGCAAAGAACGAAAGCAGCTCTAAGTCCTGCTCTTTAAAAATATTACTGAGAAGCCTGTTTTCGTGATACAGCACACCTATAACCTTTCTACCCGAGAGAAGGGGTACGCAAATGCTCGAGCGTATTCGCTCTCTCGCATGCGCACTATCACCCACGTTTTCAGCTGGTCCAGATTCGAGAATACGTCCTTTTCCCGAGTTGATGACATCATCGATCATCTGTCTGGACGAAATGAAATCAGCATCGTAGATCTGTTCAATCGTGAGATTCTTTGAAGCGCGAAGATCAAGCTTCGAAGATATCTTTTTCTCGTTTACTATGAGTAGGGCTCCTCTTTCCGCCCCTGTTATGCGGTTTACAGTGGCTACAATGTTTTGTAACAGCTTGCTGCTGTTTCGCTTGTAACCCATCTCGCCCGTAAGATTCATAATCTCATTCAGTATGCTTCCTTCAAGATTGTGATTTAATATGAGTGGCTGCAGGTCGTCGGGAATCAGGCCCACATCTATCGGAGAGAGGATTTCGGATGCGCTACGCATCATTACTTTGGCTCGCTCGTTATTCCCGGTTGATAACAGGTATCGTGTAAATTCAAGATAAGTTTTCGCAAGTTCCATCTGGTTTCCTGATTCGTCCAACAGTTTCACAGAAGATGTGAACAGGCGGGTAATCTCGTTTTTTGGCCATCCTCTGGCATTTCCCAGCAGGGCTTTGTAGCGGTAAGCGATACCCTGCATAAAGATATTCCTCAGTCCCAGCATGCGTTCAATTTCCTGCTCTATGGATAGACCGGCTATCGCCGGTAACCCCCCTGATTCGATGGCCCAGCAGAGTTCTATGAGGTACGGGTAAAGCAACATGTTCGACTGGGGGCCGGAACTATTTTTCAGGAATTTTCTAAGATTTTTCAGGGACTCCTGAGTATTACCCGCATAATGGTAGATGAGTGCGAGTTTCAAAGTCGCCAGATTGCGCACCCAGTAATTGTGGCTTTCCTCGGACTCTTTAATAGAAAGCTTCAGATATCGAAGCGTATCTTCGTGCCGGTTTATTGACAGCATCACCATTGCTATGGAGGAGTCGGCATGTGCAGAAAGATAGATGTCGCCTTTCTCATAACAATAATTACGGATAGCATCGAGCATGCCGAGCCCCTGGGTCACCTGACCCGTCATGGTATAGCAGTGGCCGACCATCAGACCGGCCATAAGCGGAAAATGCCCCAGTGGATATCTGTCGACATCAGGCACGGATTCTTCATACACGCGTATTACATCCCGGAAACGGCCCTGCCAGAAGAGAAAGTATGTATGAAACCTTGTGATCGAAGCAGCTAGTTCTGAGTCATTCAGTTCTGTGATCCGGGAGAAGGCGTTCTCAAATCGCTCAGTTGCCTTGTTAAGCTCTGCTCCGAGTCGCTCATATTTCGCCAGATGCATTTCGACGAGAAGTTCATAAGGTTTCTTCTGAATGTTCCGTGCCCTGTCCCTTGCTTTCTCCAGGTAGGTTACACTCGTTGCCATATCTATTCTGCCGCCATATACGTTCGAATATGCTATAGTGGTTCTGACGAATAGCCAGTCCTCTGCTTCTCCATGTTGTTCTGATAGCTGTGTCAGTACATGCTCAAAACAGCGGATTGCCTTCTCTGTCTGAAGGAAATCCGAGTATATTTCGCCTGCGCGCAATACCCACTCACATTCGCTCACGGTATTGGGGATTCCCAGGAGAAATCGTCCTATTTCAAGGGTCTTTGAATCATCATCAGGGAGATCGCGCATTAATATGGAAGCCATCTTGCGACAACATACGGTCCTTTCTTCAGGAGACAGCCTGGACAGCAAAGAGACCCTATTGACGTTGTCCTTAAACCGATAGACAGCAGGTTGAATTCTGCTCAATAATCCATTCTGGACTTCCCTTTCAAGAATTGACAAGATTCTGGATGCTTTCATACCGGTCAACTCTTCGATCCAGTCCAGAGAAAACTCTGACTCAAATATCGCAGCCAGATTCAATAATGAATCTTCTTCCGCTGATACAGTCTGGTTTGGATTGGTTCTGTTTTGCATGTTTGCACCTGTGGGTAAGTATAGTCTAACTCTGATAACAACTATCGATGACCATGTCAATAAAAAAGCGCCTTTGAAGATGACATGTTGTGATAAATAACAACATACAACGATTGTACTCCAGGTCTTCTGATGGGAACCGCAGCGTGCAGGTTAGCCTTGACCCGGGATACACTGCATAAAACTTCAATATTTACCTTCTGGTACAGAGCGCAGGTTCACAAAACCGGTACCTGCGCAATTTACCCGTGGCGATGGCACTGTTATTGCTTTTTTGAAGATTTAGAAAGATGTTGTTCTTAATCTGGTACCGGGAGTAGAAAAAGATGAAGAGTGAATTGATAGCAGTATTCTCAGTGGCGAACGCATGAGCGTTATTGCCGAGTTAATCAGAAATGTATTGGAGACACCTTTCGAGCGGTTTTCAGCTGACGAGGTTGAGAGGGCCCGGGTAAAGCTCCTGGATGTTACCGGTTGCATGATAGGCGGCGCAAAAGCACCCGGTTGCTCGATGCTGCTTGACCTGATTACCGAGTGGGGCGGTCTGGAGGAGGGTATGATCCTGGCCCACGGAATTAAAGTGCCGCTGCATAATGCTGCCCTTGTGAACAGTGTTATGGCAAGATCTTATGATTTTGAGCCGACCGGTCCGCTTGTAGACGGCAAGAGCACCCCCGCCCATTTAAGTGGCACTACCGTCCCGACGGCAGTCACCGTTGCAGATCAGAAAAACGTAAGTGGAAAAGACCTGCTTACGGCCCTAATAGTCGGAGACGATATCGCCTCCCGCATTATTGCAGCTTCCAACATGGATGTGGACTCCGGTTTCGATTCTACCGGTACCGTAAATGCGTTTGGTGCAGCTGCAATTGCCGGCAGGCTGATGGGTCTCAACGAACAGCAGCTGCTAAACGCTTTCGGAATCGTGCTGAACCAGTTCGCAGGGACCTTTCAGAATATTTTCGACGCGGCGCATGCCTTCAAATTACCTCAGGGGCTGTCATCTCAAGCAGGGATTTTCTCGGCAAAGCTTGCCCAGAAAGGATTCACAGGCGTAAGAGATCCTCTCCTAAGTAAGTATGGTTACTTTGCCCTTTACTGCAAGAGTTATCAACTGGACTTGCTGACGAAGAACCTCGGCAAAGAGTACTACATGGATAATACCTGTAAACCGTATCCCTGCTGCCGTTCTAATCATGCTGCCATTGAATGCGTGTTGAACATACTCCAATCGAATCCTGTACCTCTTGAAGACGTTGAAGAGATCGTGGTCGACATCACGTCCAAGGCACGTAATTTTGCGGTGGGCCAGCCGTTTAAAATCAGGGACGTACCGCAGATCGATGCCGCTTTCAATATCCAGTATAACGTTGCAAACGCTTTATTGAGGAGAGGCACGAGATTGGAGCACTTTGCCGAGGAAAGTATACTGGACGACAGAATTGCCGATCTTGTGCGCAAAGTAAGGCTTACAGCCACTACACCCCCTGAAACACCACTCGGGGCAGGTGTAAGCATCAGATTGAAAAACGGGAGCGAATACAACGCAAGGGTCGATATGCCGAAAGGGCATGGAGTACTGACCCCGCTCAGCTATGCAGAGAAAAAGACGAAATTTTTCGATAACGTGCGATTCTCCGGTATGGTTCCGGTCGGCAAAGCTGAAGAAGCCGTTGAACTTCTCGAGCATATAGAAGAGGTTGATAATGTATCTAAGATATTCAGACTTCTCGTCGCGTAAGGGGTTGCGCACGAAAATATACGTTTTTTTACCATAACTAAAAGAACACGGAGGAGCGAGCCGGGTGAAAAAATACCCTTTATACATAACTTTTGTCTGGATAGCCATGGGGATCTTCGTATCCACATACGCGTACACGATCGGCCTTGGCAAGCTTTCAGGACCGGGACCAGGTTTTATGCCGTTCTGGATCGGGATCATTTTTGTGGGTCTGGGTCTGTACAAACTATCAGCCCAGCTACGCACAAGGCGCGAAGACAGAGTACCGGCCGAAAAGAAACTGGTTGCCGGACCTTCCAGTATCGGCAAGATAGTTCTCGTCACTGCGATTCTCTTTGCATACGCTCTGCTTCTTGATTACCTCGGCTATATCCTGGCGACATTTATCGCGATGGCACTTTTGCTGCGGTTTGCAGGGTATACCCGATGGGTGCTGGTGATTGTATACGCACTGTTGATAGCAGGGTTGAGCTATTTCCTGTTCCATTATCTCGGAGTGTTGTTCCCGGTCGGTATTTTCAACAACTTTGGCTTAGTCTAGCGGGAGGGTGTAGAAGCATGGATATTATGAATGGTCTTCTGGCAGGATTCAGCAGTCTAATGCATATTGATATCCTGTTCTATTGTTTTGTCGGCGTCTTTGTCGGCACTCTTATAGGAGTTCTCCCGGGCATCGGGCCTGTCGGGGCAATGTCGATTCTTCTGCCGTCAACCTTCGGCCTATCCCCTGCCGCTTCCGTCGTTATGCTCGCGGGAATCTACTACGGCGCAATGTACGGTGGGTCGACAACTTCAATTCTCGTTAACATTCCGGGTGAAGCCGCTTCCGTCGTCACCTGCCTGGATGGATATCAGATGGCGAAAAAAGGCAGGGCAGGACCTGCCCTTGGCATGTCAGCTCTGGGCTCATTCATAGGTGGTACAATCGCTATCGTTCTTCTTATGTTCCTCGTATTCCCGCTTGCCGCTGCAGCAGTGAAATTCGGGCCCGCAGAATACTTTGCAGTTGTGTGCCTTTCGATGACCCTATTAACATACCTGTCTGCCGGAGCGGTGATCAATTCGCTCATAATGATCATCTTCGGCTTGACTATCGGGTGTGTCGGTATGGACCCCATTGAAGCCATACCGCGGTTTCATTTCGGAACTACGACGCTCCTCGATGGCTTCGGATTGGTTCCGGTAGTCATGGGTCTTTTCGGTGTTTCCGAGGTACTCATGAATATCGCCAATCCCGAGGAAAGAACCATACTCAAGGCTGAGATAAGAAACCTCCTCCCGAGCCTTGAAGATTGGAAGCGGGCGATTGCTCCGATTCTCAGAGGGTCCGTAATGGGATTTTTCCTTGGAATCCTGCCCGGCGGTGGAGCTGTTATGTCAACGTTTCTCTCCTATACGGTGGAGAAAAAACTCTCTAAACACCCTCAGGATTTCGGTACAGGTATTATAGAGGGTGTAGCGGGACCCGAGACTGCGAATAATGCGGCAGCGGGAGGGGCATTTGTCCCTATGCTCGCGTTGGGAATCCCTCCGAATCCATTAATGGCACTCCTCCTCGGGGCACTGATCATTCACGGTATAAACCCCGGCCCTCTCCTTGTGTCGCAACATCCCGACATATTCTGGGGCGTTATAGCGAGCATGTACGTGGGAAATATAATGCTCCTCATTCTAAATCTTCCGTTGATCGGCATGTGGATCAAGATCCTGAAGATACCATATAAGCTGCTCATGCCTTTGATTCTTCTGTGTTGTCTCGTGGGGTCATTTGCCACGAATAACAATCCAATGGATATTATCATCATGATTGCATTTGGTATTATCGGATACATCCTGAGAAAGAACGAATTCGAGCTCGCTCCGTTTGTGCTCGCGCTGATTCTGGGACCGCTCATGGAAAAGAATTTCAGAAATGCGCTCATCATCTCGGACGGGAGTTTTATGATCTTCCTGACCAAGCCCATTACAGCAACAGTCCTGGCAATATCGGCCCTGATTCTCCTCTCCACCTGTTTCTCATCGTACAAAAAAACGAAGGAAAGGGTAATTGAGGAAGCGGGAACGGGAGACTGATTACAAGAACATGAGGAATCTGTACAAAAAACATTGGTCCGCGGAGAATCGGCGGCCAATATAATAAAACAAAGGAGAGGAGTTATGAAGAAAACAGTTACATCTTTGATCGTTTTTGCTGTGATAGCCTGTTGCTTTGCATTTACCAATGCTCTGTGGGCAGCTGACAAGTATCCCTCACGTCCCGTCACCAGTATCGTCGGTTTCGGTCCGGGCGGTATATCAGATATGACGATGCGTATCTGGAACAAATATCTGGAGAAATATATAGGCGGCACATTTGTTGTTGATCATAAACCCGGAGCAGGGGGCGTTGTCGCTTTCAACTATGTCGCCAATTCAAAACCTGACGGATACACGTTGCTGAACCACTCCGATTGGTTTACCCCGATTCTTAACGGGACGGCTACATATAAGCTGGAAGATCTGAAAGTGGTTGCCCAGATAGTGCTAAACGGTACCGTCCTTGCAGTGGCTCCAGATGCACCCTGGAAGACTTTTGCAGAATTCGTGGATTATTGCAAGAAAAACCCGGGCGTAAAATGGGGAAACAACGGCGCGGGAACGATAGCATTCTTCCGGACTCAAAACCTCAACAAACAAGCCGGTCTTAAACTGACCGGTGTTCCCCTTGCCGGCGACGCGGAGATCATTTCAGCCCTGCTCGGGAAACATGTACAGATCGGTAACCTGGGTGCCGCATCGGCGAAGGCCCAGGCAGAGGCAGGGAAGCTGAGAATCATCTTCAGCTTTGACGATCCCAAGGGTTTTGGCCTTGACCCGTCCATTCCCACGATGGCGAGCATGTTCCCGAAAATTGATGACATCGATACTCCCGTATATCTTATAGCTCCCGCCAAGACCCCGAATGACGTCATGGCTATCCTGGAGAAGGGAATTGAGAAAATGACGAAAGATCCGGAATTCCTCAAAGAAGAGGCCAGGATAAACCAGATGGTTAAATTCGTGCCCGGAAAGACGGTACAGGACAGGATACCAGCCAAGATGAACCTTGTAAGAGAAATCATGAAGGACATGGGGCAGCAGCCGAAGTAAATTAGGTGAATTAGAAAAGCGGTAAGCCGGACCCGGAAAGAAATTCAGCTTTCCCGGTCCGGCTTACTATTCCATCAAGGTAGCAGCAGTTCTGTGTACTCCCTCATGTCTTGCAGGTTCTCGATGTTCAACGCGAGATCAATAATTTTATCACGTCGGTTCCCGGGTAGCCCGCC
>CAYYLU010000005.1:0-35481 GCA_964472475.1 uncultured Syntrophus sp. | reverse complement strand
AAACAAAAGAGTGCGTTCAATTGTGTAGGACTGGTGAAAGGCTCAGAGTAGTAATTGCGGGCCGTGTTTTCTGAACGGAATACTTCAACCGACCTGATATTAGTGATGTCGACTCTGCCGCCGATTTTGTTGCGAACTCGGATTGCTGCTATCGCAGCCGGTGTGTTGGGAATCCCGCCGGGAAAACGCTTAAAGCTCTCTTCCGTGAAGTAGGACTTTCCAAGTTCCTTCGCGGCGTATTCAAGCAAGGGAGGTATTTCGCCGCCTGTCCTTTTAACAACGAGACCCCAGTGGCCGAAAAACGGGTCTTCCAGCCCTCTCCATCCGCCTCTTACCAGTTCGCACGCCATGATCGCGCAGCGTGCGCTCTCACCATTGTGATACTTGAACTCCTGTGAGTAATCGTAATACGAATTTGCAGGATCCGTGGCATTTGTAGCCGCATACGAAAGCGCCCCTTTCATTTGAGAAGCGTCGAAACTGAAATATCGTGCGGCCATGACGGTCGCCGCGCTGGAAACCAGCTCCATATCGGCAGGCCAGCGCACAGGGAAGGTGTAGAGTAAACGACCAGCAAAATCTTCTGCCACGATATTGTTCGTAATGAAGGACTTGCCGTCTGTGCCGTTCATATCTGCCAGAGTGAGTCCGAGCGGGATAAGCGTTTCACCCATGTGGGATGCCATGCGCTCACCATGGACTTTCAGGAACATGCTGCCGAAATCATTCGACCGCGCTGTTATGCAGTTTAACATGGCGGCATTGCTGACGGGCGCCCTGAAACTATGGCAGAAAACCGGCGCCTCAGGGGAGCCGCCCCAGCGCTTGAATAGCTCAGACAGAACGGCATTGTCCGGCACAATTGCCCCGCCGAGAATGCAGCCTGTCATATCGAGAAGACGATCTTTAAAACACCTAATGTTCCATTCGCTGAGATCAGCAAAAGTCGTCTGCACGGCATTGTCGCACATGAGATTTGTGGTATCGAGTTTTTGGTGTGTCTGCTCTTGATCCGGCATATTTACAGGCCCCTCCTTAGATGGGTTTGCCTCAAGATCTTACAGGATACCTCACGATAGCACAATTTTACAATTCATCGAACCCTGAATTTGTCAATTCAATCGCCGTTGATTTTTCTATTGACAAAGAATAGCTGGCACTGTAAAGTGGCTATATGTATGACCAACTTTCCAACGCCTTAATCATGGATCTCCACCGTGCAGTTCAGCGGGATTCAAGGGACTCCGTTTGAAGATCGACACACAGGGGAGTGATGGATGAGGAAAATCACTGAAGATTTAGTTAAGTTTGTCACAACAATAGAATATTCAGATCTTCCCGAGGATGTTATTCATGAATCAAAAAGAAGTCTGTTGGATGCGCTCGGGTGCGCTCTCGCCGGGATCACGACAGACAAGGGCAGGATTGCGGTATCCGTCTCGAAGCAGATGGGCGGTACACCCGAGTCTTCCATCTTAGGGGTTGGTGGCAAGCTTTCATGCGCAAATGCTGCTTTCGCAAATGGAGAATTAATAAATGCCCTTGACTTCGATGGTATCATGCACATTCATCCGTTTGCCATTCCTCCGGCCCTCGCAGTTGCTGAGAGCAGGAGCGCATCGGGCAGGGATCTGATCCTTTCTACGGCAGTAGCCCAGGAGATCGCAAAAAGATTTCTGTCTGCACTCAGCAACATGACAAATAAGATACTTTCGGAAGGAAAAACGCCCGATGTATTCGGCAACGCTAATGAGACAATATTCGGAGCTACAGCCGGTGTGACGAAGCTTCTCGGGCTGAACAACGAACAGGTGGCCAATGCTTTTGGTATTTCGGGATACCTTTGTCCTCTGCCGGTATGCAGGGATTGGGAAGATACTACTCCCAAGTCAATGATCAAGTATGTGTCTGCCGGCTGGATTTCTCAAACGTCGGTTACATCATCTCTTCTCGCTTTAAAAGGCTATACCGGTAACCCCGCAGTCTTTGACGGTGAGTACGGCTTTGCAAAATTTTATGGCGCCGAACGCTGGAGTCCCGAGATGGTGGTAGACGGTCTTGGAAAGGACTGGCAGTTCGTGAACATGGCGTACAAATTTTATCCGTGTTGCCGCTTTTTTCACGGCCAGTTGGACGCGTTCACCAGCATACTCGAGAAGAATGATCTTTATGCGGATGAAATAGAAAGTGTCACGTCGTACGCCCTTCCTTTTGTCGCCAATCAGGCGCCATATGACGTTCAGACCCAGGTCGACGTGCAGTTCAGCCTCCCTTTTGTGTTGTCTGCGGCAGCGAACCGCGTGAAGACCGGACCTGCATGGCAGGACTGGGAGACAATCCGGGATCCCAAAATACAGGCGTTCATGAAGAAAGTCACGATGGTTGTCGATCCATGGGCCATAGAGACGAAACGTAAAGATCTGAAAAGCTGGCCGGCCAGAGTTGAAGTCAAGGCGCGGGGTAGGGTCTACAAGGAAGAAACGCTGTATCCGAAAGGCACCAATTTCACAGAAGGCCGGGCAACAGATGATCAGTTGACAGACAAATTCCGGAAGAATGCCTCTCGTATTTTAACACAGGATAAGATCGACAGAGCGGTCGAATGCATCTTCGCATTGGACAAGGTGCAGAAAACAAATGAACTAACCTCCCTCCTGGTGTTGTAGGAATTCATGGGCGGTTTTTCGGAAGTATGGGGATAGGGCGAAATGAGAAACGGGATAGCGATGATGAATGACAGGAGGTTTAAGTGACTAACGAGAGTATCAAGACAATTGTGGAACCGTCACAGGAGCTGAAAGTATGCCGGGAAACAGAAGTGCTGGTTGTCGGCGGCGGGCCAGCCGGTGTTGCAGCAGCTGTTGCGGCTGCAAGAAATGGAGCAGACACGACGCTTATCGAACGCTATAATCACCTGGGAGGTATGGCGACAGGCGGGCTCGTTATCCTCATCCCCCACATGAGCGCAGGCACGAATGAACAGGAGATCGCAGGCATCTGTCAGGAGATGATCGACAGGCTCGAACCTCTTGGAGCTGTTCGTCGCCCTGAGCGAAGACTGCTGGGGTCTGACAGTGAGGAGCTTCACAATAAGATGAAGCATTATCAGGATTTCGTCGTTGATGGCAGAGTACGCATGAGTGCGATTGTAGATCCGGAGATGCTTAAGTGCGTTCTCAACCAGATGATCGAAGAAGCCGGAGTCAAACTGTATCTCCACTCATGGGGAAGCAGGGCGATTGTAGATGGCAACAATGTACAGGGCGCCATTTTCGAGAGCAAGTCGGGAAGACAGGCAATCCTCGCTAAAACAACAATAGATACCACGGGGGATGGTGACATCTTTGCCTCCGCTGGTGCAGAATTCGACGGGTTTATCGATTCCAGCCTTCGAAGCGGCATGGTAGCATTGGTCTGGCGAATGGGAGACGTGGATTACCTGAAATATTCCACCTTCAGGCATTCGGATCCGAAGGCGTTCTCTGCCGTTATGGATGAGATGCAGGCGCTGGCAGGTTTTCGTGTACTTGCGCTCGCATCACACCGTGATGATCAGGTGTGGGTCAACAACTGGGTACCCGGAAAGATATGTATTGACGTAGATGACATTACCTGGACCGAGGTAAATGTGAGAAAGGCTATGATTAAAGTTCACGAGATTTTAAAGAAGAAGATGCCGGGTTTTGAGAGGAGCTTTATTCTCGATACTGCGTCCCAACTTGGCACAAGGGCAAGCAGGCGGCTCATCGGAGAACACGTAGTGACGGAGAAAGATGTAAGGTCCGGGGTTATCTTCAAAGATACAATTGCCATGATCCCACCCTTTAAAGAAAAAACACCGAAGAAGGCAGTTCCGTACCGTTCGCTGGTGCCTGTTAAGATGGAAAACCTGCTCGTTGCAGGTCGCTGTTTTGCCTCGGATCCTGTTGCAAACGATCTCATGAACCTCATCCCATATTGCGCCGCAATGGGTGAGGCGGCCGGAACTGCAGCGGCAATTGCCCTTAAAGATGGTGTATTGCCCCGGAAGGTAGACACAAAAAAGGTGCAGAAAAAGCTCCTGGAACAGGGCGTTTGGTTGCCGAAGGAAGTTCAGGAATAAACGAACAGAGCCGACTCCGAGAGGAAAGATGAAACGATACGTCATAAGAAGACTATTACTGGGATTGTTAACACTTATCGGAGTGAGCATGATAATCTTCATGGCCGTGAGACTTTCCGGCGATCCCGTGCTACTCCTCGTTTCTCCCGATGCAACGGATCAGGAGATTCAGCAGATGAAAGTTGAACTGGGGCTCGATAAGCCTGTACCTGTGCAATACCTCATATTCATGAAGAATTCACTTAAAGGCGATTTTGGGAAATCAACCCGGTACAGGCGTCCTGCTCTGGAACTTGTGATGAATAGGCTTCCAGCCACCATTCAATTAGCCGTCCTTGCGTTTATTGTCTCTGTTACTCTTGGCATAACGATCGGAGTAATTTCAGTGACGAAACCCGGTTCCTGGTTTGACTTTCTGGGGAAGAGTTTTGCCATGCTGGGTCAGGCCATGCCTGAATTCTGGATAGGCATTATGGCCATGCTTATCTTTTCAGTACAACTCGGCTGGCTGCCCACGAGCGGGCGAGGAGGCCTGCAGCATTTTGTGTTACCTGCCCTGACACTGGGCTGGTTCTCGGCGGCTTCGATCATGCGGCTTACCCGTTCGTCGATGCTTCAGGTCATGGGCAGTGAGTACATAAAGACGGCACGGTTGAAAGGCAATCCCGAGAGAGTGGTAGTCTGGAGACACGCCTTACGCAATGCGCTCATCCCGATAGTTTCAATGGGCGGCATGCAACTCGGCAGACTACTGGGTGGTGCCGTGATTGTTGAGACAATTTTCGGGTGGCCGGGATTGGGACAACTCATTCTGGAGGCCATCAATACCCGTGACTATTCTGTTGTCCAAACAGGAGTATTTATTACATCAACCATTTTCATCCTGCTCAACCTTGCAGTTGACCTCACTTACGGCATCATTGATCCGAGGATCCGCTATGAATGAAATCAAGACAAAAAACAGATCGTGGATACGGAGAGTGCCGTATATTCCGATCATCCTCCTCCTGCCAATCGTACTTTTCGGACTTCTTGCACCTTTATTTTATACGCATGATCCGGTGACAATGAACCCGTCGTCATCGCTGAAGCCTCCCTTTTTGTTTGGCGGAGATACGCAATATTTTCTCGGCACGGATCATCTCGGAAGAGATGTCTACAGCAAGATAGTGGCGGGCGCAAGGGCCTCGCTCATTGCAGCCGCCGCCGGTGTTTTCTTCGCAGGGATTATTGGTATTTTTCTGGGGATGGCAGCTGGATATTTTGGAGGCTGGATCGATGAAGTCATTATGAGAATTGTCGATATACAGATGTCCATTCCTGTCATTTTGCTCACTATCCTTATCAGTGCCGCGCTGGGAGGCGGTTTGTTTACGGTTACCATTTGTATTGCGCTCGTTTTCTGGACGCAGTACGCGCGCGTTATCAGGGGCGAGACGTTGAGTATACGGGAACGCGAATTCGTGGCGCTCGCCCGAATTGCGGGGTGTGGTCCCGGCCGGATGCTCGTCAGGCACATCCTGCCGAACCTTGTCAGCACAAGCACTGTTGTGGCCAGCTTGCAGCTTGGTCGTGCCATTATTATAGAGGCATCCATTACCTTTCTCGGTCTTGGCATACAACCGCCACAGACCGCCTGGGGACTCATGATGGCCGAAGGGAGAATGTATCTCTCGACCGCCTGGTGGTTGCCCACGTTTGCAGGTGTGGCCATCGTCATAACGGTGCTTGGTGCCAATATGATGGGAGACTGGGTACGAGATAGGCTCGATCCGAAGCTGAGACAATTGTGAGTCAGAGGATAAAGGGTCTGGTGCAGCGACTTCTGTCGCGAGAAAGGAAGGTTCCGGTAGCTTCGCTGCCGGAAGGGGCGACGCAAGCCCCTGTAACAGCAGACTGGGTACGAGACCGGCTCGATCCGAAGCTGAGACAATTATGAAGACGGTTCAAGGTTCCAGGTTCAAGGTTGAATGACGAAAAAGGCGAACTCGGAAACCGCAGTTTGAATATGAAAGACAGGTTTTGCTGTAATGATGTTTTGTTTCTAACGTTGAACATAGAACATTGAACGGCCTTAATATAGCGGGAGAAGCTTAGATGAGCTACGAGCATTTATTATCGGTTGAGGACCTGAAGACATATTTCTTTACACGCTCAGGTGTGATAAAGGCGGTCGACGGGGTAAGCTTTCATCTGGATACCGGAGAAGCCCTGGGTCTTGTGGGTGAATCGGGTTGCGGCAAGAGTATTACCTGTCATTCCATTGTGCGACTACTGCCGACGCTCGGCTGCCGCATCGTGAGCGGCAAGATTCTGTTCGAAGGAGAAGACCTTGTTTCGAAGAAGATAAAAGAAATGGCCAAATGGCGCGGAAAAGAAATAGGTATGATTCTCCAGGACCCTCTCTCTTCTTTGAACCCGGTACATACCGTACGTCGCCAGGTTGGTGAAGCCTTGAAGCTTGATGACAAAAACGGCAAGGCTGACATTAAGCAGAAGGTGCTCGATTTACTGAACAAGGTGAAAATTCCTTCAGCTGAGAAAAGAATGGAGCAATATCCTTTCCAGTTCAGCGGAGGTATGCGGCAGAGAGTCCTCGCGGCAGTCTCGATAGCGAGACAGCCGAAGCTCCTCATCGCGGATGAACCGACGACTGCCCTTGATGTGACGATCCAGGATCAGTTTCTGCGACTTCTGAAGGGTATGCAGCGCGAATATGGATTGGCGCTTCTCCTTGTCACCCATGACCTCGGCCTCGTCGCCGAAACGTGTGACCGGGTGGCAGTCATGTATGCCGGCAGAATTGTTGAAACAGGGAGTGTTGAACAGGTTTTCCAGAACCCTGCACATCCTTACACAACGGCGCTCATGATGGCGTTACCTGATCTGGGGGCGAAGAAGAAAAGGCTTTTCCAGATAACCGGTGAACCTCCCAATCTCCTTAATATGCCTGCCGGGTGTGCCTTTGCCCCGCGGTGTCACAAGGCGATGGACAAGTGCCGGACTGAGTATCCTCCGTCATTTCGGGCAGGGGACGGTGGTACAACCGCATGCTGGCTGTGGGCGGCAGGACAGGAGGCATAATGGAAACCTTACTGGAAATAAAAGAACTGGCCAAGCATTTCCCTATACCAGCAGGCGGAGTGCTTCGAAGAAAGTACAACATGTTAAAAGCAGTGGATGGAGTGAGTTTTTCTGTACAGAAGGGTACATGCTTCGGAATAGCAGGCGAATCAGGCAGTGGTAAAACGACTATCAACAAACTTGTTCTCCTTGAGGAGAAACCAACGAAGGGCGCGATCCTTTTCGGAGGGAAGAATATTGCATCTTTTAGTCGTCAGGAGATCATGCAATATCGCCGCCGTGTTCAGCCCGTGTTCCAGGATGCCTCCAGTTCACTTGATCCTAATATGCGCATTATTGATATCGTGTGTGAACCTATGGACATACAGCAGAAGACCTTACCCCGCAAAGCAATACGGGAAAAGAGTCAGGAATTATTGCGCCTCGTCGGCATCGGACCTGAAAGTCTGCGAAAGTACCCTCATGAGCTAAGTGGCGGTCAAAAACAAAGAGTAGCCATTGCCAGGGCGCTCAGCTTAGATCCAGCCCTCGTTATCCTGGATGAGCCTGTGTCGGCACTGGACGTTTCCATAAGGGCACAGATACTTAATCTTCTGGCCGACATTCAGGAAGAACGTGAATTGACCTATCTGGTTATTGCCCATGATCTCGCCATGCTCAGGCAGGTAACGACGCAAATAGCAGTCATGTATCTCGGCAAGCTCATGGAAGTGGGGAACACGGACGAGGTCTTTAACCATCCTTCACACCCCTATACAAAAGGACTGCTTCAGGCGGTACCCCGACCGATACCGCGCCGCGATAAGGACCGTCCTGCGCTCTACGGTGAAATTCCAAACCCACTGGACCCGCCAAAAGGTTGCCGTTTTATCACCCGTTGTGAGGAGAAGATTCCGGGCTGTGATGAATTTGATCCCCCCCTGAGCAAGATTGCGCAGGATCACTTCGTGGCCTGCAGGAAGTTCATGATGGAAACGCCATTGTGATAAACACAGCAGCATATGGGGTTTTTAGTGGACAAGCAAAAGGAAATATGTCAATTAAATGAAAAATAATCCGAATGCATTGCGGGGGAAATTTGTTTAAACCGCTGCCTGAAAAACGTACTTTCAAAGAGATCGCAGAGCAGATCCGGAGTTCTATCCACGCGAAAACACTAAAACCGGGTGACAAACTTCCCAGCGAAAGAGAACTGGCGGCTCAATTCAAAGTCGGCAGAATATCGGTGCGGGAAGCCCTGCGAATGCTCGAACAGGCGGGTTTGGTTTTCATCAGACAGGGAACAAGCGGCGGTGCATATGTGAAGGAGGCCGATACATCGGTTATTGCCGAATCCGTATACGACCTCGTCTCCAGAAATGATATTCGGCTGGAGGATCTGACTGAAGCCAGGCTGGCGGTTGAAAAACAGATTCTTCAGAGTGCGTTTGACAAAATTACGAAAGATGACCTCGTAAAGCTGGAACAGTGCGTCAATGATTTTGAATCAGCCATTCGGGGAAAAGCCGCGAAGTGCCGCACACCCGTTCACTATGATGTTTCGCAGTTCCATCTGGTACTTGCGAGAGCCACGAGAAATCCCGTTTTTGAAATTCTTCTGAACGTGCTGATGAATGTCACCATCAAAGTAATAGATCGAAAACTGACTGATATTCAGCGGTTAAAAAAGCATCTATCGTATCACAAGGCGATCTATGAGGCGTTCAGAGACCACAATCTTGCAGCCGCTATTAGTACGATGGAAGAGCATTTACTGCACGTGGCTGCCCAGTATTCCGGAACTGTAAGCAGGAACCGGAGGGGATAGCGGAACATGCTGGTCATCGATGTTTCGGGTCGCGAAGGGCAATGCGAGACACGCATTGTCTCTGCTGCTCGTCGTCTTAGTTCTCATGCCTAACATTTCTTGACTCCAATCGGGGCCTGTTGTATCAGCTATTTGCAATGATAATCATTATGGTTGACAGTAATCCGAAGAATCCAGCACTGCTCTCATTTCAAGTATAGTCAGTTTCCGCGGATTAAGTACTGGTCTTCCTTCAGACGCCTCTCATCCGCATTCCGCAAGTGCGTGATTTTTCTTGACAGCCTTGTTCATATATTATAATGGATACTTTATCTTTGTCAGTGGATCTGTTTCTGTCCCAAATTGTCTGAAGGGGGTGCCATATGCCTGCAAATAAGAAATTGTCACGAAGGGAATTCTTTAAGGATGCTGTCCTTGGTGCCGCCGCTGCTGCCGGGGCAGGTATGCTGATCGGCAAGCCGGCGCATGCCAAGACAGTGTCTGCACTTCCGGGTGTTCCCGCAAAGTGGGATTACCAGACCGACGTCATTATCATCGGATATGGCGGGGCAGGTACTTTCGCGGCAATTGCTGCTGCTGAATCGGGTGCAAAGGTGATCGTCCTGGAAAAGGCGCCGGAGGGGGGCGGATCTACTCGCATGAGCGGCGCCAATTTTACGATCACGACTGATCCGGCGAACGCCGCAAAATACCTATTTACAGCTTCAGGGCTGGTAACCCCAATGGAACAGTGTCAGGCCTGGGCGCAGGAAATATCCAAAACAACTGCCTGGTTCGACAGGTACGGTATAAAATATACGATGCGGCCGCAGGAGGCGGTTGGGCCGGATTTCAGGAATTTCCCGGGCGCCGGTGCCATTCGCAGCATTGTCGTCACGGGACTGGGCCCGGAGCTCTATTCCAGGACAGACGCGGCTGTCAAAGCCAATCAGAATATAAAGGTACTGATGAAAACGCCATCGACAGATCTTGTGCAAAACCCGGTGACTAAGGAAATACTTGGTGTTATCGCTAACAACGGTCAAAAACCGATCGCTATTAAGGCGAAGCGTGGGGTGGTCCTCAGTGCAGGAGGATTCGAATATAATGAGATGATGGTAAACAACTACCTCAGACCCGTTCCGCTCAAGCCGGTAGGCTGGAAGTATAATACGGGAGATGCCATCCTAATGGCGCAGGCAATTGGTGCGGACCTTTGGCACATGAACATGATTGCCTCCTGCGGTCTCTCGACGGTTACCCCGGGAACCGACATCGGATGGAAACGCCCGAGTGCCAAGTCAGGCAATAACATCATTGTGGACCGCTTTGGATCGAGGTTTATCTGTGAGAACCCCGAGCTTAACGCACATCGGGCATGGATGTATTTCGATATCTGGGACTGGAGTCAAACACAGAAGGATGCGGGATACCGTGTAATTCCGAGCTATATCGTCTTCGATGAGACAGCCAGAATGGCTGGTCCCGTCTGTGATCTTGCAAGCGGCCCTTCGACGGGTAATATAAAGCTACCGAAGGAGCTGGGCGGGGCTCCCGACGGGTGGAGTAAAGATAACTCGGTTGAAATTTCAAAGGGATGGGTTGCGAAAGGGAACACTATCGAAGAGTTGGCGAAGGCGATTGGCGATGATATGGATGCGGCCAGGCTAAAAGTGAGCATCGAGAAATACAACGGGTACGTCAAGGCGGGCAAGGACCCGGACTTTAACAGGAATCCCAAAAGCCTTGCCTCTATTGAAAAACCGCCATTTTATGCTCTAAAAGTCTGGCCCGGGATATTCAACACTTGCGGTGGTCCGCGAAAGAACGAGAAAGCACAGGTGATTGACACGAAGCAAAAAGTGATCCGGCGGCTCTACGCGGCGGGATCGGTCAGCCATTCGGCAGCTCATCTGTATTCAACATTCGGACAGAATCTCGCAGAGAACTTTGCCTTCGGCAACATTGCCGGACGCAATGCTGCAAATGAAAAACCATGGGACGTATAAAAACATGAAGAACCAGAAACGGATCATACGGGAGGGTCTTCTCGTCTGTGGAGTAATCCTTGGGTGCATGACAGTGTTTCCGGCCATTGGTCATCTGTGGACAGAATATGCGGTTGCGGCAACATCCGGGAACAACTCGCAAAACCCGACAACTTCAAAGACCGTATGCCTTGCCTGCCACAAGCCGTTCGATGACTTGACGAAGAAAACGGTGAAATTCACCATGCCCAGTAAAGAAGTGACAAGTCCGCACCTTTACGTGCCGCATGAATCGAAGGAGATGAAAGATATTCCCGAATGTACCGGCTGTCATGAAGCCCATGCCCTGCCTGCCCCAACTAGTCGTGATCGTAGCCGGATCAGCGTGGACTTTTGCTATTCTTGCCATCACGAGAAAACGCTTGCCCGATGTGCCGAGTGTCATGGTGCGACGAAAGTACAGGCACGGTGAGATGGGTGTACATAGTCGCTATACCTGAACATGAGAAGGAGAGATAATGTTTGGTCTTGGAATGCCGGAACTCATCATAATACTGGTTATCGTAGTATTGATTTTTGGAGCTGGAAGGATCGCGGACCTTGGAGGGGCTATTGGAAAGGGGATCAGGAATTTTAAAAGATCCATCAACGGTTCTGATAAGAGTGCGGCTCCAACGAAAGATAAGGCAATCGAAGAATAGCAGGAATGATCAGGCTATGTTGATAACTTCGTAGGTGCGTTCTCCGCCGGGTGCCTTAAACGTAACTTCGTCACCTACGGATTTTCCCATGAGCGCTTGGCCCAGGGGAGATGTCATCGAAATGGTCCCCTTCCTGATGTCCGATTCATAAGGTCCAACGATCCTGTAGTTGACCTCTTCCTCGGTATCAAGGTTTGTCAGAGTGACATTACAGCCGAATGAGACGGAATCACCATTAGTGAAGGAACAGTCCATAATTTCGGAATTCTTTATCATTTCCTCAATTTCAGCCACTTTCTTCTGCAAAAATTGAAATGCCTCTTTCGCCGCGTCATACTCCGCGTTTTCTGAGAGGTCACCGTGTCCTCTTGCTTCTTCAATAAGATTCAAGATTTCAGGCCTTTTCACATTGAGCAGGTATTCGTGCTCCTTTTTCAGGTTTTCATACCCTTCTCTTGTAATGGGGACTTTCATAAGAGTTGCGCTCCGGAGAAAAACATAGCCACAATTCTACACTTTCATTTGTAATTTTTCAAGGAATTCACTTTCATTATGAGGTGCTCTAGTGAAATCAAATTATCGAAATGTCTGTGAAAAGGTGTTATAGAGGAGAACGACATTTAGCACAACAAGAATGCCTGTGCCTGCTGAAGCAGTTGCGTTCATCCATGTGGAATTTTTGTGGCCTCCCATGACATCTTCATCATTTATGATTTGTATCATGAATATCATGATAGCCGGGAGCAATAATGAATTTATTATCTGACTGAACCACATCACCTTAATAAGTGGAAGTCGTGGTATGAGTACGATTGAAGCACCGAGCACAAGAATTGAGGTGAAAATGACCTTGAAATGCGGTGCTTCCTTGAAGCTCTTTCCTATACCCATCTCCCATCCCATTGCCTCGCATATGTAGTACGTTGTCGCGAGCGGCAGAATACACCCCGAGAAGAGCGATGCATTTGCCAGCCCAATGGCGAAGAGTATATAAGCGTTTCGTCCGGCAAGAGGCTTCAAGGACATGGCAGCCTGCTCTGCCGAATCTATTCCCATACCGGCCGGATAAAGCGTTGCACCGCACGCAACAATTATGAAAAAGGCGACCAGCCCCATCATCACGGATCCGAAAATAACATCGACTTTTGAAGCCCAGAGGTTTTCATTACGAAGCCCCTTTTGCACAACGCCTGATTGAAGATAGAATTGCTGCCACGGGGTAATGGAGGTTCCGATAATGCTGACGACCATTATCAGGTAGTCTGCGTCCCAGCTGATATGAGGCATTACCGTTTTTCTGGCTACCTCGGACCAATCCGGTTTGGCAAGGAACGCGGATACAACGTAGGTAAGGTAGATAAAACAGATTCCAAGAAATATTTTTTCAAAAATGCTGTAATTCCATTTTGTTACAAGAAACCAGACGAAAAAGGCACCTACAGGAACGGAGATGTACTTGCTGATGTGGAACAGCTCCATACTTGCAGCCCATCCTGAGAATTCCGCTGCAGTATTTCCCAAATTTGTAATAAAAAGTGATACCATCACCCAGAAAGCGGTCCGGACACCATAATTCTCCCGTATGAGGTCGGCCAAACCCTTGCCTGTTACTATTCCTGTGCGCGCGGACATCTCCTGAAGAACAATCAACAATAAGACGATAGGGATAAGCGTCCATAGCATGTTGTAACCATAGTTTGCACCTGCTATGGAATAGATGGCTATACCCCCGGCATCATTATCAATATTTGACGTGATAATAGCCGGTCCTATGAGAGTTAACAGCAGGAAAAATCTTCCGAATCGAGGCATGCCCCACTTTAACACGAAGATATTGTCCTTTCAACGCAAAATAGCAGAAAAACCTTGACAAAATATGTTGTTACAAGTATAAATCTCTAAAGTGGTAAAAAGTGTAAAAAGGTGGGAAATTGTTCACCGGAAGGTTTGAATACATCGTAGATGAAAAGAGTCGTGTAAGTATACCGGCGAAGTTCAGAGAGGTACTTTCCACGACCCATGATCTCAGGTTGATCCTTACGAATCTTGACGGCTGCATTGTTGCATACCCCTATTCCGAATGGGTGAACATACAGGAGACTATATCACAAAAAGGGCCTATGCGAAAAGAGGCCCGTGCTTTCATACGGTACTACTATTCAGCGGCCACGGAATGCCCCTTGGATAAGCTTGGCAGAATCCTTGTGCCACAAACGCTGAAGAGTGGTGCAGGAATAGTAAGGAATGTCGTCATAATCGGATTTGGTAAGAGAATTGAGATTTGGGCCAAAGAGAAATGGGAAGAGCTGGTCCGGCAGGCGACTGCTGATCCTGACCAGGTAGCTGATATAGTGTCGGAACTTGGTCTTTGAGTGAAATCCGGCATATATCGGTTCTCCTTGAGGAAGTACTCCAGAATCTGGTTAGCACCGAAGAAGGCTTGTTGGTTGACGCAACACTGGGTGGCGGCGGACACACGTATAACCTGCTGAATCGCTACCCGAAACTGCGTGTTATTGGAATAGATGCCGACGATGTGGCGCTTAATACTGCTGGGGAATCCCTTTTGGAATTCCGGGACAGGGTAACACTGGTAAGAGGAAACTTCAGAGACTTAAGGCGGATATTACAATCGACAGGAATATCTTCGATTGATGGTATTTTATTTGATCTCGGGACATCCACTTATCAGATACTCGGCAAAAGAGGTTTCAGTTTTCATGATGAAGAGGCACTCGATATGAGGATGGACACGAGAGAAGGACTGACCGCACGTGATATTGTCAACCGTTACCGGGAGGCCGATCTCGCTAATATTTTGTACAACTACGGCGAAGAGGAAAAATCGAGAAGGATAGCAAAGGCAATCGTAGAGGCGCGTAAAACAGGACAGATACACAGCGCCAAACAACTTGCGGATCTCGTTTCAAGAGTGAAAAGAAGAACAGGCAGAATACATCCGGCTACAAAAACTTTTCAAGCTCTTCGGATTGAGACAAACAATGAACTCACCGCGTTGAGCGGAGCAATAAAAGATTCAATTGAAGTATTGAATACAGGCGCAAGGATAGGTATTATATCATTCCATTCGCTTGAGGACCGCATTGTTAAAGAAAGCTTCCGCAATTCTTCATATCTCAGAATTCTAACGAAGAAGCCGATCAGACCGCAGCGAAAAGAAGTGTTGTCGAATCCACGGGCAAGGAGCGCAAAACTCCGTTTAGCAGAGAGAGTATAACAACGGAAGGGGGTATTATGGCTGGGATATATGCTTCGGCAAATAGAGACAGAAGCTTTAAACGTCAGCAGACCTCCTATCTTGGCTGGTCCATAGCGATACTCCTTTGTCTGGTTCTGCTTTGCTCGGGCTCTCTTATGGTCGGATCATACAAGCACGCGAGGAAAGAACTTTTGGAGGTCCTAAGCAAGGAAAATGAGGTAATCGAAAAAAACAATAGATTGAAAACAGATCTCTCTGGTATCACTCAAACACGACTACTCGAATTGAAAGCCAAAGAAAGACTTGGGCTCGAAAAACCAAGAGACGAAGAGGTGTTGGTATTGCGATGAATAAAAGGGCAAATAAAAAGGCCTTTTTTATAATCCTTGGCGTGGGTCTCATGTACGTGTCACTGGCTTTCAATATTACGGAAAGATTTACTATGAAACGGATATTTGCTACGGAGAAAACCGCTGCGTCTGCAAATATCAGCGGGATAGCCCCGGAAAAGAACGCACGTGATGCACACCCGCCCGGCGGGGTAGTCAAGAACGCCGGGATGATGGAACCGGGTTTTCTCATAGCAGTTCCTATCATCGGCAACCTTATAGAAGACGGAATTATAGACAAGAACGAGCTGCTTCGTATCAGACGGGCCGACGGTGGTACCGACTTCAAGAAGCCTGTTGATATACTGCGTGATCAGGATGTAAACGGATTGATGAGTATTGCGGAGAACGTAGGGAAAAAACAGATAATCCAGATTCTCACGAGCCATGGTATTACTCTGGGCGACGACTTGAATCTTGATGAGATAGTCTCCGGAAAAGGATATGTGGTCAATGCTGTCCAGCTTAGTGAGCTCTATACAAGATGTGTGAATGAACAATACTCGGAGTTGTTCCCGCTCAGGTACAACAATATGGAAATCAAAAAGAAAGCTGAGGGTTACGAAGTAGTGCAGGTAAGCGGTACGCGTAGTACCGAAAACCCCCTTGAAGCTGCTGAATGGACTATGCCGGACCTATCCAGTCTGGCCATGAGGGATGCGCTCGAAAAGATCTCGGGCAAAACATCGAAGATAAAGGTGTACGGCGTTGGATACGTGGTAGATCAAAATCCAAAACCGCACGAAAAACTGAGAGGAGAAGCGCAGTGCTCTCTTTACGGGAGACCTGAAAAACAGTGAACGTGACAGAAATATTGAATGGAGTATCGCCGGCCGAAATCAGAGGGGACTCGGATATTGAAGTCACCGGCGTAGCGAAGGACTCAAGAGCCGTGCAGAAAGGCTATATATATATCGCCACCGGCAGAGGCAGCGCATACCTGCAGGACGCATTGAATAGAGGCGCCGATGTGCTGGTAACCGATGAGATCCGTCCCGAAATTTCTTTTCCGTGCACGGTTATTGTCAATAACCCTGAGAAGTGGACTGGTCAGCTGGCCGCCCGATTTTACGCGTTCCCGTCCCGCGAGATGCATATAGCAGGCGTGACGGGGACGAACGGAAAAACCACCATCACCTTTCTGATAGAGTCTATTCTAAAGTGTGCCGGCAGGAAGCCGGGGGTGATCGGCACGATTACGCATCGATACGGCGAACAGGTAATAAAAGCAGAAAACACGACCCCCGGAGCAGTCGAGATCCAGGCCCTGCTGAATCAGATGCAGGCATCCGGAGTCACGAACGTAATAATGGAAGTATCTTCTCACGCCCTGCACCAGAGGCGCGTCGAGGCGGTCGAATTTGACACAGGTATATTCACAAATCTTACTCATGATCACCTGGACTATCATTTGAACTTTCAGAACTATAAAGAGGCAAAAAAACTGCTCTTTGGAGATTACTTAAAGGCGAGCATGAAAGAGAAGAAGTACGCCATTCTTAACATCGATGATCCCGCCGTAAAGGATTTTGCTCTGGAACCGCCAACGAGAGTTTTATCATACAGCACGAAGGGATTTGCCGATGCCCATCTGACACGTTATGAAGAAGGTATTGAGGGGATCCGGTTTACGACATCGCTTATGGGCACAGAGGTTGAGGTCTCATCACCAATGATCGGAGCTTTCAACGCTTCCAACATACTCGCTGCGATGCTCTATGGCGTTGCGGCCGATATTCCGCTCAGCAAGATCAAGGAAGGTGTTGAGAAACTCCGGGGTGTTCCGGGCAGGCTTGAACGTATCAGAAATAACCGGGGTATTTCTGTGTTTGTGGATTATGCCCATACGCCGGACGCTCTGAATAATGTCCTTCTCCTCCTCAAAGGTTTGAAAAAAGGACGTCTTATTGTTGTATTCGGTTGCGGCGGCGACCGGGACACGTCAAAAAGACCCATCATGGGCAGTGTTGCTACTTCTCATGCAGATTTTACAATCCTAACCTCAGATAATCCCAGGCATGAGGACCCGCTCAATATCATCCGGGATATTGAGAAGGGTGTAAATGGCAATCCGTACAAAGTAGTTGAGAACAGGAAAGAAGCCATTAAAGAGGCGCTTCAGATGGCGCAGGAAAATGACGTGGTTCTTATCGCCGGAAAAGGTCATGAGGATTATCAGAAAATAGGGGAAGTGACACACCACTTCAGTGACAGGGAAGTGGTCGAGGAGGCGCTGTATGTGGCGCCTTGATGAAGTGCTGGAAGCGGTAAAGGGTACCAGCTACCGGGTTGAAACTGACGTTTTCAAAGACGTATCAACAGACTCAAGAACGATCGGGGAAGGCGATCTGTTTGTCCCGATAACCGGACCCAATTTTGATGGCCACAAGTTCATCGGTAATGCTTACGACAAATCGCACGCCGGCGCTATCTGCGAAAGGAAGAGGCTTGAAGCTTACCCTGATTTACCCGGTACCATCATACTTGTAGATGATACAATGCAGGCACTCCTGGACCTTGCCCGTTACAGGCGTGAACAACTGAAGGCGACCTGTATTGCTATAACGGGTAGTAATGGAAAGACCACAACAAAAGAGATTCTTGTGCACATCGTTCGAGGGAGATTTTCCGTTCACTTTAACGAAAAAAACTTCAATAACCTCATAGGTGTTTCACAAAGCATATTGGCAATGAAAGAGGACCCGCAGGTTTGTATTTTCGAGCTTGGCACCAACGCGCCCGGCGAGATCAGGAAGCTGGCCGTGACGACGCAGCCCGATTTATCAGTTATTACGAATATAAATCCGTCACACCTTGAAGGACTTGGGAGCGTGGAGGGTGTCCTCAAGGAAAAACTGGATCTGTTCTATCTCACAAAGGATGGTGGCAAGGTATTCGTGAATGCGGATGACCCGCATATCCTGCAGGCTTATAGAGAGATAAAAGGCAGGCTTGCCCTGACGTACAGTTTAAACAGTGAAGCACAATTTCGGCTGACCATTCGGGAAGATCTTGGGTGGGAGGGTTCAAGGATATCGATCTCATTTGGAGAAAGCGTGATCGATACAAAGACATCGCTCATCGGAAGGCATAACCTTTATAATGTGCTTGCGGCCGCATCTATCGCTTATACTGCAGGCGTTGAAAAGACGTATATAGCGGAAGCTATCGAAAACTTCAGTTCTTTTGACAAGCGTTTGAAACCGTCAGTCACGGGAAAAGGATTTGCCGTAATAGACGATACATATAATGCGAACCCGGCGTCCATGGAATGGGCGTTGAGGACGCTTCTCGAGCTGCCTTCTGAAGGCAGGAGAATAGCTGTACTTGGCGATATGCGGGAACTTGGAAACAAGAGCGCGGACTATCATCGCGAGCTTGGAAATCTCATACGTTCGATGAACTTGCCCGTTGTAGCACTCATCGGTGAGGAGATGGAAGAGACGTATCGGGTTCTCGGGAAGGATAAAGCGATGATGTTCAAAAACAAGCCCTCCCTCATTGACTACATCCTGACTACTGCAAAGAAGGGAGACACCGTACTTGTGAAAGGATCAAGGATGCTCAAAATGGAAGAAATAGTGGAGGCATTGGACTAGGATGCTTTATTATCTCCTCTATGCACTTCACCTCAAGTTTTCGCTCTTTAATGTATTCAGATACATCACTTTCAGAACGGTGCTGTCGGTATTGTCTGCCCTGATTATCAGTTTTGTTCTGACACCTTTTATCATTCGTAAATTTCGTGAATGGAAAATCAAGAGCGGAAAACGCGCGGATGTGCCGGAAAGACATGAGTCGAAGAAAGAAACACCTACAATGGGCGGCTTCGTTATCCTTATATCAACCATTATTCCCACGTTATTGTGGGCAGACCTGAGAAACTATTATATATGGGTGGTTATATTCACGCTCGTTTCTTTCGGCGCCATAGGGTTTATTGATGATATTCAGAAATTGAGGGGCAACGGCGGGAACGGCAACGGTAACAAGGGCATAGCGGGCAAGACAAAACTGATGCTACAGACATTATCAGCGCTCATAATAAGCGGCCTCATATTTTTCCATGGTGATTTCAGTACACAGCTTACCGTGCCCTTTTTCAAGAATGTTACCCCTCACCTCGGCATCTTCTACATTCTTCTCTGTGTGTTCATGATCGTGGGCAGCTCGAACAGTGTGAATCTTACCGACGGTCTCGACGGTCTCGCGATCGGTCCTGTGCTCACCGTTACTGGAACATTTCTCCTTTTTACCTATCTTGTCGGCAATGTAAAGTTTGCGCAATACCTGCAAATCCTCTATGTAAAAGGGGCCAGCGAGCTGCCGATTCTCTGCGGTGCAATGCTCGGAGCAGGTATAGGCTTTCTCTGGTACAATGCGCATCCGGCAGAACTGTTTATGGGTGACACCGGTTCTCTTTCTCTGGGTGCGGGTCTCGCCACCATTGCGGTGATAATAAAACAGGAATTCCTTCTCGTGATTGCGGGGGGCATTTTTGTCATGGAAACCTTTTCTGTCATCATACAGGTTTACTCGTTCAAGCTCAGGGGGAAAAGAGTATTTAAGATGGCCCCGGTGCACCATCATTTTGAACTTAAAGGATGGAATGAAAGCAAGATTGTAGTGAGGTTCTGGATCGTATCAATTATTCTGGCGCTTGTTGCCCTGAGTACACTGAAGCTGAGGTAATGAATGCAGTGTTTAGCAAACAGTGAATGGTTTTTAGCAGGAACAAAACAGCACACATTTGCCGGCGCATTTCGGGTCACACGAATTGCGCATGTGGAGTAATATGAAATTGCCGGAGGAAATTCTAATAGTAGGGCTTGGAGCAACGGGTATAGCAACGGCAAAATATCTGTATTCTATTGGGAAGCGAATAGCCCTTGCCGATGAAAAGAACGAATCTGAACTCTCGGCAAGACTGGCAGAGCTTGAAGGTATTCCTTTCAAGGGCCATTTCGGGCAGCACAGGACCGAGGATTTTCTCGCGTACCCAATGATCGTACTCTCTCCGGGTGTTGACAGTGAACTCCCGATCCTTAAACTCGCTCGAGAGAGTGGTGTGCGTGTTGCAGGAGAAATAGAACTCGCTTCAACATTCATACAGGAACCGATCATTGCGGTAACCGGTACAAATGGAAAGACTACCACGACAACACTTATTGGTGAGATTTTCGGGAAGGCGTTTGGGGATGTCTTTGTAGGAGGTAATATAGGAACCCCGCTGATTCAATATCTTCAGGGTGCGCCCAAACCGTACGTCATTGTGGAAATAAGCAGCTTTCAGCTCGAGACTACTCATGCCTTCAAACCGAATACTGCCATTCTGCTCAATATAGCGGAAGACCATCTCGATCGGTACCGCAGCTTCAATGAATACAAGGATGCAAAATACAGGATATTTCAAAACCAGACAGAGACTGATTACGCGATTATCAACACCAACATTTTGCCTGCGATAGACGGGAAATCGAAGATATTGCCATTCTCTACGCAGCAGGAAACGAGCGAAGGAGCATTTTCAAGGAACGGCAACATGTACGTAAGACTGGAAGGGCGGGAATTTGTCTACAGGAGGGAGCTCTCTCCTCTCATCGGTCTGCATAATACGGAAAATATTCTTACGGCTCTTTTAACGGCGCACATATATGGTGTCGACCAGGCGATTACCGAAGATGTGCTGAAAACGTTTAAGGGGCTCCCTCACAGAATTCAATTTGTGCGCATGAAGAATGGTGTCTCGTACTATGACGATTCAAAAGCAACGAACGTTGAATCGACGAAAAAAGCGCTCGATAGTATGGATGGAAAGGTGATCCTTATAGCAGGGGGCAAGGATAAAGGCGGCAGCTATGAAATCATCAAGACTGTCGCAAGTAAGATCAAGGCCGTTATCGTCATAGGGGAGGCACAACAGCGGATCATTACTGAACTGGGTGATGCCATAGACGTGCTGGCGGAAGGCAGCATGGAAAGCGCTGTACGTCGGGCATTCGATATGGCTGCGTACGGGGATAATGTCCTGCTGTCCCCGATGTGCAGCAGTTTTGACATGTTCAGGGATTACAAGGAGAGAGGAAACGTGTTCAGGAGTATTGTGGAATCATTATGAACAAGATCTTCATAACCATCATTACCGTGTTGCTCATGTACAGCTTTCTTCGAGATCTCGATTTGATAAAGGCGTTGACGGCCCTCGCAGGCCTTGGGACGATATACATCGTTTACAGACTCCCGATGCGCATCCTGGAAAATGTGAAATATCCCCTTATTATCCTTTCCCTGCTGGCGACAGCATCCTTTTTCGTGTACCCGAAAGTACCCTCCATGTATGCGATCAGGGTTGTCATCATCTTTCTATCCTTTTACAGCCTGATTTTCTATACGGTCAATATGGAGGAGAAACCAAGGGAGTTTTTCAAGGAAATTACCGCGCTTTCGATTCTCTTCTTCTCGTCATGCTTTAATCTTTTCATGGCAGGCGCATTGCTGCTTGTCCTTTCTTTCGCCCTCGCTCTCATGCTCATTCTCTTTGTGCTCGAACGTACCCGTATGCTGCCTTTCATCGCTGGCTACACGTTGGTTGCCGGCATTCTCGTGTGGCAGCATGGAGATAATATATTGGGCGCCGGGCTCACCGGACTCGGAGATATTCAGAAGTACGTCCTGCTTGCCAGTTCTTTCACGCTTCTCATTGTAAGCTTTGTATTTTTTGTGAAGAAAAAGAGCATTGTGAAAATTCTGCCCTTCTTTGGGTTTCTTTACATTACAGTGGATGTACTCATGGTGCTCGGGCTTAAGCTCGCAACGGGTTTGCTGTACCAGCCCGTTTTGTTTCTTGCTCTTGCCAGTCCTCTGGTAGCGGTAATGCTGAAAGCCGAAGGTGGGAAAGCATGAAAGTGGCTATTTGTGCGGGCGGAACAGGAGGTCACATTTTTCCGGGTATCGCTGTGGCCGAGGCATTGATGTCTGAAGATGCCAACAATGAGGTGGTCTTCATAGGCACAAGGCAGGGCCTGGAGGGCGGGATCATCCCGAAAGAAGGGTTCAGACTCCTCTACGTCGAGGCCCATCAATTTCTCGGAAAATCCGTAATAGGCAAATTGTTCACTATTGTACGCCTGTTGAACGGTATCATCATTTCATTCCGTCTGCTCGGAACAGAAATGCCGGATGCTGTTCTCGGTATGGGCGGCTTTACTTCCGTGCCGGTCATCATAGCAGGAATTCTCCGCGGTATTCCAACCTTCATTCATGAACAAAATGTGCAGCCCGGTCTGGCAAACAAATTCCTCTCAAGGTGCACAAAATTGACGTTCATCAGTTTTCAGGAAACACAAAGTCAATTGAAGAAGACCGTTTACACAGGTAATCCCCTGCGGAAGCGCCTGGCAGGGGCGAGAGCCGATGGCACAAGAGGAAAATTCGGTATCTTTGTTTTCGGGGGAAGCCGCGGCGCCAGAAGTATTAATGATGCAGTCGTTGAATTGCTCAAGTATCTGAAAGGAAATGCTGAGGTGGTGATATACCATCAGACGGGAAGAGAAGATTACGAACGGGTTGACCGCGCATATGAAGGTAACGATATTGCACATGAAGTGTTTCCTTTCACAAATGAAATGGAAAAATACTACCGTCTAAGCGATGTGGTTATCTCAAGAGCAGGAGCAACGACGATTTTTGAACTTGCATTATTCAATAAGGCTGCCATCCTGATTCCTTATCCCTATTCTGCGGGGGGACACCAGTGGAAGAACGCATTGCAGGCGGCCAATATAGGCGGCGCATACGTAATTGCAAATGAGGAAGCAACAGGTGAAAAGTTGTTCAACACTGTGAAAGGACTCATGGACACACCGGGACTTATTGCAGACATGGGGAAGAACATTGCAAAACTATATGTGTCTGATGCGGCGGAGCGTATCATCGGAGGAATGAAACGTGTTCTTGCATAAAATAGAGCGGATACATTTTGTAGGTATTGGCGGCATAGGCATGAGCGGTATAGCCGAAGTTCTCCTTAACATGGGATTTAAAGTTACCGGGTCTGATGTAAGGAAAACAGAAATAACCGAGAGACTGGAACAACTTGGTGCCCATGTGCTGTACGGACACCGCGGAGAAAATATTGTCGATTCGGATGTGGTTGTGACCTCTTCGGCGATTCGGCAGGACAATCCGGAAGTACAGAAAGCGAGAGAGCTATTCACTCCGGTCATACAGAGAGCCGAGATGCTCGCAGAACTGATGCGCATGAAATATTCAATTGCGGTTGCCGGTGCCCACGGAAAAACAACAACGACCTCGCTCGTATCAACTATTCTCGGCTACGCGGGCATGGACCCGACATCTGTTATCGGCGGACGACTGAACAGCCTGGGCAGCAATGCGAAACTGGGTGACAGCAAAATCCTCATCGCTGAAGCAGACGAAAGCGATGGCACATTCCTGCTCCTATTCCCTACTATCGCGATGGTCACCAATATTGATCTCGAACACCTTGATTTTTATAAGGACCTTGGTGAAATCAAGACTGCGTTTACCGCCTTCCTGAATAAAGTGCCTTTTTATGGTCTGGATATTATCTGTATTGATAATCCGAACGTACAGAGTCTCATACCTCTTCTCAAGAGGCGTTACATGACATACGGTTTTTCCAAACAGGCCGATCTGCGCGCCGAGGATGTTGTCTGCACCGGGTTCACGTCACACTTCAAGGTAGTGTACAAAGGCTATGAACTGGGTGAAATCAATCTTAACATGCCCGGAAGTCATAATGTAGTGAATGCGCTCGCCGCCTGCGGCGCCTGCATTGAACTGGATATACCCTTTGTGACAATACAGGAAGCGCTCCGTGGATTCTCGGGGGTGCACAGGCGGCTCGAAGTAAAATGTGACGGTGACATAACCCTGCTCGACGACTACGGCCATCATCCTACCGAGATAAAAGCCACTCTGGCCGCTGTCAAAGAGCTGTCCAGGAAAAGGACGATTGTTATCTTCCAACCGCACAGATATACCAGAACTCAAGCGCTGATGGAGGAATTTGTCTCTTCCTTCAATGAAGCTGATATCCTGCTGGTCACGGAAATATATGCGGCCTCAGAGGACAAGATAGAAGGGATAACCGGAGCTAACCTGGCCGAGCGGATCCGTGCGGGTGGTCATAAACAGGTCTTATTTACGCCCACGAAAGAAGAGGGCGCAGAAACTATACTCAAATTGGCAGAAAAAGGCGATGTGGTGTTGACACTCGGAGCCGGTGATATTTATCGAATAAGCGAGAGACTGAAATCCGTATGGAATGGAAAGGCCTGAAAGGATCTGTTTTGAAAGACGTATGCATGAAAAGATATACGTCCATGAAGGTTGGCGGCCAGGCACCGTACCTTATCTATCCGAAAGATCGCGCGGATCTTCTGGAAGTGTTGGGGCGCGTAAAAAAGGAGAATTCCACATTCCGGATACTCGGAAACGGTACGAATATCATAGTCAGCGATAAAGGCGTGAATACAATTCTGCTGCGGTTAACAAAGATGAAACAGATGCGTTATGAAAACACAAAGCGTGAAACAATAGTAAGTGTTTCAGGCGGCTTTCCGCTCAGATTGTTCATCAAAGAACTGGCAGAGAGAGAACTCGGTGGTCTGGAAAAGCTGTACTGGATACCGGGAACAGTTGGGGGGGGGATCAGGATGAACGCCGGAAGCTTCGGGCAGTCTATCTCAGACACGCTTGAGGAAGTTACCATGGTAGACGAATCCGGTAATGTCTCCATAATTAGCAAAGGACATCTCAGATTCGATTACCGGTCGTCTCCGATAGGCATCGCTGATTGTGTTGTCAGTGCCAAATTCAGGCCTATGAAGAAAAAGAAATCTGATATCCTGCGAGACATGCAATTCGTGTATAACGAACGAAGAAAGCGACATCCAATGGAATACCCGTCCGCCGGTTCAGTTTTCAAGAGCGTGAACAACGAGCCGGCGTGGAGCTTTATCGAAAAGGCGGGGCTCAAAGGTTACATCATCGGTGACGCGCAGGTGTCGGAGAAGCACGCAAATTTCATAATTAACCGTGGTCGTGCAAAGGCTAAAGACATATGGGACCTGATACAAAAAATCAAAACGGAGGTCTATCAGCAACTGGGCGTCACGCTGCATGAAGAGGTAGAACTCTGGGGGTTCAATGGATAGGAAAGCGATAAAGAAGAAAAGAATCGGTGTGCTTCTTGGAGGCCGGTCCTCGGAACGGAAGATTTCACTCAAGAGTGGCAACGCTGTCTTGCAGAGTCTGGAACGGATGGGCTACAACGCGGTGGGCATAGACGCGACGCGCGACCTCGCCTCAATTTTGGCGAAGAATCCCATTGATGTCGCATTTATTGCTCTTCATGGGAGATGGGGAGAAGACGGAACGGTGCAGGGCATGTTTGAGGTAGCAGGTATTCCCTACACCGGTACCGGAGTGCTTGGATCGTCCATGGCCATGAACAAAATAATCATGAAAGTGTTGCTCGAAAAAAACCGGATTCCGACCCCCCGCTATCAGGTAATACGGAATCACAGTGACATTTCACTACCGGAGCCATATGTAGTAAAGCCGCCGAACGAGGGTTCATCGGTCGGTGTATCCGTTGTGGACACGGCATGTCAAAGCGTGCAGGCTGTCAAGAAGGGCCTGCGCTACGACAAAGACCTTCTCGTAGAGGAATATGTGAAAGGACAAGAGATTACCGTTGCCGTCATCAACGGTGCGGCTCTTCCCACAGTAGAGGTACGGCCAAAATCAGGCTTCTACGATATAGAGGCTAAATACACAAAAGGCAAAACGGAGTACCTCGTCCCCGCTCCGCTCGATAATCTCGCAGGCAGGAGGGCAACAGAATCTGCCTTAAAGATTTACGATATTTTCCAGCTCTCCGGTTCTGCACGCATAGATATGATTGTACATAAGAAAACACCGTTTGTTATTGATATCAACACATCTCCGGGTATGACTGAGACTTCGCTTGTGCCGAAGGCATGGATTTATACCGGCAGGACATTCGACCAGCTTGTCGAAGAAATCCTGATGGGGGCAGCCCTGAAAGTATGAAGAAAATATTATATATGCTCTTTCTTATTCCCGTCTGTGTACTCTCGATGTTGTCCATCGTATATCTCGCATCGCGGAAAGAACCGCTTTTTTTCCTGCAGAACCTCAAAATCAACGGGATTAGCCAGATGAATGAGAAGGAGATAGTCAGCAAGGTTGCTCCGTACCTGAAGGAAAGTCTTCTCAGGATAGATCCATCCAAGATACGGGATGCAGTTGCCGTACACCCGTTTGTAAAAGAGGTGAGGATAAAACGAATATACCCGTTCTCAATCCTCATTGATGTGAAAGAGAAAGTCCCCTCGGCAATATGGGTGAACGGCCAGGGGGACCCGTATGTGCTCGATGAAAAAGGTGAGCCGTACAGGAAGGTTTTAAAAGGAGAGACCGGCGGCCTGTACCTGATCAATGCCGTCGAGAAATCCGCTGCAAAATCTGTCTTTTCAGAAGTAAGCGGATGGTCTGCAGAAGGGGTACTGAATAAAGAAAGAATTTCCGAGGTAGTGTACAGAGACGGCAATACTACTATTTTCGCGGAACGAGATCCTGTCGAGATTATTCTGGGAAAAGAGGAGAAGAAGACGCGTCTGAGGCGTGCCTTAACTGTTCTGCAGGACGCAAAGAAAAGAGGACTTGTTATCAAGTGTATAGACGCAAGATTCGAAAGAGGCGCCATAATTCAGGAAAGGAAGGGATGAGATGCTGAAAGACGATGAGTTTATTGTAGGGCTCGATATCGGCACGACCAAGATTTGCGTGGTTGTGGGGAGGGCCTCAGAGGGAAAAATACATATCGTCGGCATCGGTTCGCACCCCTCAACAGGCTTAAGAAAAGGTGTTGTCGTAAATATGGACAGTACGGTCAATTCCATAAAGAAGGCAGTAGAAGAAGCAGAATTGATGGCCGGGGTGAAAATCCAATCCTGTCTCGCAGGAATAGGGGGAGCCCACATCAAGAGCTTCAACAGCAATGGCGTTGTAGCAGTCAAAGACAGAGAGGTAAGGCCTGATGATATCGAACGCGCTATAGACGCCGCCAAGGCTGTGGCCATTCCGGCTGACAGGGAACTGATACATGTCATCCCGCAGGAGTTCATTGTTGATGACCAGGACGGTATCAAAGACCCCATAGGAATAACAGGAGTGCGGCTCGAAGTAAAGGTGCATATCGTCACAGGCAATATTTCGTCTGCCCAGAATATTGTAAAGTGCTGCAAACTCGCAGGACTGTCAGTTGAAGACATCATCCTTGGACAACTCGCCTCATCGGAGGCCACCCTCACCGAAGAAGAAATGGAGATTGGTGCTGCGGTTGTCGACATAGGCGGAGGAACAAGCGATATCGCCATTTTTTCGAACGGGAGCATCAAGTATACGTCAGTACTGCCGTTCGGTGGCAACAATATCACGAATGATATTGCAATCGGCCTGAGAACTCCCATAGATGACGCCGAAAAGATAAAGAAGAAATACGGATGCGCGTTTGCAACAATGGTGGGAGAAAATGAAACAATCGAAGTACCGAGCGTCGGAGGAAGAAAGCCAAGGACTCTCAAGAGAAAGACTCTTGCGGATATCATCGAACCGAGGGTTGAAGAAGTAGCTGAACTTATCTATGAAGAAATCAGGAAGTCTGGCCAGGAAAAACTCCTTGCTTCGGGGGTTGTGATCACCGGCGGGTGTGCGAACCTTGAAGGGATGCCCGAACTGGCTGAGAATATTTTTAATCTGCCTTCAAGAAGAGGAAGTCCTATCGGGGTGGGGGGGCTCATTGACGTAGTAAATAACCCTTCATATGCCACGGGAGTAGGACTGCTCCTCTATGGATACAAACATTCAAAAGGAAAGAGTCGCAGCTTTGGCAGTGTCAAATCAGTCAAGCGATTGTTTAACGGGAACAAAGCGCTGGGTAAGATCAGCGAATGGTTTAAAGAAATTTTCTAGGAGGTGTTGAGTGAGCGCAATGTTTTATATGGAAGAATCAAGCGGTTTTTCAGCAAAACTCATCGTCGTAGGAGTTGGGGGCGGTGGATGCAACGCACTTAATAACATGGTTGACGCCAACATACAGGGAGTCGAGTTTATCGGCGTCAACACAGATGTAAAGTCGCTAAGCACATGCAAGGCTCCCGTAAAAATCCAGATCGGCACGAAGCTCACAGAAGGACTTGGTGCCGGTGCGAACCCCGAAGTAGGAAAGAAGTCGGCCATCGAAGATATGGATAGGATCAGGGAGCATCTGAAGGGCGCGCATATGGTTTTTATTACGTGCGGACTCGGCGGCGGCACTGGTACCGGAGCCTCCCCGGTCATTGCCGAAATCGCAAAAGATGTTGGCGCGCTCACCGTAGCAATAGCAACAAAACCATTCGCTTTCGAAGGTAAGGACAGGATGACCCAGTCGGAAAACGGTGTTCTCCAGCTGAAGGGTCGTGTCGATTCGCTCATCACAATACCCAATCAGAGGCTTCTCTCGATAGGTGGCCGGCACATGACCATCATGGAAGCATTTCTCAAGGCTGACGAGGTCCTCCTGAATGCCGTCAGAAGTATCTCTGATCTCATCGTCGGCTCCGGTCACGTAGTTGTCGATTTTGCGGACGTCAAGACGATTATGTGCGAAAGAGGCATGGCGATAATGGGAATAGGTGAAGCAGAGGGTGAAAACAGGGCCCGGGAAGCTGCCCAGAAAGCGATATCAAGTCCGCTTCTTGAAGATATTTCCATCCATGGAGCCAGGGGTGTGCTTATCAATGTTACCGGAAATACGGATATGACATTAAACGAAGTAAGCGAAGCGTCCACTCTTATTCAGGAACAGGCTCATGAGGACGCAAAGATTATCTGGGGCCTTGTGTACGATGAAGAAATGGGGGACAAAATCAGAATTACGGTTATAGCAACGGGTTTTGAAGAGCAGGTGCAGACAGATGAGGACACCAGCGAGACGTTTGTGCACGGGAGACTGTTTGACGAGGAGAATATACCTTCCTTCATGAAGAAGAAGGTAGCAATAGACTATAAAGTCGATTACAGAGAGATAAAGGCAAAAAGTGACAGCATCGATATAGATGACGACAGATATGATATACCGACTTTTTTGAGGAAACAGGCGGACTAGGAAAGAAGCAATGGTCAGATTAGTCTAAAGGAGGTTACGAAAAGAACTCCTGAAAGAAGGAGGAGCCATGATTCTCTCAATTATCATTTTTCTTGCCGGTCTTTATCTCGGTATGCTGGTATCCGCTCTACTCACAGCGGCAGCTCGTCGTCGTTCGTATTCGGAGCAGAGATCGACTGACCCTTTGGTCTGCATACCAAGAGAAAAGGCATAAAATAAGCTGAGTTCAGTGAACGGCGTGAATTATTTCCGGTCGCGCCATGGTTCTGCACGGCTTTTTTACGAATTCTGTCGAAGTAGTTCCAATCTGTTCTATAATATACGGTAATGTTGAACAAGAAACGATACCGGAAGAACGTCAAAGAGGCGGACGTGGTGTCCGGAGAGAGATTTGCGATCAGAAAAGACTGGAAGGGCAGAATCCCCGTCGCTGTTGTGTTCCCCAATTCATACTACATCGGAATGTCCAATCTTGCGGTTCACGCACTTTATAAAGAACTAAACGGAATGGATGACATTGTATGCGAAAGGTGTTTTCTCGACCATACCTATTCAATTGAGAGTGGAAGACCTCTTGCTTCCTTCGAAATCATATTTTTCACATTGTCTTTTGAATTGGATTACGTGAATATACCTGTAATTCTGAGGGAGTCTTCAATCCAGCTACATGCATCGGACAGGAAGAGAAATGATCCCGTTATAGTAGCGGGCGGCGTCTGTGTGATGTCGAACCCGGAGCCTGTTCACAGTTTTTTTGACCTGTTTGTCTTGGGAGATGTTGAAGCTGTCATGGGACCTTTCATAGATACGTTCCGCGAAAACCGACATAAAAATCGTGAAGCACTTCTGGAAAAACTGAGCGAACATGAATGTGCCTACAATCCGGTACAACTACAGGTATCGTACGGCGACGATGGTACAGTGGCCGGATTCATCCCTGAGAACTTCGAAGTGTGCGTCAAGCGTCAGAGCAACGGAAAGCTTACGACTTCCGCTATTGTCCCTGAACAGACCGAATTTTCCAATATGTTTCTGATTGAAGGATCACGCGGCTGCCCCTCAAGGTGTCCATTTTGCCTTCTCGGAAATCTTTATGATTTTGTCTGCGACGACATCACTTCTTGTCCGGCTCAGGTGAAGGACATAGGGATCATAGGAGGCGGGGTTTCTTATTATCCCGGTATCGAGAAGATTGTCAAAACGCTGAAAGATGGCGGTAAGAACGTTCATCTTCCCTCGATGAGATTAGATAGAGTGCCGCTTGAGCTTATTGATCTGATGAAGAACGATATTTCAACACTCACATTTGGAATCGAGGCGGCAACGGAGAAGCTAAGAAGTGCCATAGGAAAACCTTTTTCAAATGATGCCATTCTGAACAAAATAAACTCAATTTTCGACATCAAGCTTTTCAACCTGAAGCTCTATTTCATGATAGGTCTGTTTGGTGAAGAAAGTACGGATATCGATGCTATAGTTGAGCTGGCTAAACAAATACGACATGTGATGATGCAAAAAGGTGCTAAAAAAGGTTTTGTACCTACTATAACGGTGCATGTAAGTCCTTTTGTCCCTAAGCCTTTCACCCCTTTCCAGTGGCTGCCGATGGACGGCGTTAATGACCTGAAAGAAAAAATACACTGTCTGAAACGTGCATTCGGCAAAGTGGACAATACATATTTCACACATGAATCGGTGAAGTTCAGCTTTCTGCAGGGTGTCTTCGCCAGGGGTGATCGCCGTGTCAATAATACAATACTCGGTCTTTCCGAAAAGGAAAACTTTTCGCACGTGGTGAATGAAAGCCCGATCAATCTCAACTTTTATACTCTGCGGGAAAGACGTGCTTCCGAAAAACTGCCGTGGGACTTCATCAGCGGGCATACGTCAAAAGAGGTATTACTTCGGCGTCTGAAGTCTTCAATGAAGCACCTTTCTTCCGTATGACAGACCTTTCCTGTGATCCTACGCAAGGCAAGGACATGTTACGGAGTAGCACAGGCAAAGCGGAAGCACGGCCGTGTGATCGTATTCTCGCCCAAAGTACTCTCCATTGAATGGTTTATTGACATTTCAACTACCATACTATAATGTTTACCGTATCAAAATCGTCAGTTCCAAAACAGGGGGCAAGCATGTCAAGTTTGAATAAAGTACTGCTGATCGGGAGATTAGGCGCTGATCCGGAGTTGAGAAGTACTGCCGATGGCATCCCGGTTGCTACATTCAATGTCGCGACTTCTGAAACATACAAAGACAGGAGCGGGATTAAGCAGGAGAAGACGGAATGGCACCGTGTTGTGGCCTGGCGAAAACTGGGAGAGATAGCAGGCGAGTACTTGAAGAAAGGAAAGCTTGTATATATCGAGGGCAAGATTCAGTCGCGGGAATTCGAGGGAAAAGACGGCATAAAACGTAAGACCTTCGAGATTGTTGCGTCTGAGATGAAAATGCTTGGTTCGGCAGGTGAAGGTCGACAGTCCTCCGGTGAAGAGAGAAGGCCGTACGCAAATCATAACGGGGATGATGATTTTGTACATGAAGTTGAAGACGATGTCCCAATGTAACTACGATTCCTAATTTGTTCACATAATAAAGCTTCCTCGTCGTCGGAAATCCTCACATACCGTATGTATGCTCCGGTTTCCTCCTCCTCGTCATCTTCATTCTGTTTCTAAATTAGAAATCGTACCACATCAAATACAACTCAGCCCCTGACAAAATCAGGGGCTGAGTTGTTGACTGCTTACCAGAAACAGTTTTTAACGAAGTTTGAAGCGCTGGATCTTGCCTGTTGCGCTCTTTGGGAGCTCCTTGATAAACTCGACCCAACGAGGATATTTGTACTTCGCCATTTTGTCGAGTACCCACTGCTGAATTTCTTTCTCAAGTTCTTTCGAAGCTTTCTTTCCTTCTTTGAGAACTACATACGCTTTTGGTTTTGTAAGCCCTTTTTCATCGTTCACGCCGACTATGGCGACCTCTAAGACTGCCGGATGCTCCATTATGCAGTTTTCGACTTCCACCGGAGATACCCATATGCCACCGACTTTGAGCATATCGTCTCCGCGCCCGGCGCACCAATAATAACCGTCATCATCGATGTAGTACTTGTCGCCCGTGTTTACCCATTCTCCCTGCATTGTGGCTTTTGTTTTTTCGCGTTTTCTCCAATACTGCTGCGCTCCGCTCCCGCCCTTGACGTAGAGCATGCCGATTTCACCCTTGGGCACATCCTTGCCATCGTCATCGACAAGCCTTGCCTCATAACCCGGTACCGGTTTGCCCGTCGATCCCGGCTTTACCGCGCCAGGCTGATTGGAAATAAATATGTGGAGCATTTCTGTCGAACCGATTCCGTCGAGTATTTCGATACCGAAACGTTTTTTCCATCGAGTGTAGATCTCCGGAGGCAGTGCTTCGCCTGCAGATGTACAAACGCGGACCGATGAAAATTCATGGTTTCCATTGGGATCTGGTTTTGTTCCCTTTTCTTTGTCCTGTTTTTCTTTGTATTCAAGCATTTGCCCGTAGAGTGTCGGTATTCCGAAGAATACGGTAGGGCGATATTTCTCCATATACTGAAAAACGCCTTCGGGCTTCGGAGGGTTCGGGTTGAGCACTACAGACGCGCCTACCGAAAACGGGAGGTAGCCTGAATTGCCGAGACCATAAGCGAAAAAGAGTCGTGCCGCGGAGAACAGGATGTCATCCTCTGTGAGGTGCAGCACCTGCTGACCAAAGGATTCAGACACTGCAACCATGTCATAGTGTGAATGGATGGCGCCTTTGGGCGATCCGGTTGAACCTGAACTGTAAAGCCAGAACCCTACGTCATCTTTCGTCGTGAATTCAGTCTTAATGGTCTCCGGTGCGTGGCGGTATTTCTGTTTGAAGGGAATAAAAGCGCCTTTCTTCTCATCTATTACGATAAGGTCTCGAAGATAGCGGAGATCCCCTTTTATCTGCATGACAAGAGATTCCAGGGGTTCGGATACCACGAGGACACGCGCCCTGCTGTCGTTCAGATAATACTCGTAATCTTCCGGTGTTAGCATCGTGTTTACCGGAATGGGGACTGCACCGATCTTTATTGCGCCGTAAAACATTGCCATAAACTGCGGTACATCCTGCATGAGCACCATAACCCGATCGTCAACCCGAACACCAAGTTCACGAAGAGCATTGGCAGTTTTGTTAATCATCTTCTGCATGTCGTTATAGGTGTAATTGCGAAATTCGGTATAGACCGCTACCTTGTTTCCTCTACCCTGACGTATATTGCGGTCGATGAAATAGTCAGTGGCATTGAAAAAATCCTGCTGAGTTCCGTGAATCATATTGCCTCCTTCTAAAGTGTAGGTGCTATTTGCAGCACGATTTGGTTAATAGATTGTCCTTGAATGTGACGCCGATATAATGGATTCATACAACATACATACTTTAGCATAGATTTAATCCAATCTCAAGGGAATAAACGATCTACAAAGGGTTTACGTTGCAATATGGAGTGTGAAAGGGTAGAATAAAATGTGGTAACAGCTCGTTTCAGCTTGTTGTGATCGGTTGTTCAACGGGGGAAATATTGGGAAAACTATCTGCTTTGAAGTTTACTGGAAGGGCCCTCAGCTCCAGAAACTACCGTTTATTTTTTTGCGGACAGGTTGTGTCGCTAATCGGTACATGGATGCAGCACATTGCAATGAGCTGGCTCGTATACCGGCTTACCGGATCCGGTTCGCTGCTCGGTCTTGTGGTCGCTGCCGGTCAAATTTCCGTGTTTCTTCTGACGCCGTTCACGGGTGTTCTCGTAGACAGGGTGTATCGACGGAACCTTCTTATCACGACACAGATACTCTGTGCAGTACAGGCAGCACTGCTGGCGTTCCTTACGCTCATGGGCTACATACAGGTGTGGCACCTGGTTTTGTTGAGTCTTTTTCTTGGAACCGTCAATGCGTTCGATATGCCGGCGAGACACTCTTTTGTAATTGATATGGTTGAGGACAAGAATGATCTCGGAAATGCCATTGCTCTCAACTCCGCGATGTTCAACAGCGCCCGTCTCGTAGGGCCGTCTATTGCCGGGGTGCTGGTAGGTTATCTCGGTGAAGGTATCTGCTTTCTACTGAATGCTGTCAGCTTTCTCGCGATCATTTTTACATTGCTGGCCATGAGAATACCAAGAAAAGAGACTCAAATTGAACATCCTCCGGTATTTCGTGGTTTGAAAGAGGGCTTCCATTATGTCTCGAATTTTAAACCTATTCTGTACCTGTTGATTCTTATGGCACTTATCGGTCTGATGGGCATGCCGTACATGGTACTGATGCCCGTTTTCGCGCGGGACATCCTCCATGGAGGTCCCCAGACGTTCGGTTTTCTCATGGGCGCCAGCGGTATTGGTGCCCTCACCGGCTCACTGTATCTTGCCTCACGTAGATCAGTCATTGGCCTCACACGAATAAATACATTTGCGGTTGCCGGATTCGGTCTCGGTATTATTGTATTTTCGTTTTCCAGATCAGTCATATTGTCCATGTCTATTCTCTTTTTCACCGGCATCTCCATGATTCTTCACATGGCATCGAGCAACACCATGTTGCAGACTATTGCCGACGAGGATAAGCGCGGACGAGTCATGAGCTATATGTCCATGTGCTCCATGGGGATGGCACCCTTCGGAAGCCTTATCGCGGGATCGCTATCAGACGTTATAGGGGCACCCCACACATTTATCATCAATGGTATTGCCTGTCTTGGCGGCGCGTTATTTTTCCACAGCCGTCGAGGTGAGATAAAGAAAGCGATCAGGCCGGTATACATCAAGCTGGGCATACTCAAGGATAGATGAATTAACTGGTTTTGTTATCGCGTCTGTAGGACGCGATAACAAAACCAGTTATCCCTGGATGGTCGAAAGCTTTTGGCGTATCGCTTTGTCGCGCTGCGTGCCGTGACACTTCGACGTACAAATAGTACGCCTG
>CAYYLU010000004.1:13364-58930 GCA_964472475.1 uncultured Syntrophus sp. | reverse complement strand
TTTCCGTGTTGCGGTTTCCAATTCACTCATTCAATGTAGCGGTAGAACAGGTGCCGGCCTGTCCTCGTGAAACCGGGGCCTGCGGAGGATTTGGATGAGATTGTCCTGGATGCCGGATCGGGTCCGGCATGACGAAATAAACGATTTGGTCTGATACATTTTATGTCACTCAGAAGATTTCCGAATTTCGATTGTCGTTCAACATTGAACATGGAACGTTGAACATTGAACCGTATTCATTAATTCATCGTACTCGTAGATGCTGCCGCAACAGAATGCTGGTGTTGCTGCGTTTTCTTCTGATTGGCATAGTGTTGGATGACAGACGGTATATCAAGTATCAGTATGACCTTTCCGTCGCCTCTTATGGTCGCCCCGCTGATTCCCTTGATGTTCTTGAGGAATTCGCCAAGAGGCTTGATGACGACCTCCTCCTGACCGACGACAGAATGTACCTTAATACCCACGGTTTTTTCACCGATACTGCAGATGATCGCGTATCCGCTCTTATCATCATTTCTGTTTATGTAAAAGGTCTTCAGCAGGTCAACAAGAGGTATCACGGCCTTTCGAAGCACCATGACTTCGTTCTTATCGACCATCTTGATAACACCGTCTTTCAGCTTAACAAGTTCCGTTACCGTGTTGAGTGGTATTGCGAATAGTTCATCTTCTACTTTTACAATAAGTGCACGCATGATCGCGAGGGTCAGAGGCAGCTTTATGGTCAATCTCGTCCATTGGCCTTCTTCCGAGTCGATGTAGGCCTGCCCATTCATCTTTTCTATGTTTGTTTTTACCACATCCATACCGACACCACGACCTGACACGCTGCTTACTTTCTGGGCCGTACTCAGGCCCGGAATGAAGACCAGATTCATCGCCTCTTTTTGTGAAAGACTGCCTAACTCGGCGTCGGTCATCAGGCCCTTCTCTCTGACCTTATCTTTCACGGCCTGGACGTTGATCCCCTTGCCGTCATCAAAGACATCTATAATGACGTGGTTGCCTTCGTTGTATGCCCGAATCGAAAGCAGACCCTTGCCTTTCTTCCCCTTCTGTTCCCGGTCATTCGGCAATTCAATTCCGTGGTCGACCGAGTTTCTGATGATGTGTACCATGGGGTCCACAAGCGCTTCTATCAGTGATCGATCGAGCTCAGTTTCCTCACCTTCCATTTTCAAGTCAATGTCCTTCTTGAATTCGGCACAGAGGTCCCTCACCATTCTCGGTATCTTGTTGAACACCTTGCTCACAGGCACAAGACGGGCACGCATGACGGACAACTGGAGCTCATTGGTGATCGTCTCTATGTAGTTTGTAACATCAGTCAGATTATCAAAAACTGAATCGTTGGAGTTCTCCTTCTTCGCAAGACTCTCAACCAATATCAGTCTGTTCTTTCCGAGAACCAGCTCGCCGACAAGGTTCATCAACTCGTCAAGCTTCTTTACGTCGATGCGGATGCTCTGTTCTTCCTTAGCGGTTTTCTGTTTTGTAAGAACGCTCTTTACCTGTGATTCGGTAACAAGCTTCTCTTCAACCAGTATTTCACCAAGCTTTTTATCCTTTTCGGCTTTTTGCTTCTCCAGCACACCATCAAGTTCTGTTCTGGTCAGTATGCTCTCCTCGACCAGTATTTCGCCGAGTTTCTTTTTCTCTCCATCGGGTTCCTGCTTCTTCCCGGCACCCATGAGAGCTTTCAACTTCTCAACAACCGTCGTGGAATCTTCACGCTCACTACCGTGCTGTCGTATGTTATCGATCATGAGTTTAATCATGTCGAATGCCTCAAGAAGCACATCGGCAGTCTCCTGGTCGATTGATAGTTCGCCTTTTCGCACGAGCCCAAGTACATCTTCACCTTTATGTGCCAGTTCTGAGAGCGCGTTAAAACCGAGAAAGCTTGATGTCCCCTTTATTGTGTGAACAGCCCGAAAAATGCCATTGATGGTTTCTTCATCGCCGGTCTGTTCAATACTGACGACGTCCTGAATAACATTGTCCATTAACTCACTGGATTCAGCTATGAATTCCTCGATTATTTCCTGCATTTCATCCTTTTGCAGGGACTGATCATCCATTCTGTTCCTCCTCGCTCAGCAAGCTCTCCACTTTGTACAGCAGGAAATTCGGCTGGACAGGCTTATTAAGAAACATGTTAACTCCGGCGTCAAAGGCATCTTTCTTCAGTTTCTCGTCTTTTGTCGTGGTCAACATAATTACCGGCGTGTCCATATAGTAATAGTTGTCGCGAAGGTTCTTCACGAACTCGATGCCATCCATATTGGGCATGTTAAGGTCCACAATCACAAGATCAACCTGAACATGGCCAAGTTTTTCCATGGCGTCTATTCCATCTTCAGCTTCGGCTATAATATAGCTCTTCTTTTTCAAAATGTAGCCTAACAATCTTCTTATTGTCGGAGAATCGTCTACTATAAGTATTGTCTTCATACGCTATCCTTTTTGATATGCAATCGTCCCCGGAAATACGAGAGGTTTGAACGCTCTTGAAACATTGTGCAGCGATTCCGCGTGCCCTATAGTCAGGAAGCCCTTCGGCTTGAGACACTCATAGAAGTTCTCGATGACCTTCTTCTTCACTTTCTCGTCGAAATAGATCAACACGTTTCTACAAAAAATGATGTCCATCACTTTATATGCGCGGTACGCATTGTCGTCCATCAGGTTCATGAAATCAACCTTGACGTTCTTCTTTACAACTTCTTTCAGCTTAAACATGTTGTTCTCCTCTACGAAATACTTGTTACGTAGAGTGTTGTCAGTGTTGCGTATGCTGTATTGACTGAATACGCCCCTCTTCGCCGACTCCAGCACTTTCTGGCTGATGTCGGTTGCATATATCATATAGGGTATATTCTGCTTTGTTGTCTGAATCAGCTCTTCAAGGATAATCGCAAGCGTATATGGTTCTTCACCGGTAGAACATGCGGCACTCCAGATCCTCAAAGGTGACGACAATTGACTCGTACCGTTATTCAGATAGTTCCTCTGGATGAGGATTTTGAAAGCATCCAGTTGCGGTGGATTCCTGAAAAAGCTGGTCTCGTTCGTTGTTACTACATCATAGAGATTTGCAATTTCATTCTTTGCTTTATCACTTCCATATTTCAGACAGTAGTAATAGTCCTCGAAAGAACTTAGACCCAGTTCTCCCAGCCGGTTTGTCAGTCTGCTCTCCAGCAGATAGGCCTTGTTTTCAGCAAAGAATATCCCCGACTTCTCATATACGAAATCTCTCAGCGTGGTGAATTCTTCTTTCGTCATCATATGATTTCTCTAGGTTCTCTCCAGTTTCTCCAGCACCGATTGCGCGGCAGATTTGATATCCTCGTTCTGGCTATCCGCAAAGGGAATTATGTATTCCCGTGCCTTTTTATCATTCAGATCTGCCAGAGCCCTTATGCAGCCGATAGTGATAAGACCGTTTTCATCATTAAGACCTTTAACAAAGATGTTAAACAAGGCGTTGTCTTCGAAAACCCCCAGAGCGGATAAGGCGTAATACCGGGTCCACATTCCTTTACCATGGTCAATAAATATTTCAACCAACCGGTTCTTGAATATTTCGAGTTTCTTATCCTTCACTACCTTCAGGGCTTCATGAGGTATGTTTTCAACTGAAAGAACCTTTTCAAGAAGATCTTTATAGCGCGCATTATCAACGAAATTACCGAGAACACCTATCGTGTTTCTGCGGATCCCCTCATCCGGATCAAAGACCAGCTTTTCAATGTAAGGAAAATTGTTTTCGCCACTTATAAGCTGAGTTGCTGAAAGGTACACCTTCTTGTCATCAACCGAGCCTTCAAAGACAAAATGAGTGATAAGATCGATCGCTTCTTTCTCATCCAGTTTTATCAAGGATTTGAGAGCTTTGGTCCGAACATCGGCAAAACCCTGACGGGCAATTTGCATGATCTCCGGTTTTAGTTCAACAATATTCAGTCTGCCGGCGACATCGACCGCATCACCTTTTATGTGCCCATCCGTGTCAGCTATGGCATTTTTCACAATATCAAAGCTTTTTCCATCTATTATGCCGGGCAGACCCGTGATGATTTCCCTCTTCGTTTCAACAGACGATACCAGGAACATATTCAGCAGGAGCTTCCCGTCTATTTTGACTCCCGCAACCTTACAGGCCTTTACAAGCGGAAGTAAATTCTCCTCTTCTGCAGCATAACGATCAATGAACGGGCTCCACACGTCCTTCATGGAAGCAAATATGTCCAGGACACTCTGGTAATCTTCGTTTTCACTGTCCATAACTCTGAGGACACCGAGCATCGCATCGCACGTGTCGCTGTGCTTGAAATTTGAAAGCATGTGCAGGATTTCCAGCGAATGCTGGTTTTCATGGCGCACGCTGTTGAGAAGATGCTCGTACAGCTCGTCGCCTATCTTGAGCTTCAGTTTCCGGAACATCTCTTCATTTCCTTTCTCAAGAATGGTCTTCAGGTATATATTTCGCCTCGGTCTGTCCCACGCTTTCAGTGTATCAAAAACCTCATTCAGGATGTTGTCATCATCAAATTCGATCAAGACTTCGCAAGCGGCAATAGACAGTTCCTCGGCACTTGTCTTAAAGAAGTCCAGTAACCTCGGTGCGGCGGTCTTTTGTTTCGTCTGTCCTATGGCGTAAATCGCTGAGAAAGCAATCCATTCATCGTCATACAAGGCTTCAATCAGGGCATTCACGGCTCTCTCGTCATCAAAATCTCCAAGTGCCACGCATGCAGCATTTCTCACGTTATCAGCATCGTTCTTCAGTTTATCTATAAGGGCCGAAATTGCCCTCGGGTCTTTCAGAAAACTCAGGACTTCACAACCATATACCCGTATGTCTTCGTTCTCGTCATAGAGCATGCCGATAACGCCTTCCACATAACTGCTGCCGATTTTTTTCAGAACATCCAGCACGGCCATTCTTGTAGGCGTGACCTTCTGCTGCAGGAGCGGTATAATACCCTGCACCACCTCTTTCCCGGCAAGCGTGATCAATGCTTCGATCGCCTTTTCCTTTTCAAAGTTATCACCGTCTCTCAGAAGATCAATATAATGGGAGATTTCCGTCGTCGCCATTTTGTCTTAATCACCCCTCTTGCTGTTGTCCTTCATAGTGCCCTCATGATCTCTTCGGATATTTTATCTATAGGCAGTACCGCATCTGCGAGATTGGCAGTCACAACCGCTCTCGGCATGCCGTATACGACACATGTCTCTTCATCCTGCGCAATGATATACCCTTTGTTTGATTTCAGCTCACGCATACCGTTCAGCCCGTCGCTTCCCATACCTGTCAGTATCACACCTATAGCCTGTTCTCTAAAAATATTCGCCGTCGATGACATAAGCAGATCTACGGAGGGACGATAGATAAAACGACTGTCATTCACAAATTCAACAACAATCTCTTTCCCTTTGCGTTTCAGTGCCACATGCGTATCACCGGGCGCAATCAGTGCGACGCCTGCGCGCAGCGGTTCGTTTTCTTCCGCTTCCTTGACATGCAGCTGAGAAACCGAGTTCAACCGTTGTGAAAAGGACTGTGTAAACAGTTTCGGCATATGCTGTGCTATCACTATAGGAACAGGAAAACTCTCGGGCAGTTTCGAAAGAATGTGCTGCAGAGCAGGCGGTCCTCCCGTGGAAGCGCCGATAGACAACACTTCATGCCTGACCTTCTTCTCCGGGTCAAGACTAATAGGCTTTTTCATATTGTCTAATTTCCGGAGCAGAAACTGCACTTTGTTTTTCGCAACATTCTTTACTTTAGAAACCAGTTCCGTCTGTTTCATGGCAAGAGAACTGTTAATGTGCGCAAAATCCTTTGTCACGTAGTCGCATGCGCCGAGATTAAGCGCTTCCATAGTTATGTCGGCGCCTTCTTTGGTGAGTGCACTCATCATGATAACGGGAATCGGATGATCGGCCATAATCCTCTTGAGCGCTTCCAACCCATCCATCACAGGCATTTCAATGTCCATTGTTACGACATCCGGCTTCAGTGATCCGACTTTTTCAATCGCGTCTCTGCCATCCACAGCCGTGCCGACGACCTGGATATCGGAGTCGTTTGACAGCAATCTGGATATTGCCTTGCGCATCACAAGAGAATCATCAACCACAAGAACCTTGATCATTATCTGATGCTATTCCCCTTATATTGAAATCCTGTCCAGCCGGGAAAATGCACCATCGACATGGCATAATCATTATCCCGAACCATACCTTGCGAAAATATTATCGGTTTCACAGCCTTAAATCTTAATTCCTGAGGTACTTTTTCATGGAGACACGCAAATTCATGATTGCTTGCGAATGGATCTGGCATATACGGGCCTCGGTGATGCTGAGGACCTTCGCGATCTCCTTCATATTCATGTCTTCATGATAATAGAGACTGAGGACAAATTTCTGTCTCTCAGGCAATTTATTAAATTCCTTAGTGAGCAACCCCTCGAGTTCGAACATCTCCGCGCACTTCTCCGGATCGTCGCTTTCATCCATGACATATCGGATCACACGGTCCTTGTCTTCACCAAGAAGCTCGTGCAGGTCTTCTATGCTCAATATAGAGAGGTTCCCATAATCCTTTATCATCGTAAAATATTCTTCGAGACCCATTCCCAGCGCCTCAGCAACCTCTTCCTCACCGGGGAGCCTGCCTAGCTTATTTTCCAGTTTCCGGACAACCTCGTTGATTTTCTTTGACTTGGAGCGGGCGCTTCTTGGAAACCAGTCTCTGGAGCGCAGTTCGTCTATCATTGCTCCTCTTATCCTCAAGTACGCAAAGGTGTTTAGTTTGTTGCCCTTTGTAGCATCGTACTTCTCCATGGCTTCGAGGAGCCCCACCACCCCGGCTGAAATGAGATCTTCTATGATCTCGTCATCATCGTAGCGCTTTGATACCTTGTAAGCCAGATGCCGTATGACCGGCACAAATTCATCAATAATCTTCTCTCTTTCATCGGTGTACGTCTTTCCGTAGGCTCTCTTCCACATCATGACACCAGCCTGTTACATATTTGTACGAGGGCCTGGCTCGCCGAGCTCTCGGGGAAACGCTCCACCCACAGTTTTTGCTTTCTTGTGGCTACGTTAATATTCCTGTCCAGCGGTATGTATCCGTAATAATCCAGATATACATCAAGAAATTTGTCTGTTACGTTCACGATATTTTTGAACACGTCCAGTGCCTCCTTTTCATCCTTCACCATGTTCACGATGATATTAAAATCCTTTCTTCCGGTTTTCTTGTGCAATACTTTAATCACTGCATATGAATCGGTGATGCTTGCCGGGTCGGGAGTCAGTACGATGAAGATACTTTCACTCATTGCATTGAAGTAAATCACGTTCGACGAAATTCCCGCTGACGTATCTACAATAAGGTAGTCATGTTCCGGAAGTCCAAGAATAGACGAGAACAATACATTTCTTTCGCTTTCGGACAGGTTCGAGTACTCACTGATCCCGGATGTCGCGGGAATAATCTTGATTCCGCACGGACCATCGGTAATAATCTCCTCAATGTTTCTTGTTCCTTCCATCAGATCCTTTACGTTGTATTTGGGCGCCACTCCGAACATGATATCGATATTCCCAAGTGAGAGATCGGCATCGAGAATAAACGTGGACTTGTTCATGTTCCCGAGAATGTACGCCATATTAGTGACTATGGACGACTTTCCGACCCCTCCTTTTCCGCTTGTGATCGTGATCGTCCTTCTTCCATTTCCGGTCATATGGCACCTTCCAACAGAATTCTGCTGAATGTCTCTTTATCGTAGGGTACCATATCACCGGTCTTTATCCCCTTTGTCATGCAGCAAACCGGCTCGTCAAGACGGAACACGCTTTGGCAAAGACTTCCCAGGCAGGCCTCTTCATCAAGCTTCGAGAATACAAGACCCGCTCTGTTACAGTTTTTGAAAAGATCGATGTAATGGAGGCTCTTTTCATCTTTATTTGAGGCGGGGAGCACAATGATCGTAGTAGCCCCGCTAAGCACGGCCGCCACTTTCTTCTGCACATCCACTTGTCCGCAGGTATCAACAATGACTTTTCCATTCATGGTCTTCATTTTTGCACAAAGGTCGTCTACGTCTGTGGCAAACTGAAACGGGACACCCGTGGATTCAGAGAATGAAAGCAGATCATCGTAGCTCGACCTCCTGACTGGATCGAAGCCGATTATTGAAACCGGTACCGCCCTGTCAAAAAGGGTTTTTGCAAATTTCCTGGCAACCTCGCTTTTTCCGGAGCCGCTGGGACCCAGTATTACCAAAGGTTCCATAGTATCCAGCACCGAACACGTCTTCATCCTCTTTTCGATTGCGTTCTTCAGAAAGAAAATGGCTTTGGTCGAGTTTTCGGCAAGCGTCCCTACTTCAGCATACACCTCGGAGACCAATTCGAGTGCCCCGTACGTGTCGAAACCGTTTCTGACCATCTTATCGAAGAGGACCTTGACCGATATCGGATAGGACCTCATCCTGTCTCTGATCATCTCCTCCTCTATAGAGTTCAGCCTGTCCCCCAGGTATTTGGTCGTATACTGCCATACCGCCTCTGTGCCGCGCCTCATTTCAACCAGACAGTCATCTTGTATCGAATTGTTCTGATCTTCTATTCCGATTGAAATCTCGCAGCCTTTTCTCGTCCACCCCTGGCCATTCAGCTGGTTCTGCTTAATATCCATTATTATGGTATCTGGGCCGTATTGCTGTTTAATAGTTTCCATACCCTTCTTGATATCATTGAAACTGTAGGTTCTAATTTTCATTCAGTCTTACTACCCCCACTGATTGTATTCGTATCTGCGGCGGAATTTCATTGTGTGAAATTACAGTGATGCCCTGTATATATCGTTCGAGGAACTTGCGAAGCTTTCCCCTGAGTGCCGGGTGTACGAGAATCACCGGCTGCAGGTTATTGAGCATAGCACGTTTTGCCTCGTCTCCGACTTTCTCAATAAGGCGTTGGCTGAAGGAAAGGTCAAGGGCAAGCATCGAACCCTGATCTGCAGGCTGAATGCTGTTAATGAGCTTTTCTTCAAGGGTCTTCTCAAGGATCTGGATGTTCAGAACACCATCTATGAGGTACGGTTTCAGTATACTTCTTGCCATCCTCTGCCTCACGTATTCAGTGATGAATTCAGGGTCTTTCGTTGTGGAGGCTGCATCCGCTATGGCTTCCAGCACTGTAATGAGGTCCCTTATGGATACCTGCTCCCTGAGGAGGTTTTGCAGCACCTTCTGTACAATGCCCATATTCACCTGACTCTGTGTTATCTCTTCAACAACCTTAGGCGAAGTGGCTGCCACCGTGTCGATCAGTTTCTGCGTCTCCTGCCTTGTCATTAATTCATGAGCATTGTTTCTGACTATCTCGGTCAAATGTGTGGCAATGACTGTTGGATGATCGACTACCGTAAACCCTTCCGCTATACACCTGTCTCTTTCCTTCTCGCTCACCCAATAGGCATCCAGGTTAAATACGGGTTCTTTTGTGGGCGTTCCCTCGAACATCTTTTGTTTCTCTTCGGGTCCCATTGCCAGCAGACTTCCCTGTACAAGATCACCCCTGCCCATCTCTATACCTTTCAACATCACCACGTATTCGAATGCCTTGAGCTGTAGGTTATCACGCAGTTTCATTGGAGGCACCACAATGCCCAGTTCTACCGCAATCTGTTTTCGTATTGCCCGTATCTTATCGAGCAGTTCCCCTTTCTGTTCGGCATCTACGAGAGGGATGAGGCCGTAGCCTATCTCGAGTTCCAGCACTTCCAGAGGTTGAATGACATCCGTTCTTTCCCTTTCCTCGGGAACGGGTTCCGGAAGGTTCACTATCTCCTGCGTCCTGGTGCGGCTTACAAATCGTCCCATTCCGAACGTTATCGATGAGAGAACCAGGAAGGGAAAAATCGGGATGCCTGGTATCATGCCAACGCACAGAATCACGACAGAAGCAAGTGTAAGTGCCTTCGGCTGTGTGAAGAGCTGCGATACCAGATCGGTGCCGAGGTTCGACTCACTTGCAGCCCTGGTAACGATAATACCCGCAGCTGTTGAGGTAAGCAACGCAGGCAGCTGGGTAACGAGTCCTTCACCTATCGTCATGATAGTGTATACCGACAGAGCATCACTCATGGTCATGCCCTTCTGGGCAACACCGATAATCAATCCACCTATTATGTTCACAAAAATAATGATGATTCCCGCAATCGCGTCGCCCCGGACGAACTTGCTGGCACCATCCATTGCGCCATAGAAATCCGCCTCCATTTCAACTGTCTCCCGGCGTTTTCTTGCGGCGGTGTCGTCGATAAGTCCTGCATTCAGGTCAGCGTCAATACTCATCTGTTTTCCCGGCATGGCATCGAGAGTAAATCGTGCTGCTACTTCAGCGACACGGCCGGCACCTTTTGTGATGACAACGAAATTGATGACCATCAGAATGAGAAATACTACAGCACCGACAACATAGTTTCCGCCTACGATAAACGTACCAAATCCCTTGATAATTCTTCCCGCTGCCTGTGTACCTTCGTCACCATGCACGAGGATCAGCCGTGTTGAAGCAATATTGAGGGACAGCCTGAAGAGCGTAACGATCAGCAGAACTGACGGAAAGACCGAGAAGTCGAGCGGTTTCCTGGTGTACATTGCTATGAACAGGATCAGCAGAGAAAGAGATATACTGAGCGTCAAGAAGACATCCATGAAAAAACTGCCAAGCGGAACAATCATGATCAGAATTACAAGCACTACACTGACAGCCACAAAGGCGTCACTTCTGCTTTTCAGTTTATCCAGTAAACCGCTCATATTGAGGTTAACCTTCCTTTTCGTCTGTACACACCTGCCAGCAGTTCAGCGACAATCAGATAGAACTTCTCCGGTATGAAGTCCCCTATGTTCACCGCGTGAAAAAGACCCTGCGCCAGCGGCTTGTTCTCTACGATCGGTACTCTAAATTTGAACGCTACTTCTTTGATTCTGGCCGCTACAAAGCCTGCCCCTTTTGCGACAACCTTCGGGGCCTGCATTTCCCCGGGTTTATACTTGAGGGCAATTGCATAGTGAGTCGGGTTCGTCACAATCACGTCGGCAGTTTTAACGTCCTCTATCATTCTTCTTCTTGCCATCTCCCTCTGCAGACTCCTGATGCGTGACTTTATGAGGGGACTGCCTTCTCTTTCCTTGTACTCCTCTTTCACTTCCTGCTGAGTCATCATCAAGTCTTTTCGGTGCTGCCATCTCTGAAACAGATAGTCGAGTCCCGCAACGAAAAGAAAAATAACGCCTACTTTCATGGTGAACTGAAATGCGGTGCTGCCAAGATAATTGATTATGTACCTCAGATCCTTGTCCGGAAGCGCAAAAATAGAAGGGAGCTCATTGATTATCATCTTGTACGCTATGAATGAGAGTACAACGATTTTGATGATACTCTTGAGCAGTTCAACCAGGGACTTCTTTGTAAACATCTTCTTGATCCCTGCTCCAGGGTTCAACGCAGCAAGATTGAATTTCAGCGCTTCTGTACTCCACAGGAATCCCGACTGAAGTATGCCGCCGCCAATAGTAACAGCTGTCAGGAAGATGAAGACAGGAAGCACAATGAGCAACCATTTGTTCAGGCCAAGCGTGAGGATGCCGTAGATATTTGAAACATCTATTTCGAGATTCATGTTTTGAACACTGTTCACGTATATCTTGAAGGTTTCACTAAACACCTTTGACATCGTAAACGACAAAAGCATTGTTGTTCCTATGATGACAAGGCTTGCTGACAATTCTCTTGATTGCGGGACCTGTCCTTTATTCCTCGCGTCCTCGAGCCTTTTATCAGTAGGCTGCTCAGTTTTTTCCTGAAAGTTCTCGGCCATTCCTCTACACCATTAGTCTGAATACACGTATAAAGTCATTATCCATATTTCTGAATAGCCCCGTTATTACCGGCACTGTTACGCTCAGGGAGATTGAAAGCATGACAATTGCTATTAGTATTTTTATCGGGACTCCTTCAATGAAGATGTTGATTTGGGGTATCATTCTGGACAGCATACCGAAGGCCAGTTCTACAAGGAATAGAGTCACGATAACCGGAGCCCCTATCTTGAATCCAAGTGAGAATATTTTCGCTGTTGATGCTATTATGTAGCGAAGAAGCGGTTCTCGCAGAGAGGCCATTCCGATCGGAAGCTCTGTGAAGCTGACTGAAAGTGATCGGAATATGCTATGATGCGCATCGATCGCAAAGAAGAGCATTATAGCGAGCAGGCTCTTTATCTGTTCCAGAACGGACACCTGGCTCATTGTGAATGGGTCCATGAACTGAGCAAAGGAAAAGCCCGCCTGCAGTGACATGATGTTCCCCGCTACGCCTATAGCGGCAAACACGATTCTCGCGATGAAGCCTATCGTAAGACCGATAAATACCTCGCGCAGGGTCATTATCAAAAATGCGTAAGGATCACTAAGGCTGTCCGCCGGGACACCAACGGTCACCGAACCGAGCAGTAGAAATGCAACAAGGAGTGACACACCGATTTTGAATATCGATGAGACGAAATACGATCTGAGAATAGGGATAACCCATAATACTGCGGCAACTCTGAAAAAGACAAGCATGAATTTTTGAGCGTCTATCCCTATATCGTTCATGTTCATTTCACGTACAACGGTATGTTCGTTAGAATATTCGCCGTATACGATATGGCGAAGTTCATCATCCACGGAAACAGGACCAAAAGGCATAAGACGATAACCAGTATTTTCGGAACAAACACCAGTGTCATTTCATGGATTTGTGTCGCTGCCTGGAAAATGCTGACGAGCATACCGACGATAATCGATCCCAGCAGCATCGGCGCCATGAGTATGAGCGTCGTTTTGAGCAATTCTCTGAATATCTGAACAACAAGATCCTGACTCATAGCACGTCTCCTAATAAAATCCTTTTACCAGCGATCCTACCAACAAGTTCCAGCCGTCCACCAGAACGAAAAGCATAAGTTTGAACGGCAGAGATATGAATATGGGAGGAAGCATCATCATCCCGGCAGACAGAAGCACACTCGCGACCACCATATCAATCATGAGAAACGGGATGTAGAGCAGAAAACCGATCTGAAAGGCCCTCTTCAATTCACTTATCGCAAAAGCAGGCACAACAACACGGATCGGTATTTCTTCAGGTGTCTTGGGTCTCTGCAGTGAGGCAATATTCATGAATAAAGCCAGGTCCTTTTCCTTGGTATACTTCAGCATGAATTGATTGGCCTCTTTGGAGCCCCTGTCCATGAATTCTTCAAAACTGATCTGATTATTCATGTAAGGGGTGAGTGCATTAACGTTGATCTTCTCGTATGTAGGACCCATAATAAAGAACGTCAGGAACAGTGAAAGACCAACTATAATCTGGTTGGGGGGTAATTGGGCTATCCCCATTGCCTGCCTCAATATCGAAAGGACAATCACTATTCTGGTGAACGAGCTCATGAGAAGCAGGATAGCGGGCGCAAAAGCAAGCACCGTGAGAACAAGGACAATATTGATGAGGCTCTTCCCGGACTCACCACCTGTGAAAGATGTGATGAGATTCCCTGCACCGGGAGTAGCCGGTGTACTTACCGCTGCGTTCTTTGCAGCCCCGCCCTTCGCCGCGAGTATTGTTGAGGGTGTCATAAGGAATGCAACGGCGATAAGGAGGATAATTGAGAGTTTCAGTTTCATGCAGCGGTGTCCTCTTTTTCCCACTTCGCCAGCAGCGAGAGTTCTTTGTCTCCTCCGCCAACAACAAGCACGTGGTTATTAATCTCAACAACTGAGATAAATTTCTTATAACCCATGTACAGAGATCCGACCTTTCTGATGCTGTAGCCTTGTTCTTCCGTCTTAAACGGCATTTTGATTTTCCCTGCGTATCGGGAGAACAGGATTATGGCGGCAATAATGCCGATCATAATAAAAATGACTTTAGCGGCCCCGGTGTATACGTCCATTATCCCAATTCCTTCACTCTTTCTTTGGGAGCAAGGATTTCAAGTACCCTGACACCAAGTCTCTCGTTGATAAGAACAATCTCGCCTTTTCCCAGAAGCTTCTCGTTTACAAAAATGTCAACCGACTCTCCGGCAATCCTGTTCAATTCAACGACAGAACCCTTTGACAGTGAGAGCAACTCGCCTATTGTCAATTTTGTTCGTCCTATTTCGACCGAAATTTCAACGGAGACATCGAGGAGACTATCTATGTTTACTTCAAATTTCTTTTGTATCAGTCCGTTCTGTTCTGCTGCAAACTCTTCCATTTTACCTCCTAACCAACCAGCTCTTCGATTTTGACGGCCTTGTTGCCTTTGTAAATGCCCATTTTCCCCCGAAATTTCGTTTTGTCATAGATCGCTACCTCGATGGGATCATTCACGTAGTGGTCAACAACAATGATATTCTCTTCCGTAACCTGCATGAACTCCTGGATGGACATTTTCTTTCTTCCGAGCAATGCCCGTATTTCAAGAGGCACTTCAAGGACCCTCTCTTTCAATTGCAACAGCCATTTTTCACGCATCTCCATATCTTCTCTCGATGGAGTCGACATGAGGTATCCTTTGACAGTCTCAAGTACACCGTACGGCATGCAGACTTTCATCCAACTCGTAATGTCGCCAATCTCAATCGAAAACTCGCTAAGGCTCACATTCTCTTCAGGAGCTACCATGGTTATATAATTAGGATTTATTTCCGACCTCGAGTATTTGCAGCGGATCTCATAGACCGGCTGCCAGGCTTTCTCCATTTCCATAGAAACCAGATCGATCAGCTTCTTGATGACGTTAAATTCTATTTTTGTAAATTCTCTCCCCTCTATTCTAGGAGCTGATATGCTTGATGAGCCGAATATTGTTTCAAGCACGGAAAAGATCATCTTCGCATCGAAAATTACGATGAAGAATCCCTTCAGGTTTTCTGTGACGACAATATTCATATTGGTTGGGAGCGGCAGTGTTTTGATAAATTCCGCATACTCAAGATATTGAACCGGTGCAACGTTGACCTCAATCTCCCTTTCCATGAAGAGAGACAGCGCTGACCTGAACGATTTCGAAAAGCGATCATAGATGAATTCGAGTGCGGGAAGTTTTTCCTTCTTTCCCTTCGTGTACCGGATAAAATCAAATTCTCTGACCTCAGTGGGTTCCTGCGGTGCTGCGACTATCTCAGCCGGTGTTTCGGTTTCGATGACACCATCAGATATCCCGCCGAGTAACGCATCAATTTCCGCTTGTGAAAGTACTTGTTCCATTCCAGGCCCCTTACTGAATAATGATGTCCGTAATATAAACAGCCTTGATTGCTTCTGCGTCTTCGAATAAAGTCTTCATATTCTTCTGTATCTCGTCCTTTATAGTACCGCGCTGATTAACGTCCATCAGCGTTTCCGGTGTCTTTGTTCCGAGTATGGATAAAATTCTGTCGCGAACGACAGGAGTTATCTTTTTTATCTCCTCCATTGCCTTGAGGTCCTTGACTTCAACCCCGAGGGTAACCTTGGCGTACTTCGACTGGTTGCCTGACATATTGAAGATAAAGGGTTCCAATGAGAGTATAGGACCGACACCTTCTTTCTTTTTTTCCTCGGTTTCCTGTTTGTTTGCGGTTTCCTGCCCCGCTGCTTCCTTATGAAGCAGTTTATTCATGAGCTGTTGTCCGTACAGGTAATAACCGGCAGCCCCGCCACCTCCTACAACAACGAAGATAATGATCAAAACGATTATCTTGGACAGACTGCCTTTCCTGTTTTCATCATCCGGCGCACCTTCTGCGCCTGCGGCTGTCTCCTGTCTCTGTTCCTCTGCCATGCGGTTTTCCTCCGTCACCAGTGTCAAAGCAATTAACATGCCATTTTTCTTTTACTTGTAAGATTAGCTAGTTATAAAAAATATATTACGTGGAACCACAGTATTCTGTCATTGAATTGACACGATGAAAGATAGAGGGTGTCGGTTGTAGAAAAGCAGGGTGTACGGGTGCACAAGGTAGGATCCGAGCTTATACTTTGAGCCCCGTGTCTTGCACCTCAATCGGCCCGTGTGACACGCGGGCCGATTGAGGGAGGAATATATGAAAAGAGGTTTATCGCTTCAGATTCATCAGTTCTGCAAGAATTTCATCAGTTGTTGTAATGACCCGGGAGTTTGCCTGAAATCCTCTTTGCGCGACGATCATTTTTACGAATTCCGTTGCAAGGTCAACATTCGATTGTTCCAGTGAGTTCGGGTTGATCTTGCCGAGGCCGCCTTCTCCCGGAGCGTTCGTGTATGCAACGCCTGATTCAATTGTCTCTGAATACAGGTTACCACCTTCCCTCCTGAGCCCGTTAGGGTTATTGAAATTGGCAAGCGTGAGCTGATACAGGTTAAGGATTTGTCCGTTCGAGTAATGACCCGATATAACACCCTCGGGGCTGACCGTTACGTTCTGGAGGACACCCGGCGGGTAGCCATCCTGGGTCTGGAAGTTCGTTGTAGAGGCAATGGGATACTGGGTTGTCGTTCCGCCTCCTGAATCCGGACCGAAAACAAGATCGATCAACTGACCGGGCTGAGCTCCTTGCGAGAAATCAAAAGGAACAGTTGTTGCCTGTCCTCCGGTAACGAGGGCACCATTGTTGTTGAATACCATCTCGCCCCAACCGGCCAGCGTATTTGTGCCTGTTGCTGAATCAGCCGCATCGAGATGGGCCATCCACTGCCACGTGCTGTTCTGAGAGACCGGATCTTCGCTGTCTTTCCGGAAGTATACTGTTACTACATGCGCCTGTCCCAGTGAGTCATACGCGGTCACTGAGGACGCATAGTTGGACGTGGTAGTGGGATTCTGGGTAGCACTTACATAGTTGGTTGAAAATCCCCCAAGCGTCACCGTCTGTGCGCCTGCCGCAAAGCTCGCGCCGGTAGCGGTGGTAAAATTCAAACCTGAGCCTTCCCAGTTCGTGTATGTTGTTCCTGCAGTCACCGTATTCGTATACGTAATCGGTGTGCCTGCTGTACCATCGGGGTTAACCGTTGCAACAGCAATGGTCAACGTGGCCGAACCGGCAGCCGGCGCACCAAGTGTCATCGTGTACGTACCCGGTTCCGGATACGTTCCGTCCTCGACGGCAGGGGTCGTCGCAACAGCCGTGCCCGCTCCGGTCATAGGACTGATTGTACCGGCCCATTCAGCGCTTGACTGCAGGTTAACGTTCATGCCTATGAGTGCACTTGCTCTCGGCTCGCTTGGAGTCTGAGAGATGATGATGTCGGTATCGACGCCATACGGCGCGTTTGTTATACGGTCTATGAGCCGCCCCTGGAGGATGTCGCCGCTGGGCATGGTGAGGTTTCCATCCGAGTCAAATCTGAACTGTCCTGCCCGCGTGTAGTAGTTTGTCTCATTCTCCGGTGAACGTACGATAAAAAATCCTTTACCGCCTATCGCAAGGTCTGTCGATTCACTGGTACTTTCAAAAGAACCCTGTGAAAAGAGCGTATCCACGGAACTCAGCGCCGTTCCGCGCCCCACCTGGCTTGTCCCTGATGATCCAAATATTGACTGGTAAAGCACGTCTTCGAATGTAGCCCTGCTGGTTTTGAAGCCTACCGTGTTCACGTTAGCAATGTTGTTACCCACGACGTTGATTGAAGAGCTGTTTGCAATGAGACCGCTGATACCTGAATAAAATGAACTGAGCATATTTTCCTCCTCCTAATTTATGATCTTTGTGATTGTACTCACTTTATGTTGATCGCCATTGCTCAAAATAGCGACGAGTCCGTCACTGCTGTTTTGTATGCCCTGAACCGTCTGATACACTGCATATGAACAGCCTATTACGTTACCATCCTTCACGCCGTACGCAGCAACTTTTACCTGGTCTGTACCACCGTAGGTGAGTGTTAATGGATCACCGGCGTTTATCGTTTCCTGCGTTACGCTTCCATCGTTCACGTTCGTGAGATTTAGCACGATCTTGTCGTAATCCCCTGTAGGCTCAAGAACGACGCTATCTCCTTTTGAGAGAGTGGTAGCATCTGTATTTATCTGATGCCCCATGATGCTCAGCCACTGGGAGACATTACCGCTCTCACTCGCCTCTTTCATGTCGTCCAGTGTAGACGCAATGTTCGTCAACTGCTCAACCTGCGTCATTTGAGACAATTGACCCATGAAAGTTGAAGCATCCATGGGGTCCATCGGGTCCTGATACTTGAGCTGTGTCATGAGTATTTTCAGGAAGGCATCTTTCCCCAGTACGGTATTCATGGAACTCGTCTCCGACGTCCCCGTCCTGTTGATAGATGCGGCTGATAGTGTTGAATTCAAGACATCCGTAGTTATAGCCATCGGTACCTCCTCTATGCCATTGTCTCGATAAAAGTGTCGAAACTCTTTTCCTGATGTTCAGCAGTATTCTTTTTTGATTTGCCCTGCTGTTCTCTTCTTTCCTTGTTCTGGTTCTGAATGTCCACATAGATGCTCGCGTGTATGTCTCTCGCTTCGAGTTGCCTTGTCAGTTCGTCTTTCTGAGTCTGGAGAAAGGAACCCGTATTCTCGTTGGTTGTCCTGATTTCAACGCTGACCCTCTGACCATGCTCTTTGAAACCAACGATCAGCGTTTCTTTATCGTCGATGCGCAGTCTCACAACCATATCAAGAGACATGCTTTTGCCTGCAAACTGTTCGGAAAGCTTCTCGATTTTCTCTGTCATAACAGAAGCAAAGGCATTCTTGTCTATTACATTTCTTCGTTCCGATTCGGGATGCGGGTTCACTCTACTAAACCCGCCGCCGGAGAACATCTGCTTCTCGTCAGAGGATTTGGCCGGCTCAGAGGCTTCAACGGTCGTATTCCGCTCCTCGAGCGCGTTGTTGATGGCTTCGTTCACTTTTATGGAAACATCCACCGGTTTTGCGGCAGGCACATTGTCTCCCACGGGCAGCTCTCCGGATAGCGAGGCAGGCGCATTGTTGCCAGGCATGGGTTTCACAATTTCGATGATTGCCCTTTCGGGGCGTACCTGCCTTCCATCATCCGTTTTGATGATTTCTCTCTTTTCCGGTCCGGTGCCGGCAGGTAAGCCGTCGGGAGGCACCTGTAGTTTCCGGGTTTCATTGTCGTGCGATAGCTTAGGCTCACGCGTGTACCCCTCGAACGAGACCTCGTATCGGACAGGTGAAGCTTCCGGCGCCGTCTCTAAACTCTGCGATGCTGACCCGGTGGTATGCTGCATCTGCTCGAGCGCCGCAGTTATCCTGCCGGCAAGATCCCTTGCTTCAGACTCTACCTGCGGCTGGTTGATATCCTGCGTAAGATAACCGGTAATCTCAATACCGTCGTCTGTTTCGTCTGATTCTTTCAACGCGTTTCCGGGCTGATTGGCATCTGCTTTTGCTGTATGATCTGCTCTTGTTATATGATCCGTGTCGGTCATATGATCTGCGTGGGTAAGCAGGGTCTCACTTCTCTTCTGTTCCTTTGCCGGAGCCGGGATATTTTTCAACGTGATCCTGACACTGTCTCCTGCTTCCAGAAGAGAAAGAATGTTTTGCAGGACTTCATTCACCCGGATATTTCCGGCAGTACTGTCCTCCACATCGATCTCACCGTCGGTCGGGGTAGCTGTATCCCGGAAGTTCTGAACTGCAAAAAGCTTCTGAAAAAGCGAAAGAAGGCTTTGTGTGTCCAGGCAAAAACAGGGTATTTCTCTGGTTGCTTCACTTGAGATAGTTGCGTCGGAATCATTGTCGGCAGTCTTCACTTCATCAATGACTATCTCCCGAGCCGCGTCCGATAGACCCATGCATTGCATAAATGGTTCAAGACCTTCGCTCATTGACGTGTTGAACATCTCCGCAAATTCCAACGATGTCTTATCGCTATTCTCCGGCAGTATAGCTACCGGTTCCTTCGCGAGCAGTGAACTTTTCGGCATCAATAATTCTATTAGACCGTTTTCCATAATGTCTCTCTTTAGATCAAAAGCCGTGCCATACATGAATACTGTGAGATTTCAGCATGTTAGCAATTAGCCACTGCGCAAGCACCTATGCTATCAGGGAAATTAATTCCCGGAAAAGGAAAAAACTTCCCACCGGGAAATCCCTGTACGTGTTCTATATCTGTTCGTGAAAACTTTTTTTGTAAGAGGAGGTTATTGGGGGTGTAATAAGCAAACGGGTTTCTTTTAAGACTACTGTCTTTGCTCTTCAGTCCTCAAGGCTATTTCATCAAGAAGCTTCTGCTCCCGTCTGTTGAACGACTTTTTCAAAGAAGCCACGATCTTCTCTTTGAGCGTACCAAGTATCTTGATCTCCTTAAGAAGGTCGAGCAATTCAGCCTTGAGAAGTATGATTTTTTCCTCAAGGGATTCTTTTTCAACCAGGAGTGTGTATTTCTTTTTTTCCAGATATTCAACGTAATCTGTGATTACTGAGAAGTCATTCCCCGAAAGAGAAGTGGAGGTTATCTTGCTGTAATTATCATCAATTTCCTGTTCAGTGGCAGCAATGAGTAGGCCAGCCGAATCAAGTCTTTTCACCTCAGCTTCGATTTCTCTCTCTTTGCTGTCCATCATTTTTTGTTTGATTTCGATTATGCGGTCAACGCGCTCTTTCAACATGAAAACCCCGGACTTCACCGCTTCCGGTGAAAAAATATACGCGCAACCGGCAGAGCGGATATGCGCCGAAATACCATGAAGAAATCATTCATTGACACGACCACCACCTTCCGCGTCAGATGTAAAAGAGTATTTTCATGCTGTTCTGGGTCTCTTCAATAGTAGCCCTGTCCTCAATACCCTGAGAAAGAAATGTTTTCGCCTTGTCAATCATGGACATGGCATAATCGATCTTCTGATTCGTGCCTGAGGTATATGCCCCTATGTTAATAAGGTCCTCTGCCTTCTCGTATTCCGACAGTATCTCAATGATCTTGCCCGCATATTCGAGCTGTTCCTTCGGTGATATGTCTTTCATGAGCCTGCTTATGCTTCTCAATACATCTATGGGCGGATACTGGTTCTGATCTGCAAGCTTTCTGGACAGCACGATATGTCCGTCCAGGATAGACCTGGCTGAATCGGCGATTGGATCATCGAGGTCATCTCCCTCGACGAGCACGGTATATATACCTGTCATTGTACCTTCGGATTCACCGTTTCCGGCCCTCTCGAGGAGTCTGGATAAAAGTGAGAATACGCTCGGTGTGTATCCCTTAGAAGTCGGAGGTTCTCCGATGGCCAGACCCACCTCCCTTTGCGCCATACTGAAACGCGTCAGGGAATCCATCAGGAGAAGGACATCATCTCCCCTGTCCCGGAAATACTCGGCGATTGCTATTGTAAGAAAAGCGCCTCTCACCCGGATAAGCGGAGGCTGATCAGACGTTGCAACAATGACTATGGAGTGCTTCAGCCCGTCCCCCAGGTCTCTCTCTATGAACTCACGGACCTCTCTTCCTCTTTCACCGATAAGGCCTATTACATTGACATTCGCTTCGGTGTTTCGCGCGATCATGCCCAGCAGGACGCTTTTCCCGACACCGGAACCGGCAAAAATGCCAATCCTCTGTCCCTTGCCGCACGTGAGGAGGCCATTGATTGAACGGATCCCGAGGTCCAGAGGTTCAGTGATTCTCTTCTTCTTCATCGGATTCACGGTTTCTCTGTAAATAGGTATGGATTCATTGCATTGAATCGGCCCTTTCCCGTCCATCGGATTACCAAGCCCATCAATAACCCTGCCCAGAAGTCCTTCGCCCACAACGGCATCGACCGTCCTTCTTCTCGACAGGATCCTTGATCCGATACCCACACCCCGGATGTCTCCGAGCGGCATGAGCAGCGTCTTGCTGTCTTTGAAGCCAACTACCTCAGCCTCTATAGGAGGAGTATTATCAACAGGATATATCAGCGCTTCATCTCCCACCGAAGAAATAGGCCCTTTGCCTTCTATGACGAGCCCCACTACCTGGTTAACCTTACCGTAGACTCTGTAGGGATAGAAATCAGAGAGTATCTTCTTAGCGGATACCACACTGGTTTCAGTCAAATTTTCCATGGATAAATTCCTTTTTCAGTTCATCTATTTGGACTGAAATCCTCCCGTCTATATCGCCGAAATTGGTTTCGATGATGAAACCCGGCTCTTTCAGGGAATCGTCCTTGACGATCTTCAGATGACTTGCTTCGGCCGCTGAGATGTGATCAGCGTCCTCCTTTCTGATCCTGATCACAACTTCTCCTTTGTCTTCGCACAGATCAAGCGCCTTCTTCGCCATCTTGAGTACTGTTTCTCTTTTTTCCTCACACTCCCTGAGTATGACGGCCTCGGCAAATACTATAGCCAGTTCGGTCGAAAGCTTCCGTGAACGTTCAAGCAGTTCTTCCTTGAAAAATGACAGCTCGGAGATATATCCATTCAGTCTCTTGACGAGAGAATCCACCTTTTTCATGCCCATCTCAAAACCGGCCTTTTCGCCCTGGGCAAAGGCATCCTCGAAGGCTTTTCTACTTTCGTCCTCTACGGAAACCGTCTTCGCGGCCTTTTCGGGCCCGGATCTGTCTTCATCGAAGTACGTCGTGAATACTGTCGCCTTCGACTCGTGTACCGGCCCATCCAGATTATCAAGAGTGTATGGTTTCACGTGTTCATCCTAGATGAATTTCTCACTTCCTCTTGATAGGATTATCTTACCCTCACTTTCAAGCTTCTTGGCTACCATTGCGATCTTTATCTGTGCTTTCTCAACATCCGATAATCTGACCGGACCCATTGCTTCAAGGTCTTCTTTTAACATGGCGGAGGCCCTTTCAGACATGTTTGAGTATATCTTGTCTTTCATTGAATCAGATGCACCCTTCAGTGCAAGCCCTATGTCTTCCGATGAAACCTCTTTCAATAATGCCTGTATGCTCTTGTCATCGAGCTGTGTCAGGTCTTCGAACGTAAACATGAGCTGCCTGATTTTTTCGGCAAGGTCCGGGTTTGATTCTTCCAGCTTACCAAGGAGTTCCGATTCGAGCGTTCTGTCCATCTGGTTAAGGATGGTGGCTACAACTTCGACACCGCCGAGTTGTTTTCCTTCAGCACCGCCGATACTTTCCAGCTGTTCACGTATAACGGCTTCAACTTCCGCGAGCACTGCCATGTCAACTTTCTGCAGGCTTGCCATACGCATGATTACTTCTATTTGCATTCTTTCCGGCAAAGAAGAGATCGCCTCACCGGCCTTTTTAGAACCGAGTGTAGAAAGTACCAGAGCGATAGTCTGCGGGTGCTCACCCCTGAGTACGTTTGCCAGGAGTTTGGGATCACAGCGCCTCAGGAACTCTCCCGGCATCCCCCGTTTGGTTTCTATGTTGCCCAGAAAAGTCTCAGCTTTCTCATCACCAAAGCTCTTCTTAATGAGCATTTTGAATTTCTGTTCGCCGCCAACTATTTGTTTATTTCGTTTACCCAGCTTGGCGGTAAACTCTTCCATCACTTTGTTCACAACAGAATCAGGTATCAGCTTCAGCTTTGTAATCTCCTGACCTATGGCCTCAATTTCCTCCTCCTCGAGATCCTTCATGATCTCCTTCGTCATCTCATCATCCATGATGAGGAGGAGAATGGCTGCTTTTCTAATTCCGGAGACGGCTTCCGCATCCATCAGGTAGCTTCCTTAACCCATTCCTTAATGATTGACCCGACAAGGGCCTTGTCTTTCATGGCGTCTGTCAACGCATTCTGCTGCTTGTTCTCAATCGCTGCTGTTTCAGTAACGGAACTTTTCACGTACACGTCTTTGACCTGTGCAAGGGAGCTCCTCTCTGTCTTGGCCTTAAGAATTGCGAGAAGCGGTTTAATCAGGAAGAAGAATATGGCCAGAGCGATAATGACATAAAACACGTATCTGCCCGCACTGTACAGCATCTGTGTTCTTTCGGTACTATCAAAAGCGGCTTTATCGTCAGCGAGCTGGTCGACTTCAAACGGGACGTTCAGTACTTCTATCTTGTCTCCACGTTCTTCATTATATCCTACTGCCCGCGAGACAATTGACTTGATGTCGGTAAGATCCTTCTGCGACCGGGGACTATACTTGAGTTCCTCGCCCTTCTGGCCTTTAACCTTCTCGTACTTGCCATCTACCACGATAGCCAGAGACATTCGTTTAACGTCTCCAAAAGGCTCGACTATTTTGCTCACGGTCTTGCTGACCTCATATGAAACCTGCGATTCCTGTCTCTCGGACTCATTGCTCCTCGCCCCGGCATCGGCTCGTTGAGCAGCCGAGTTTTTGCCCGCCAGATTAGGAACATTTGAAGCCACTCCGGGCACTCCTGCCGGACCACCTGTCCTGTTCACATTTCTTTCCACGCTCTTCTTCTCTGCGGTAACAGCACTTTTCGTCGGCTGCATCTCTTCTTCTACTTTTTCTACCTTTCTCAAATTCAGCTCGACGTTTGCCCTTACTATAGATCGGTTTGACGGGAGGAATTTGTCAAGCATCGACTGGACTGATTCTTCGAGTGTCCTTTCAACACTTTTCTGAAGCTCGTATTGCTGCCCCGACAACACCATGCCTGTGCCGGAATCACCGCCATTATTTTTAAAGAGCACCTTTCCGGACGAATCAACTACAGTAACGTTTTCGGGTTTAAGACCCTCCACGCTGCCGGCAACGAGCTGTACAACACCTGTTACCTGTTCCTTTGACAGCATCTTTCCAGGCTTTGTTTTGATGAAAACAGATGCCGTCACCTCTTTTTCTCTGGCCGAATAGAGTGTCTGCTCAGGTATGGCAATGTGTACCCTTGATCCCTTTATTTCAGGCATCTGATTGATTGTTCTTGAGAGTTCTCCCTGAATGGCACGTTTGTAATTAACATTCTGCATGAACTCGGTCATGCCGTAATTTGCTTTATCGAAGAGTTCATACCCCATTCCGGCTCCTCCCGGAAGGGCGTTCTGCCCTGCAAGCATCAATCTCGCGTCGTATACCTTCTCTTTCGGGACAGATATGGATGTTCCGCCAAGACCAAGCTTGTAGGGAACCTTCAGTTCCTTCAGTTTCTGGACTACCATCGATGCATCTTCGGTTGAAAGGCCGGCGAAAAGTGTGTTATACGTTTCCTTTTGCATGAAAGAGAGCCCGATAATCGATCCGCCGACAATAACAACAAGAAGAAAGATGTAAGTGTACAGCTTGTTCTTCGGCGTTGTCTTAATAAAGTTCTTTGCATTTCCGAGAAGATCGTCTGTCCCAGCCATTGATTACACCTGCATTCTCATAATTTCTTCATACGCATTGATGATCTTGTTTCTGACCTGCATCATCATCTGAAATGAGATGTCTGCCTTTTCGATGGCCATCATCGTGTTGACCACATCACCCGTCTGCATGGTTGCGAGTTTCTGGACTTCCTGATCGGCCTCTTTCTCCAGTTCTCCAACTTTCTTGATGGAGTCTTTCAGAACATCACCGAAGGAGGCCTTCCCCGCTTCAGGCGTGGCACCCGGACCTTTGGTGGCTTCAGGAAAAGCATTGAGTGTAAATGTTTCGACCTTCATAGAAACCCCCTATTTTATCAGATCGAGAGATTTGATCAGCATTTCTTTGGTCGTATTCATCACGTTTACGTTTGCCTCGTACGCGCGGGTCGCTGCGACCATGTCCGTCATCTCTTCCATGAGGTTCACGTTCGGGAACATAACATATCCTTCCTGATCGGCATCCGGATGATTCGGATCAAACACCTTCTCGAATTCCTTTTCACTTTCGCTCACAGATTCTATTTTGACACCCTCTATCTTCTTTGAGAAAAGGCTGCCAAACTCCTTTGTATCGGAGACATCCGTAGACACAAAGACGACCTCTTTCTTTCGATAGGGACCACCTTCCTCGGTTCTGGTGGTATGCACGTTTGAGAGATTGCCGGCGATGACTTCCATCCGCGCTCTTTGAGCCTTAAGTCCTGAAGCACTTATTTTCAGAATGTCAAAAACACCCATACGAATTACCTCCTCCCTTCACTAATGAGGAATTTCATCATGTTGAACCGTTTAGCCGCAATCTGTACCAGCGAATGAAACATGACCTGGTTTTCCGTTAGCTTGACCATCTCGTTTTCTACATTCACCGTATTGCCGTCTATACTTGCGAGCCCATCATTTACTGTATTCTCGGTTACTTCAACATTGCCGATGGCGCTCTTCGAGTCGAGGTGCATAGCCCTGTCGATCTCTTTTTTGAAGTCCACATTTTTTTCTTTGTATCCAGGTGTCTCAACATTTGCAATATTTCCGGATATCACTTTGTGGGCTGAGGTCCTGATGTTGAGTGCCTTTCCAATAACGTCGATTACGTCCATATCAGTATTCCTTCACAGGGATTTCCAGGCCCAATGACCTGTACTCGTTGATTTTATTTCTGAGTGTCCTCACAGTAATGCCAAGAGCGGAAGCCGCTTTCGTCCTGTTGCCCCGCACCGATTTCAGCGCGTCCAGAATAAGCTTTGTTTCCATTTCCTTGACCGAGCCGCAATTCATCGGGCTTTCACTTGCCGTGTCAATGTCTTTCACATGAGCCAGTTTTATGACAGCACAGTTAGACATAATACAGGCACGGGCAACCAGATTTTCGAGTTCCCTGACATTGCCCTTCCAGGACCTATCCTGCAGGTATTCAACTGCTTCCTTTTCTATAACCACGTCGATACCTTTCGTGTGTTTCTTCAACAGATATTCAATGAGCAGAGGAATATCTTCTCTTCTTTCTCTGAGCGGCGGAACCGTTATGGGGAACACATTCAGTCGATAGAAAAGATCCTCTCTGAATTTTCCTTCCGCCACGTATTTCGTGATGTTCCTATTGGTTGTCGCGATCACTCTCGCGTCAACAGGCTTCGGGAACTTGGACCCGACTACTTCGATCTCCTTTTCCTGGAGCACACGCAGCAACTTGGCTTGCAGCCGGAGATCCATTTCTGTGATTTCGTCCAGAAGGATAGTACCCTTATCGGCCAGTTCAAACTTGCCAAGTTTTCTGTTCAGCGCTCCTGTAAATGCACCTTTTTCATATCCGAACAGTTCGCTTTCAAGCAGATTATCGGGGAGCGCCGCACAATTAACCGGAACAAACGGCCTGTCAAATCTTCCACTGTTCTCATGTATATATTTGGAGACCAGTTCTTTTCCGACACCGCTTTCGCCGAGCACCAGAACCGTGGCCTCCGATTTGGCGACACGTTCGGCTTTCATTAGCATTTCTTTCATGACTTTTGAAGTTCCGATGATCCTTCCATTGTTGACTTTAAGAGCCCGTTTTACAACACCATACAGCGTGTCGGTATTAAACGGCTTTTGAATGTAATCATATGCACCCTCTTTTATCACTTTGACCGCGTCCTGAATCGTGCCATAGCCTGTCATGAGAATAACAGGCAGGAACGGAGACGATTCTTTGATATGCTGCAGCAGGTCAATACCGCTTACGTGCGGCATTTTTACATCAGTGATAACAAGATCGTACATGCGTCTGCCGATTTCGTTGAGCGCCTGCTTCCCGTCTTCCGCGATCGAAACGCTGTACCCCGCTCTCAGGAGCGATTCCTTCAAAGCGATCCTCATATGATTATCATCATCGACGACCAGTACGTTTGTTTTCATATACCGCACACCTTTTCCTTGGGAAGATAGATGAGGAATGACGAACCGGAATTTTCAGCAGATTCGACCTCTATGTTTCCGTTATGGGCTTTAACAATGTTGTAAACAATATAGAGCCCAAGGCCGACGCCCTTTTCCTTGGTTGTGAAGAACGGATTGAAAATGTTCTTGCGGATTTCTTCCTGCATGCCACAACCGCTGTCGCTGATGATAACGACCGAAGAATCCCGCGTTTCTTTGATATCAATCTTGATCCTGCCGTTTGTACCTATGGCTTCTATGGCATTGCTGATAAGATTCATCAGGACAAGTTTCATGAGGTCCGGATCAAAATACGAACGTCCTCTGCTCGTTGCCTGAAAATCGACCTGTATATCGCGTATTGAAATCGAAACGCTCATGAATTCAACTGTATCTTTGACAATCTCAAACAACTCACCTTCTTTAAGCGTCAGAGCCTTCGGACGTGTGTACGAGAGGATGTTGTTTATGATTCTGTCAATTGTCTTCACTCCAAACAGCACATAATCGATGTGCTTACGCTGCGTTTTGTTCAGCTTGCCTGAGAGAAGCATGGAAAGAAACAGTTCCATGCTTCCGAGCGGATTCTTGATCTCGTGTGAAATGCGGGCCGCCATTTCACCCATTGCGAGAAGCCGCTCATCTCTTTCATTTCGTTCCTTTATCCGCTCCAGTTCCGTCACATCCTCGATGACGATGACTTCCTTTTCTGAAAGACCATCATACAATTTCTCTTTTTTCCATCGAAAATGCCCGCAGCCGGTCTTGACTTCTCCGTTTTTGGTTTGTGTCTGATTGAGCTTCGCGATGATGCCTTCCGAAAGCAGATCTTCAGCATCTTTGTTCACGAAGAGCACCGATTTCCCGTCGACTACAGCTACTCCGACAGGCAGTGAATCGAGTATGGTGTAAAGATATTCGCTTGCCTGTTTGAGGGCCCGGTTTTTTTCTTCAAGTTCTTTTCTTAAGTCTTTTATCTGATTTTCGAGAATACCATAGTGACTGATTATTGAATTGGATGCTTTAGAAAATTCACTAAAAGCGGCTTCGAGAAGTTTGGCTTCTGCTAAAGGCATGCAGCCGAAAATGCAAGAAGTATACCACTTGCAAACAAATCACAATATCCAAATTACAAATTGCAAATAAACAGTCATTTTCCTTAAAACATTAGTTATTTTTATTTCAATGACTTACCTGCCTGTGTACATGGATCCTGGGCCGCAGTTTATCAAAGATCAGCGCGACAATGAGGCGGTTTGGTTGTTTGATTTGTCTATGTGGAATTTGTAATTTGACTATTGGGATTTACTTTCTTTTGTCATTTTTTTGACAAAAGAAAGTATCAGTCGAGGCCGAGTCGTTTCATTTTTTCAATCAAAGTCGTTCTGTTTATGTTCAGGACCTGGGCTGCCTTGCTTTTTACTCCCTGTGTTTCTCCAAGCGCCTTTACAATCAGGTTCTTCTCAAATTCTGACACCAGGGTATCGTAGCCCCTCTCTATATCGAACGCCGATACATTCTCTTGACCTTCCCTCATATCGTTTTCGCCACTGTAGAGTTTCTCCGGAAGGTCTTCGAGGTCAATATGACCGTTTCTTTTCAGCACCACTACTCTCTCCACAATATTCTGGAGTTCGCGCACATTTCCCGGATAGGGATAATCCATCATGGCCTTCATTGCCTCTTCGGTAAATCCTTCTATACCGGCAGAGTTCATTTTGTTAGACCGCTCCAGGAAATAGTTCAGGAGCAACGGTACATCCTGCCTGCGGTCACGCAGCGGCGGGATCTTAATCGGGACAACGTTCAACCTGTAGTACAGATCTTCTCTGAATTTTCCCTGTTGCACCAGTTCATCCAGCATTCTGTTAGTAGCGGCAATAATCCTGACATCCACATTAATTGTCTTTGAACCGCCTATCCTCTCGAACGATTTTTCCTGCAGAACTCTCAATAGCTTCACCTGGAGATTAAAACTCATGTCTCCTATTTCATCCAGGAAAATGGTGCCGCCGTTTGCTATTTCAAATCTGCCGTACCGTGTATTTACAGCACCCGTAAACGCGCCTTTTTCATAACCAAAAAGCTCACTTTCAAGAAGGGTTTCCGGTATAGCCCCGCAGTTAACGACAACGAGCGGATTATCCTTCTTGCAGGAATTAAAATGTATGGCGCGTGCTACAAGTTCCTTACCAACCCCGCTTTCGCCTGTTACAAGCACCGTAGCATTAGTATCGGCAACCCTTTCGATCATTTCGAAGACCTTCTGCATTGCAAAACTGATCCCGATAATGTTCTCGAACTTATATCTGTCCTTCAAACCCCTGAGAACACTGTTTTCACGAATGATCTTGTTTTCAGCATATCGGCGAAGCAGATTAGCTTTTGAGGTGAGGCCCTTGGGTATATTCTCGCTTTTGAGCAAATTGAAATAATACATCGCAGAATCAACAGTGGCGAGCACGTCTTCAAACTTGAAAGGTTTCAGAATATAATCAAAGGCTCCACTCCTCATGGCGCTGATCGCGGTATCCATACTGCCGTAACCGGTCATCACTATGCCGAGCGTGTCAAGATATTCTTTTTGAATGAAGTTTATGAGCTGCAAACCATCGACCTTCGGCATCATGAGATCTGTAATCAGCACGTGGTAGCCGTTATTTTTAAGGGCAGAGAGAGCCTTCCTGCTGTCCAGAAAAGCCTCGACGGTATAACCGTTCGCAGTCAGAAATTCGCTGAGCATAGTCAATATGCTCTGTTCGTCTTCAACTATGATGATTCTGCCCTTTTCTGAGCTCTCCACTTTTATTTCTCCCGGTCCTTCTTATCTGTACCCTTGTCGCGATCAATGATAATGTTCATTTTGTTCAGCATATCCAAGGACTTTTCTTTGTCCTTGTCTTCCACAGGTCCTTCCCGGTTACTCCCCGAAGGGCCGATCGAATATGTCGTTTTCTCCGGATCACGTGTGACTTCGATTGTGCCGCATCGAACCACGGCAGGACTTAATAGAAGCGATACTGTGAGAAGTAGGAACGTGAAATACCTGGCCGGTGCAATCGCAAGCATGATACTATTATATCTTTTTTTCCTTTATAGGGTACAGAAAAATGCACTTCTCGCATGCAATCCGAATTGAACGCCGGCGGCACGCCGGACTTTTTTTCACAGGCAGACCCGTGCGAACAATGAACGGTGAATAGTCTTGAGTCACTTTTCATAAGCCGAAACATCACTTCTATTTTTAGCGTTTACTAGTGATTTGAATATTGGGATTTGAGACTTTATGGGGGGGGTGCGACGCAACTCCGCACAATCAGGTTTCTTTTATGGCGTATATATCATTGCGCAGAAACCAGAGAAGGGCGAGCCCCGGAATGGCGACAAGCGTCGTGATGAAAAAGAAAACAGACCAACCGGTGAAACTCACCAGGTAACCCGATGTAGGCGATACCAGAACGCGGCCGAGCGCTGAAACAGATGACATAAGCGCAAACTGCGTGGCGCTGTATCGTTTGTCACAGAGTGCCATAACCAGTGCTGTGAAAGCGGCAGTCCCCATGCCACCGGAGACATTCTCGAAAGCAACGGCCATTATCATGGCGGGATAACTTTTCCCCACTACCGCGAGAAGCATAAAAGAGAGATTTGAAATCATCTGAAAAACACCGAACACCATAAGAGAACGGAAGAGACCCAGTTTCACCATCAGCGTACCTCCGAACAAAGCCCCCAGTATGGTCGCTATCAGTCCAAGGCCCTTGTTGATAGTACCGACGTCAGTCGGGGAAAAATGGACTCCTCTGATCAGGAATGTTGTCGTCAGGGCACCCGCATAGGCGTCTCCGAGTTTGTATAGTATAATCAGCAGGATAAACAGAACGGCGGACCTTCTCGAAAAGAACTCTTTCAAGGGCCCCCAAACAGCCTGTTCGAGTGTTCTCGGGGGTGCATTCTTATACTCCGGTTCACGACCGAAAACTGTTCCTAAAGCCCCTATGATCATGAGCGACGCCATAAACAAATAGGTATTCTGCCAGCCTATCCTGTCGGACATGATCAGGGCAAAGGCGCCCGCGACCAGCATTGCAATCCGATAGCCGAAGACAAACACGGCTGCGCCAAACCCCCGTTCCACACCGGGAAGAACGTCCGTTCTATACGCGTCGATCACGATGTCCTGAGATGCCGACATGAACGCGACAGTCAGGGCAATAACGGCCAGTGCGAACGGCATCCTGTCCGGTGAACTCAAAGCCATGACGGCGATTCCCGCGAGAAGGAGAAACTGCAGGGGCATTATCCATCCACGTCTGCGGCCAAGCCACGGAGGGACAAAGCGGTCCATGAATGGAGACCATATAAACTTTAGGGTGTAGGGCAGCCCCACAAGTGAAAAAATCCCGATGGTTTTGATGTCCACTCCCGATGTAGTGAGCCATGCCTGGAGCGTTCCCCCTGTAAGGGGGAGCGGCAGGCCTGACGAAAAACCGAGCAGCAACATGATGGCCATTCGAGGGCTTGTAAACATCCTGATGTATGGTGAGTTTCCGAAACGCTTCACTTAGTGAACTTCCTTTCGCTTCGTATTTGCTTTCGGTGTTCAAAACGGCAGACAAAAAATGTATTCCGGTGACGCGGTCACAGCCCGATACGATGCGTTGTTTGCATCCGGACTCCCCGCATCGGATAGACATTTCATGTGATATTCTACATGACGTTACCCGGGCTTGTACAGAAAATAGAGCGCAATATACAACTGTAATGAAATTCTGTTGAGTTCGGCTTTCTTGAATGAATGGCGCGGAGAGTAGACGCGCCATTCATTCGGGAGGCAACTGCTATTTCCGGAGGACGAAAGGAACGTGACCGTGTTTAGAGGAAATCTGGGTGTTCTCCTCTTCTACTATTTCCATCTTTAGTATCGGATATTTTGAAATATCAAAATCCTGGGCAGCACATATGGGAAAATTCTTGGTGTTCAGGAACCAGTCACCGCTTTTCGGTTTTCGAATCTCGCCCGTTACAACAAACTTAATCTCTCGTAACATTACTTACCTCCTCCTCGCCTGCATTCATTCACATCCCTGTTCTTGTCCGAACACGTCCCACCAGACGCGTATTTCTCATATTTTACGACGGCCACCGTTACCAGTTCATCGATACCACTCTGATGCCGCGACGCGGCATCGTTCAATTCTTCGCTTATTTGTCGTATCTTCTGGTCCTTCCTCATTTTTGGGCCCTTTCGCACGATATACAATACAACTACATAGGTAATTAATAAATGATCTGGGTCACAAACCTACGAGGAAGGAATTGGCCTTGAGACTCTTTCTACAAATTCCATAATAATAACGGCACATTCGTCAGGCCTTGATTGCAGGATGGCGTGGGGTCCATTTACTTCTTTTATCGTGATATCGCGTAGATTTTCCCGAAAGAGTCGTACGCTTTTCCGGGACACGAGTCTGTCCTGCAATGCCTGAATATAGCAACAGGGTACCGTAATCAGACGGGATTCTTCGATTACATCGATCTCGTTCAGCATGCGTATTCTGTGCGTCAGGACCGCCGGGTTGAGCCTCTTTTCTATCGTTCGAAATAAAGGCGACAGTTTCTTCAGAGCCGCTCGTTCGCTGCATAGAACATAAAGAACAAATCCGGGTACGGGAGGCATCAGCAGTCGCTTGAGAGGGACAAGTCTTGCAATAGTCATGAGAAAACGTCGTTGAAATTTCATGAAGGTTGCACAAAATACAATTCCTGCCACACGACACGGCAGACTCGCAGCCATATGTATTGCTATCGGCCCGGAGAAAGATTCGGCGATGAGCACAACGGGCCTGTCATGGGGGATCTGTTCGTATGCGATATCAACCATTTCCTCGAACGACAATTCACGATCAGCAGGATACTCTATGACCGTCAATGAAACGTCGGGGGGCATTGCATCTCCGAGAGGCCCGTAAGAAAGGCCGGTTCCGTCGAGACCCGGCATGAAAACCAATTCCGGTCCGCCCGCTTTGATTTCGTTTTCCGCTGAATGCATACCAATTCCAGGTTTATTGATGACCGAAACACATCTGAATATCGAAGCTCCGGGCACACATCCGTTCTCCCGGCTACCAACATCCGGTCTTTCTAAACAGCTTAGACTAACAAACGCCCCTCCTGCACAATGACCGCCTGACCCGACAAATAGACTCTCTCATCCTTGATTGACAACCGCAGTGTGCCTCCACGCTCGCTCAGTTGACGCGCAATCAATTCATTGTTGTGCAGTTTCTTTGCCCAGTAAGGACCCAGGCAGCAATGGGCCGAACCCGTCACCGGGTCTTCATCAATACCAAGCCGCGGGCAAAAAAACCTTGAAACAAAATCTACCTCGCGCGAATCCGCCCTGCTCGTAACGATCACACCCCTTGCGGGTATTTCCGACAGTGCCGCGAAATCCGGCTTCATCTGTCTGACAATCTCTTCAGATCGAACTTCAATCAGCAGATCGAATTTTGTTTTCCCTGCATATTCTCCTTCAACCTGAAGCGCCTGAAAAAGCCCGTCCGGTGCTGCGTCTCTTGATTCAGGTGTAGCCGGAAAATCCATAGTGATCCACTCATCGGTCCATGTAGCGCTCAGGATCCCGCTTTTCGTGTAGAACCGGATAGTCTGATCGGTCTTCGCCCATCCCGTTTGATAAAGCACGAAGGCGCTCGCAAGGGTTGCATGCCCGCACAATTCAACTTCTACTTTTGGTGTAAACCACCTTAGATTATAGCCGTCTCCCTGACGAATCAAAAAGGCGGTCTCTGAAACGCCCATCTCCGCAGCCACACTCTGCATCCAGTTGTCAGTTTTTGGATATTCGAGAAAGCAGACTACGGCCGGGTTTCCTTTGAAAGGTCTGTCTGTAAATGCGTTTGCCAGATAGGTTTTCACTGCAATCCCCGTAGTTCTTATTACCTGATTACACCCACACAAGTCAAGGTACAGGCATCCGGAAACAAAAGGACGGGAAGCCCTCTGCTGCTTCCCGTCCCTGATTGTGCAAGACGCTGATCTACTGAACCTGTACTATAAGTGATGCAGCGGTATCTCCCGCGGAACATCCCGTAAAAAGACCATATCCGCCGCCCGCCAGGACCAGTTCTTCGATCAGTTCTATGACTGCCCTGCCAACAGTGGGTCCCTGCGGGTGTCCGTAGATCAACGAAGATCCATAGTTGTTCATTTTCATTACGTCATATTCCATCTTCTTGGAAAACGCAAGATCGTTTACAGCGAAAGGATTGTGCGTCTTCACCGCTTTTATATCCGAAATTGACAAACCGGCATTCGCAAGAGCCATCTGTGCGGCAGGGATTGGAGCCGCCGGCATGAACATCGGTTTAACCCGAGCGAAGCCGTACGAGACAATCCGGATCTCAATCTTTGGATCTGCGCTCAATTCTTTCGCTTTATCTTTTGATGTAACGATTATTCCACAATTTCCGTCAGCGGGAAATGTCTGTGCACCGTAGCTCAATACACCACCAGGGTATTGAGGCTTCAATTTTGCCAGACCTTCAGCCGTGGTCGGAGTCCAGCCTTCATCTTCTTCAACCAGTTTCTTTTTCTTCTTAGTTACCGTCACTTCAGCTGGAAACATGTAGCGCCGCTGAAACGCCCTGTCATCGGCGAGGGCCGCCTGATACTGTTCGAATCTGCGGAAAACAACAGCGTCACATTCCTCTTTCGTAATTCCGGCTTCGGCAGCTACATTTTCACCCGTTTGGGCCATGTACGCACGGTGTCTCGGAGTTCCCGCAAAGTTGTCCATGTTCCAGTCTTCCCGGTCCGGCTGCCCTCCGGGTCCGAGCGGATCGGGCCAGATCGTATGAGGACCGTTCGAGCAACGGTCAGTCATGAGCGCGTACCCGACGTCATAAACACCAAGTTCCAGATCTTTTGCGAGCAGATTGAGAATGGTAGTTGATGTGGCGCAGGCCTGATTGACAAAAAGTGCAGGGAGGTACTTCTTGTCATCCGTCAGAATAGCGGCGGCATAGTTGTGTGCTACAAACCAGTGGTTCTGCGCAACCGTCGATCCAAAGTACATATAATCCAGAACTGCCGGGTCAATTTTCTTCTCTGCAAACCAGCGTCTTGCCGTGTTGGCCCCCAGTTCGATGGAATTGTCGTACTGCATGCTTCCCTGCCAACGCGAAAAGGGTGTGGAGTAGTACCCTTTATAAGGGATGTACGCCTTTGTGTAAGCCTTCATCAATTCGCCTCCATATATTTGAGTAAGCTTCCCATAATAACCTCCCCATGTAATTCAAGTCACAAATCCCAAATTCTTCCCAAATAAAGACATCAATGCAATGAAACAATGGCAAAGCCGGAATCAGACAACTACTCTCTAGAATACGAACAGGTCCTCGCCGCCCATCATATTCATAAGTGCCCCGGTCATATAGGATGCCTTGTCAGACACCACAAAAGCAACGGCATCCGCGATTTCCTGCGGCTCTGCAGGCCTGCCAAGGGCCGTCCTTTTCTCAACTTTTTGTCGCACCTCCAGCGGAATAGGCTCGAAATATGCTTCCGTGTTTGCTATACCGATAACAACGGTATTTGCAGTTATATTAAACCGCGCACCTTCGAGTGCCACTGATTTCGCAAGTCCGATCAATCCGGCTTTTGCAGCGGCATAGCTTGTCTGACCGTAGCCACCGAGCATGCCCGCCACCGAGCTCATGTTCACGATGCGGCCCCATTTGTTTGTGCACATATCAGCCCACGCCTCTTTGATACAATAAAAAGCTGAATTGAGACACAGCTTTACCTCAGCATCCCAGTCTTCGGGGGTCGCCTTGGCGAGGGTGACCATTCTCCTCATCTGGGCCGCGTTGTTCACCAGAATATTCACCGCTCCCATTTCCGCTTTTATGGCTTTGAAGCCTTTCTGAACATCGTAGTAGTCTCTTCCGTCCATCCTCAGAGCCATCGATTTGCGTCCGAGCGCCTTTATTTCGGCAGCAACCGCGTTTACACCATCCATATTGTTATATCCGGTCACAACCACATCTGCACCCTGCTTCGCTAACTCTACAGCGATTGCCTTCCCAATTCCTTTCGGCATTGACGCCCCTGTTACCAGCGCTAGTTTGCCCTGTAGCGACATAAAAAACCTCCTTTATTTATTTATTTATCCACAAAAACCGGCTTCCGTTTTTCGATAAATGCCCTGAACCCCTCTCTGCCGTCCTCCGAAACATAAGAGACCGCAAAACACTCATTCTCGTGATTCAGAGCCGATGGAAGGTCCATGTTCATTCCAGTATCAATCGCATTCTTCAACAGTCTCATTGCGACCCCTGGCTTCGATGCCAGCCGTTTTGCCCATACCCTTGCCTCATCCATCAGTTCTTCTTTCGAGACAACCTTGTTGACCAACCCTAGAGCCGCTGCTCTTTCCGCATTGACGGTATCCCCCATAAACAGCAGTTCTTTCGCCCGTGCAACGCCGATTAATCGCGGCAGCCTTTGCGTCCCTCCCGACCCGGGTATTATCCCCAGGTTTATTTCCGGACATCCTATGGAGACATTCTCCGCGGCAATCCTTAGATCGCAGGCAAGCGCCAGCTCACAACCTCCCCCGAATACTATTCCAAAAACCGCTGCTATCGTGGGCTTGTCAATCCCTGCCACTTTATCAAGACACATTCTGGAAATCCGGCCAAACGCAAAATACGCGGGCAACGACTTCCCGGCCACTTCTTTAACATCGAGACCTGCAGCAAAGGCCTTCTCTCCGGTTGACGTCACTATAATCGCCTTTATGGAATCGTCTTCCTCGATTTCACAGAATGCATCATAAATATCTCTGTACACCTGAGCACTGAGGGAGTTCACCGGAGGTCTGTCAAGCTTCACGACTGCCACATTGTCATCTTTTTCAATTACCAGAGTCTTGTATTCCATAACCATCCTTTTACGACTATTTTGGTGGGATTTCGTTCTCGATTTTCTGCCGGATATCATCTCTCAGGGTCTTTTTGTCCACTTTTCCGACCTTGGTCATCGGAAGTTCCTCAATTACTTCGATTCGCTCGGGCAGTTGTTGGACGGAAGCTCCGTTGCTCTTCAAAAAAACTATAATCTCTTCAAGGGTCAGGCTCTGCTCACCGGCGGGAACAACGTAAGCGCAAATTCTTTCGCCGAGTACCGCATCGGGCATACCGACAACCACCGCATCACGGATCGAAGGGTGAGCACTTAAACGCTGTTCGATTTCAAGCGCACTTATCTTCTCTCCCCCGCGGTTAATGATGTCTTTTAGCCTACCGGTAATCGTGATGTTGCCCAGTTCGTCCCTTCTTGCTTTATCACCGGTCTTAAAGAAACCGTCACCGGTGAATATCTGCGCGTTTTCTTCTTCCGATTTAAAATAGCCGGTGAAGATACCCGGTCCTTTCGATACCAGCTCCCCGTCAATACCGGGAGGAACCTCACTGCCGTTTTCATCCACAACTTTTATCATGTCGTAGGGGCACGCAGGTCTTCCCACGCTGTTGCATATGGTTTCTATCGTATCTCCCGGCCTCGTGGCCGTATTGGTGCCCTCTGATGAGCCAAAACCATTGATCACAACACATTTTAGTTTTTCATATGCTGCCTTCAACAACTCCGGGGTACTGGGAGCGCCCCCAACGGAAATCTTCCGCAGTGATGACAGATCGTACCTCTCGAGACCGTCCATCGCAACAACTCGCGAAATCAGTGCAGGGACTGAAGGTACTGCGGTTACCTTCTCCCTCTCTATCCAATGGCAGATGTCCTCCGGCTGAGTGGAATCGAGCAGGACCAATTTTGCGTAGTTCAGGAAAGCAGCTCCGATTCCCCAGTGCATCGCCATGCTGTGCCCTACAGGCGTTATCACCATGAGCACATCATTACTCGTAATTTCCCACACTCTGGAGTGATATTCTACGTTGCAGATATAACTGTTATGTGTACGCACACTTGCCTTCGGCAGCCCCGTTGTGCCGCCTGTAGGCATGATGTGAGAAACTTCATCCGGATCGGGACGTCTTTGACGTAATGCCCGGTGACTTTCCCCGGTCAGTTCGGTTTGTTCAATCAGCGATTCAAGAGTCGGATGCGTATTCTCCTGCCGCGCTCTCACATAAATGACATGCTGCAACTGGGGATTGTGTCTGAGCACATCAGCAACTATCGGCTCATATTCGATTTTTCCGTAATACTCCGGCAGTAACCACGCTGTCGGTCTGGTAAGTTCGCTCAGGTATCCGATTTCTGACTGATTGTGCCTGGGTATGAGCAGCAGCGTGAGAGCGCCTATTTTTTGAGCTGCAAAGAACGCGACAACATACTCGTGCCAGTTTGGAAATTGGAGAAGGATCCATTCACCCGATTGTATGCCGAGCTTCATCAGACCTAGTGCAAGTCTGTCGACCTGCTGCCTCAGTTGCAAGTACGTCCAGCTTCCGGTGCTATCCACAAGCCCTGTTCTATCCGGGTAAATGTCACTGGCTTTGTCCAGCAAGTCTCCCCATGTCATACCCAGCCACCATCTCATACGATTGTAGAGTTCCCGGTCTTTTCTATCGTATTCGCGGAAGCCTTCTACTGCCATTCGAGACCCCCCTTAGCAGCTTGCATAAGATGTGTTTGGCTGTTTTTACAGCTGAGTGTATTCCATCTACTGAACGTTCTGTTCATTGGATGATGTTATCATGTTCAATATTCGTTGTCAAAATAATTTGTGAGCAAGCAGACAAATCGCAAACCCCAAAAAAAATACCGGGAACATTTTCTCCTTGACAAATGATCATCATGATTGATAATTAGATGAAAATGTATTTCATTAGGTGAAATATCATGGAACGCACTAAAGATGAAGCATTCTATAACAGATCGCTTGAAAGGGCACTCCAAATCGTTGTTGCTTTTAATAACGAAAGGAAGACCCAGACGCTGGCCCAGCTTTCCGAATTATTGGATCTGCCAAGAGCCACTGTCCTGAGGCTCTGTTCGACACTCATGAAGTATGATTTCCTGAGGCAGGACCCCGAGACCAAAAAGTATTCGTTGGGACTCAGGCTTTTTGAGCTCGGAAGCGTTGTACTCAATTCCTTTTCTCTGGAGCAGGTTGCTTCGCCCTATATTGCAATGCTTCACAAGAAGATCGGCAGGACCATTTTTTTCGGGATTCTCGATAATGATGAGGTCCTTTACATCGACAAAAGAGAGGATCCTCAGAATATGATTAGTTTCACTTCTAAAGTTGGTACAAGACGTCCTCCCTACTGGGGCATGCTAGGCCCCCTGCTGATGGCCAATCAATCAGACCCGGAAATTAGAAGACTGTTGAGCAAGAATCCGCTGGCCGCAACGGCAAGAAAGTCAATAGTGAATGAGGACGACTTTCTGAAATGGCTCCATCGAATCAGAAGGGATGGCTACGTGGTTGATATAGAAACAGCTATAGAGGGCATAGGCGGAGTGGCTGCTCCGATTCGCGACTTCACAGGCAAAGTGATCGCTGGAATCGGGGTAGCCTTCATTGCATCTTCGGTGGGGCAAAGAGAAATCAAACAGCTCATTTCAGAGACTACCACAACGGCACTTTCGATTTCAAAACAGATGGGATACCTCAAGAATATTTAGCATATAATGCGGGCCTTTTCCTGTTTTTCTTCTAACACAAATGAATCAGGGGACACTCCGGCCTGCGCATCAGGCAGACACAGACGGCGACACATTTTAGAGAATCACCGGACCTTTTCTCTTGACATTACTACGAGAAGTGATAATATCATTCACTGATATACTAGTTCACTGTGTGGAACACCTTTTTGACACGCCGGTCAGTGATTACACGTAAAGGTACGTGAGTCACTTATAGATTACGGAAAGGGGTATATTGTTATGGCACATGCTCTGGACACTTTCTTTAATGCAATAAAGAGACTTCTCAATATTATCGGCGGGACAGCACTCACCGCCATGATGCTGCTGACAGTTTCGGACGTGATAATGAGGGCACTGGGACATCCCATCCTCGGCACCTATGAGATTGTCTCACTGCTCCTGGCTGTAGTCATCGGCTTTACCATCCCGGTCGTCTCACTTGACCGCGGTCATGTCTACATGGAGATTCTGCTCGACAGGCTGCCCGGCAAGGGAAATGCCGTTATGATGACTTTTACTCGTATGCTTTGCATAGGGTTGTTTTTGATCATTGCGTATAACCTGTTCATTGTCGGCAATGAGTTTCGGGCTTCCGGTGAGGTTTCATCCACGCTGAAGATACCCTTTTTCCCCATGGCATATGGAGTTGGGGTCTGTTGTTTCATTCAATGCATTGTCCTGATCTTTGATATTGTTCGGGCCTGGAGGTTCCAGCATGAGTGAAATTACCGTCGGAATCATCGCATTGATTGTTCTTCTACTTCTGTTTACCACAGGTATTGAGTTGGGATTTGCCATGGCATTAATCGGGTTTGCCGGATTCGCATATCTAAATGGTCTGCACGCCGCTATGCAGCTCGTGAGCCGTGATCTGTACGACGTCATCACAAACTATGGCTACACCGTGTTCCCCTTGTTTATTCTCATGGGACAGATCGGTTTTAATGCCGGGATAGCCGTGAGACTCTACGATGCCGCTCATAAGTTTGTCGGTCACATTCCGGGAGGCCTTGCCATGGCGACCGTTCTCGGAGCTACCGGTTTCAAGGCAATCTGTGGGTCATCAGCCGCAACATCCGCCACATTTGCCAGTGTCGCAGTACCGGAAATGGATCGCTTCGGATATGACAGACGACTATCAACAGGCATCGTAGCAACAGTCGGCACTCTCGGTTGTATTATACCGCCAAGCGTCGTCTTGATCGTGTTCGGAATTCTCACTGAGCAGTCGATAGGACAGCTTTTCCTTGCAGGTATAGTGCCGGGCCTCATTATCGCACTCTTTTTTCTGGCTATCATCTATGGCTGGGCTAAGCTCAATCCTAAGGTAGCGCCCATGTCTGAGCGTTCCACATGGAAACAAAGAATTCGTACATTACCGGAGATTATTTGGATTCTGCTTGTCTTCATTGTCGTAGTCGGGGGAATTATGAACGGTTTCTTTACCCCCACGGAAGCCGGAGCTGTCGGTACTTTTGCAATTCTCGTACTTGCAGTTATAAAAAGGGGTATTAATTTCAGAGGGTACGTGAAATCTGTCGGCGAATCTCTGCGTACCGCCGGCATGATACTCATGTTAATAGCAGGTTCAATTATTCTTGGCCATTTCATCGCGGTTACCAATATACCGCAGCAGACAGCCGACTGGCTGGTCACGTTGCCGCTCAACAGATACATAATTCTTATTATCATCTGTTTCATTTATCTGCTGGGCGGGTCATTCATTGATGATCTTGCCTTCATGATCCTTGCTACACCTATTTTCTATCCTGCCGTGCAGAAGCTCGGATTTGATCCAATCTGGTTTGGAATAGTCATCGGTGTAGTCGTTATGGTCGGTGTCGTAATTCCGCCGGTCGCGGTCTGTGTCTTTGTCGTCAAAAACATCACGAAGGAACCCATGGGAAGGATTTACAAAGGTGTCACGCCGTTCCTCATCTCTCTCGTGGTCGTCTGGGCGCTCTTGTTCATTTTCCCCGGTTTGGCCCTATGGTTGCCATCCGTTCTCTACAAGTAATCATATTAAAAGGAGGAAGGAGATATAAGCGGATCGTCATTTTTCATGTATCCAAAAAAACAAGGAGGGAGTAACATGAGAAGGAAAGTTCTATTCATCGGGATTATGATTGCAGTGGTCTTACTGGCATATTCTGTAACATTTGCCGCTGACACAATCAAACTCAAGTTTGCCAACTACTTCCCACCAACCCACATGAATTCCGTCATGATGGGAAAATACTGCGATGAACTCAACAAGAAGCTCTCGGGCAAGGTAGAGTTGACTCAATACGCGGGCAGTACACTGCTATCGGCGGATAAGATGGCAGCAGGAGTAGCCTCAGGCATAGCAGACATAGGTCTCTCGAACTGTTCCTATACAAGAGGCCGTTTTCCCGTGATGGAGATCATGGAATTGCCTCTGGGGTTTCCCAGTGCGTGGGTAGCGGCACATGTAGCTAATGACTTTCACAGTAAATTTAAGCCAAAAGACTTTGACCAGTATCACGTGCTCATGCTCAGTTCCTCTCCTATCAATGTCATTCAGACGCTAAAGAAACCTGTTAAGACACTGGAAGATGTTAAAGGTCTGAAGCTCAGAGGTACGGGGAGGCTCGGTGATATAGTCAAGGCTCTTGGTGCCACACCGATCCCTGTTTCTACCCCTGAACTCTATGATTCACTGAAAAGGGGAGTCATTGAGGGCGCCTTACTGCCTATGGAAACGCTGAAGGGATTCAAAACCGGTGAAGTGCAGAAGTACGTAACCGCGTCATGGAAGATAGGGAGCACCTACGCCTTTTACGTAGTCATGAACAAAAACAAATGGAACGGCCTTCCTGCAGACGTTCAGAAGACGATCACTGATTTTTCTAATGAATTTACTGAACGCTGGGCAGTCGAATGGAACAACATTGATATCGAGGGCATGGACTATTTCCAAAAGCAGGGCGGGCAGGTTATTCCACTTACCGCAGCTGAAAGCGCTAAATGGGTGAAGGCCTCACAACCCGTCGTGGAGGACTTCAAGAAAGACCTGACTTCGAAGGGCTTCTCCGCAGCAGAGATAGACAGCTGGTTGAAATATATAGATGAGCGTATCGATTACTGGGAAAACCAGGAGAAGGTGCGCAAAATACCGACTACTCGACAAAACTAGCGATATCGACATAAGCTAAGGCCGCGGAGAACCAGTCTCCCCGGCCTTAGCTGTCTCGACAGAATTATGGATGACGTTTAGATACAAACACAGTAGCTACAAAAAGTGTTTTCAAATAAGCGCAAATTCCACACACACATTATGACCCTTCTCATAATGACTCTCCACATTATTCGGTATGTACGGAAATAAAGAAAACGATCCGTGTTGGTGTAAAGAGCGTTGTCTGGAATAGAACAGTATTGCTCAGTGGGACCGTTACCCTTATGCTGCAGCAACAAGGTCATTCGCCCGTATGAATGAACCACTCCCAATTCAAACGGGGCGGCTTGTTCGTTGCGGCCTCGACGACTGCTGCTATTCCGGTACTGCGAACTTCAATATATAGGCAAACGTCAGTATGATCTCAGCATTCCTTGTTACGGAATTGTTATCCTGAGCCAGGGCCTTCAGCCTTTCGGCACTCTTTTCTATGATTTCAATCTCTTTTCTTATCTCATCCATTAGTGTTTACCTCGCATGTCTTTAAAGCGTTTTGCCTTAAGATCGTACCGCGGCAGTGCACCATTCTGCTCGATCCGCGTGCTACAGGAAAGGTTTGTCTTTATCTTGTGCCGCTCCGCGAACCGTTCAGCTACAGCATCGGCTTCTTCTTTCGAAATCCCCGGATCAAATTCCAGTCTTGCAAGAATGCTGTCCATTATCCCCTCACGCGTAACCACCAGTTCGTATTCAACTATTTCAGGAAACTCGGATCTGATCAGCTGCTCAACCGTTTTGGGAGAAAAGAGCACGCCTCTTATTTTCGTTATATCGTCTACCCGACCGACAATTTCCATGAGTTTCCCGGATGTTCTGCCACAATCACACGTGGACGGCCCTTTTATTGCGACGTCATTTGTATTAAACCTGATCACAGGAAACGAATGTCTGCCGAGGGGTGTCACGACAAGGACGCCCTGCTCTCCCTCGGATACTTCTCTCGAAAGTGTCTCCCGGTCCAGCAATTCAACGAGAAAAAGAGGTTCTATAATATGCAGGCCCTGCTGGGCCTCGCACATTCCGGCAAACCCGCATGTTTCTGTACTGCCTATATGATCGTACATCTTGCATCCATAGGTTGCCTCAATCTTCTTTCGCGTTGCTTCCGGCAAAGGCTCTCCGGCCCCAAGGATTCTCTCGATGCCAAGTGTCCTGGGGTCGATGCCCATGCGCACCGCCTCCTGCGCAATGTTTAGAGTATACGTCGGCGTACCCGTCATCGCGTTTACCTTGAGTTCAAGTATCTTATTCACCCTGCCTTTGGTATCGAGCGCCCCGCCTGGTATGACCTCACAGCCGAGTTTCTCCGCAGCATAATGTGCCTCCCAGAAGGCAACGTACACGTTGTATCCGAATGGAAGGAATACCCTGTGGCGCGGCCGAAATCCGGCCATCCAGAGTATATGGCACCAGGCTTCGATTCTCCACTGCCAGCTCTCGTACGTCTCGGGGACATAAACCGGCCTGCCCGTGGTCCCGCTGGTCTGCCTGAAGGTCGAGACCTGATCGATGGGAACTCCCAGAAGCCCTCCGTACGGAAACGGCTCGACGTCTTCCTGCCACTTCCGCAATTCTTCTTTATAAGTGAAAGGTACTTTCCGGATGTCTTCGATACTTTTTATATCATTCACATCTATACCTTTGAGTTTTTCCTTATAAAGAAGAGAGTGAGCCTTGGCGTAAGAAAACAGGTCGCGAAAGTACTTGAGCTCTACGGAATCCAGTCTTTCCCGTGGTAGCGTTTCTGTATACTTGTTCCAGTATTCCATGACTACTCCTTTTTATGTTTTCTTTTTTCTGTTTCTCAGGCGTTTCATAGAATGAACGTGATGTTCGTTCTACGTTCTATTCATTCCATCGCCTTTTGTCAAGGAAAAACAGAATCCGGTTTGATCTATTTTGAGA
>CAYYLU010000004.1:6997-13264 GCA_964472475.1 uncultured Syntrophus sp. | reverse complement strand
AGCGGTTATGCTAACCGAAAGACATATTATTCTTTTGACAAACATGAAAGCCGATGATATCATCACTGTATGAACTATTTGTCCATTAGGTGATTATTAGTTTATGCCGGGTTATAATCACCGCTGTGTTTCTACACAGTCTTTATCAAATAAAATAACTGAGGAGGCTGCTTGATGAATTCACCCCAGGGAATCTATTGGAATCCGATTTTAGAGACAATGCCACCCGAAAAATTGAGACAGTTGCAGGTCATGAAGTTTAAACGCGTTTTCAAGTGGGCATACGATCATTCACCTTTTTACCGCCGGATTTATCAGGATGCAGGCATCGAACCCGACGATATCCGAACCTATGAAGATATCAAGAAGGTGCCCAAGACAGACAAGGGTATGCTGCGGGATGTCCAAAACAGGCCTCCTTTTCCATACGGTGATATACTTGCTGTTCCGCTCAATGATGTAACAGAGTTTCGACAAACCAGCGGTACCACAGGTACTCCTGTCTATCAGGCTGATACATGGCAGGATTGGGAATGGTGGGCAGAGTGCTGGGCTTACATTCTCTATGCACATGGCTATCGTGATACAGACCGCTTCTTCATACCTTTTGGATACAACATATTCGTTGCATTCTGGGCCGCCCATTACGCTGCGGAAAAGCTTGGTTGTGAAGTAGTGCCGGGCGGGGTTTTAGATACTGAAGCAAGAATCCTCAAGATGCAGGAACTGCGGTGCACAGCTTTCGGCGCAACACCCACATACGTGCTCGGAATGGCGGATACGGCCCAAAAGATGGGAATTGATCCTAGATCAATCGGCATAAGAAGAATAACATGCGCCGGGGAACCCGGGGCGAGTATTCCGACCACAAAACAAAGAATTGAAGAGGCATGGGGGGCAAAGGTATACGACCATGTGGGAGCTACTGAAATTGGCGCCTGGTGCTATTCCTGTTCTGCCCAGAAGGGGCTTCACGTAAATGATGCTTTCTTCCTGGTGGAAATAGAAGATATCGAAACAGGTGAAATTATAGAAGAACCCATGAAGAACGGCAAAATGATAATTACAGCGTTTGATCGCATGGCGAAACCCTGTATCCGTTTTGACTCAAAGGATGTCATACGCTGGGCAGACTATCAATGTGAATGCGGCCGTACATTCCGGGTCATCGACGGTGGCGTGATCGGCAGGGCCGATGACATCACCAAGGTTAAAGGCGTTCTTCTTTCTCCCACAGCAATAGAAGAGGTCGTAAGAAGCTTCGACGAACTAAGCGATGAGTACGAGGTAATCGTAACAAAGAGGGGCGACATTGATGACATCCTGCTTAAGATTGAATTCAAACCGGATCATGAAGACCAGCAGAAATCCGTGCTGGACCAGTTGAAAGACAGACTGCGGCTCAAAACGAATCTGGGTTACAGAATAGAAGTCCATCCGTATGACAGTTTACCCCGGTACTCACTCAAGGCGAAGCGGTTCAAAGACATGAGGGCTCATTAAAGGAGGGGATTGCAATGACGAAGGAATATGACATAAATAAATTGGATCAACACATACGGGAGATAATAAGCGCTACAGACTGCATTGAAGAGCTGGCAGGCGATATTGAAGCAGTCAAAAAAAATCTGGTGCGCCTGAAAGCAAGCGTGAAGATGCTGCAATTGAATATCTCGGACGTAAAGTTTATAAGCACTTGAGGGTAAAAGAGATTTTCCGGTGAAGTGCGAAACGGCTTTTCGGGCGGATTTATCCGAAGCAATCATTTAGTTGCAACCAGAACAGTTAGCGGGTACAATAATTAAAGGATAGTCCCCGGTACTTTATGCCCGATTATACGTCATTAGACACATCTTCTGCTCTCACATATATCTTTTATCCCCGTGACACTTTCAATATCTGTCCCAAATGGGGCTTCGATATTTTTGTTACCGTTGAGAAAGACACAATCGTGCACTGTCGTTTCTATAGGGAGTTGGACGCAAATCCGTGGATCCTTCACTTTCACGGTAACGGCGAAGTAGTCAGTGACTACGATGAAGTCTCACTTTTCTATCTGAAAAACGGAATAAACCTGGTCGTTGTCGATTACAGAGGATATGGAAAGAGCACGGGCAATCCAACCCTCACCGCTATCTCCAGGGACGCGGGAGTAATCTACAATGCCGTGAGGAATGAACTGGCAAACCGAGGAATAACCTCCCGGGTATGGGTTATGGGACGCTCACTTGGCAGTGTTCCTGCCATAGAAATAGCTCATCAAAATAAAGAGATGGTGCCTGGTCTGATCATAGAAAGTGGCTTTTCCGGCATAGCACGCCTGTTACTTCGTCTTGGCGTCACTGCCGAAACGGATCTTCAACGAATCGACAGCGATGGTATTGCCATGGTCAACGCCATAAGGACTCCTGTTCTCATCATACATGGTGAATACGACACCCTTGTGCCGCTGGAGGAAGCAGAAGTTCTGAACGAGCAGATCGGATCGGAGCAGAAGGAACTGGTCATCATACCCGGAGGGACTCACAACGACATCATGTTTATCGGTCTGAAGCAGTATTTCGAAGCCATAAGACGATTCATTCACTCTACCGGCAGCAAGCAAGCGTTGCTTTCATGAGTTAAAAAGCGGGGAAACAGTGCAAAAAGGTGCTGCGCAATGAACATACTAATAAAGAACAACATACCTCACATCACCATACATCATGGGGAGTTCTAAGCGACTGGAAGGACTGCGTGATTTCGACTCTGCTCAGGCCCTGTATCACTGTCTGTCTCTACGACGGCGTAAATAGGGTTACTGGCATGCAGGCTTTGCCCTCTATCCCCCGTTCACCCTTTTTGATATATGCTGAAGCAGATACCGGTTGTGCAGTCGGGTAAGCAGTGCGAGCGCGGCAATCGATCCGACAAGGCAGAGAAACATGTCGGTTTGCGTGTCCCAGATATAGCCCTGTGTCCCCAGAAACGCCTCGGTATCGGCCGGATTCGTTAGAGACGCCATCCACTCAATGATCTCATATAACGCCGAAAACGCGAGAGGGATAGCTATAGCCATGGTATCGAGCCACTTGCCGGGTTTCAGCGGTGATGTGCGTGCTATGATTTCACGGGCATAAATAGTCGGTCCGAAGCCCTGGATGAAGTGTCCTATCTTATCGTAGTTGTTCCGGGTCCAGCCAAACCAGTCTTCCATCCAGAATCCCAGCGGAACCTTCGCATATGAATAGTGGCCGCCCAGCATGAGAATCATGGCGTGAATGGCCATAATGGTGTAGGTCAGATTCGTGAGAGGGAATCTCCTGTACGTAAGCAGTACGATCGGCAGCGCTATCATCACAGGGATAGTTTCGAGTACCCATGTGAGCCTCGTATCATGCGGTGCTATTCCTGACCAGATCCATATGCATAGGACAATAAACAGCAGTGCAAAATGATACTTTCTTGCATGCGCGGAAACGTCTTTTCTTTCCTTGTCACTCACTAACAATCTCCTTGTTCGTAACCTGATCAGAGTACCGTAACTCTGTTCGTCTCTAGTGCGGCTTTCTTGCAGTCTATCATGCGTGATAGTTCCTCCGTCACCGGAGTTTCAACTTCTGTTTTCAATCCAAGCCGCATTATGGTGCCGCCAAAAAGATCGCGCTCATCCGGTTTATCAAGGAATTCGACATCCCTTTGAAATGATGTTTTTGTTTGGTGAGGAAAATTGCTGCCCTTTCGATATGAATCCGTAATGATGTTCTCAGGAAGCGTGATTCCCATCTTCACAGAGAGACGGACGATTTCATTCATCACAGCAAGCACATAGCTGCTTAGACTTTCAGATTCCATAATCTGTCCGAGTGTCTTGTCGAAGGCAGCTGTTACAAGACCAAAGGCAGAAATGAATATGTACTTTCCCCATATCTCCGGATAGACATTTTCAAACCACGTGTATTTCACAGCACTTCTCTCAAACAGACGAAAAAGTTCTACCGGTGCCTTTTCATCTGTGGAAGGATGATCGCCAAGGAGTATCGTGCACGCTCCGCCCTGTTGCGTCACCTTCCCATAGTATTCAAGGTGCGTTCCAACATAGGCACAGGCGGGTAATACACGAGCTGTCCCGATTATTCCCCTTACCCGGTCATATATATCGATGCCATTGAGCAAAGGAACGATCAGTGTGGAACCCGTAACTCTGTTACGCAGTTGCGATACAATCTGTTTCAAATCATACGATTTTACGCACAAAAGACAAATATCGAGTGCGGGTAGATCATCAATACGATCTGTTGCCAGTGTGGGCCTGCAGACCCACTCCCCTTCGGAGGTTGTGCTGACACGCAGACCATTATTTCTGATTTCCTCCAAATGCCTGCCTCGTGCCACAAAAAATACATTGATGTCAGGAGGTGAAACCAGCCGGCATATCTTTCCGCCGAAATACCCCCCGACACCACCTACACCGATAATTCCGATATTCATCGAAAATTCCTCTTCTGAACTTTTTGCTAAAAATGCTTCGCTAAAGACGACAGTACCGGTCGGACACTATTCCTCAAGGGGCAGCGCCAGCACATGCCGTTGAGGCTGCAGGTGTGGTGTCACTGATCTGTCAAAGCTTTCTGCTGTCATACGCCCAATTGAGAAGGGCCTGTCTTTGCCTCGGTCTGCAATTAATATCGCCGGGCCTGCAATGTCTCCTGATCTGAGCAGCATGCCTCCATATTGCTTTCCATCTCCTGATCTGACGTGCATCATCCGGGCATCTTCTGCCGATATAGTATCTGCAATACCACTGGAACCATCCCCTGGGGTCTTCATGGTAAAGCCAACCGTTATTCCGCCACACGGCAAGGGACTGTGACGCGTTCACACCAAAGTAGTTCAGTTCGGGATCATGGCGTTCGCTGCACAGCTTCGCGTTTACGAACCAGTCCTCAGGAAATTCATCCGTGCAGTCAGTCATGTACTTACCGCCAAACACACCCATTTTCAGCATCTGCTTCGGACTCAGGTCAGGTGTAAAATCCGGATGGAAATTCTTTCCGGCAGATTCAGTAATAAAGTAAACATAGTCATGTTGCATCAGGTCATCGACTGTTATTTTGCTGTATTTCATCACACGTGCGTTTTCAACATAAAGAACGATTTCTTCCGGACATCAAATTCAAATCTGAGGGCCGCTGCCGATCTTAAATTTCCCTTTGAAGTATTTTTCTCGAATACCTTTTGTCTCGGAAGCCCATTTTTCGATACCTTTGTTCTTGATGCTAATCAAATTGTACACCTTCAAGTTATGCGGGAATTTCTCAGCGCCTTCCGCCATGGGCTGCAATTTCGAACACGGAAAACTATCACATTCATAGCAAAAACTAACCTTCTTTGATCGAGCACACTCCAGCGTATCGCATTTTCCCGGGATCATGGTGCATCCGGTTACGCGGCACCCCTTGCAGAGAAGCTTCTCTTTGGTAAACCCCGCGGATTCCATTTGAACCTTTCTTTCCCCCGACAGATTCTCAAAAAAGAAATCAATATTCGTATAGTACAACTCGCAATTGAAACAGTCTATACCGCAAATTGCTGTGCTCAACTCCAAATCATTCATTTGATTCTCCCTCTCATATTGCGTTGCTGCGATTCCAATGGTCTTGTCCATTCAAAAAACTCTGTTGTCTTGTTTTCTAATTCTCTTCTTGCCGTCATGTTCTCTACTTCCATGACTATAGCCCTTGTGTCCAATAAAGATGATACCTTTGGTTCGTAATGATGTTTCCCGTAATACCTCATGAATCTGACAAACACTTCTTTCAGCCGTTCCGGCTCTTCAATATAGCGTGCTGTGCCATATGCAATGATGCTTTCCCATTTGCCGTGACAACCAGGCCTGTATCGCAATTCCTCTGGAGAACCATAGTACTTCATTATCGTGTACACAACAGATGGCGTTTTCTTTATGTATTCAATCTTCTTTCCGCCGATAGCACAATGAAAAAGGAATCTGCCATTTTCATATGCATGGTTCATCGGCACTGCATAAGGCGCATCCTGATGGCTGAACGACAGTACACCATGATGCGTTCCCTCAATAATCGCTTCACATTGCCCGTTGTTTACTTCGGCGGGTTTGATCCTGTACTTCATTAATAATTCTCTTCCCTGTAATCACCGTTCATGTTTTCAGGCAATGAGTCTGGTAACGTCCTTGTATGTAACCGCCGCTGTGAAAAGAAGAAAAAGCGCCAGACCTGCCAATGTCATCGTCTGGTATACTTTCAT
>CAYYLU010000004.1:0-6897 GCA_964472475.1 uncultured Syntrophus sp. | reverse complement strand
TGTTTCCCGAGAACGTATACCGCCGTGAATACAAGAAAAGCAAACAGTACGTTACAGAGAGAACCGGCCGAGAATATCAGAGCTCTCTTCAGGTAAGGCGTGGTAAACAATTCTGTACCATTTTCGTCCCCTTCCCTGGAGAAACTTACAAAGCCGCCGAGAGGCAATAGCCTGATTGTGAAAGCAGTCTCACGGTACCGGAATAAGGTGACCACTCGGGGCGTGAAAGGGAACCCTATTGAGAATTCGTAAACTTTAACACCGGCCCTTTTGGCAGCCAGAAAATGGCCAAACTCGTGCACAAGCACGATAACGGTAATCACAACCATGAACGCCAATATCGAAACAATAAACATAATCCGCTCCTCATATAGTATGTTCGGACCAACAAATCCTGTTATGCCGAAGCCCTAAATGTAATGCCATTTGATTCAATATATCACACTTGTTTCGCCATTTCATTTCGTTTTGGGCTTATTGTTAAACTGGCTTTCTGTTTAGAAAACGTTTCTAAATAGCTCAACGTCCGGCAGATTATCAGCAACATCCTGGAAAGTCTCGCTCGATCTGAGGACACGCATAACCTGTGGGAGCAGATCAGGCCATATCTCCAGCAAATCGGCCTCACCCGGTATTGAAATAGAAAAGGCGAGTTTTTCCACGGGCGGCATAAAGCACGTCAAAATCTCTGTTTTGTCACCCCTGGCGTCAACCCGGTACCAACCTATACCGCCGAGGTGAATTGCATTCAGCGCATAAAGGCAATACGGCGGCCGGGTATTTTATGTTCGCCTGCAAAGCCACACCCCCTCGTAAGTTAGTTTTGAATCACGACGCACCTCAGTAAACCGGCAGGTTCTCTAAACAAGCACCGGGCGTCCTTAACCACGTTACGTATCGAGCAACTCTCTGATCCGAAGAAGTAGTGTATCGGGAGACAGTGGCTTCTGTATAAAATTATACCCGCTTTCACCTAACCCCTTGTCTATAATGACATCTCCCGTATATCCACTCATGAAAATAGCTTTAATGTCAGGCTTCTTCTTCCTTATTTTTTCGTAAGCCTCTTTTCCGTTGGATTTCGGCATGACCACGTCCAACAACAAGAGTTTTACGGTATCACCATGTTCACCGAATTTAGTAACGGCATCTACACCGTCATGTGCCTCGATGACAGTGTACCCGGCGCTTTGCAGAATTTCTGATGCAAGCCCACGCACCAGCAGGTCGTCTTCAGCCACAAGAATCGTCTCGGTTCCGCCCTTAAACGGTGTCTTAAGAATCTCGGCTTCGTCAGCAGCCGATTCGATAACAGGAATATATACGCTGAATACGGTACCGTGTCCGGGCTCGGTATTGACTGTAATATATCCATGGTGCTGTTCAACAACACCATGTACTATGGATAGTCCAAGCCCCGTGCCCTTTCCGACTTCTTTTGTTGTAAAGAACGGTTCGAATATTTTGTTCCGGGCATCCTTGTCTATGCCCGTACCTGTGTCGCGAACGATGATAACGGCATATCGCCCCGGCTTCACATGCTCATAGCCCTCAATAGCGGAGTCTTCTGCCACAATCTCCTTCGTTTCGATAGTCAGCATGCCCCCATTCGGCATTGCATCGTTTGCGTTCGATGCAAGGTTCAGTAATATCTGCTCGATCTGTGATACGTCTGCCATTATGGCGATCTCATGGCCTGATGAAATGATCTTCAATTCCACGTCTTCAGTGAGAAGACTTTTGAGAAGTCTTGCTATTCCGGCAACAATCTTATTGAGGTCTGCGGGTTTGAGTTCAATCACCTGTTTTCGGCTGAAGGTTAAAAGATTTCTCGTCAGATTTGCGGCCCTCTCTGATGAAGTAAGTATGTGCGAAACATATGCCTTCAGCGGATCCGACCTGCCCATTTTCATCTCCAATAACTTCCCGTATCCGATGATTGCGGTCAGAATGTTGTTGAAGTCATGGGCAACTCCACCGGCCAGCGTTCCGATTGCCTCCATTTTTTGGGCCTGCCTGAGTTGAGATTCGAGGGTCTGTTCCCTTGTAATATCTACTACCGTTCCGGCTATAGCCGGTCTGCCGTCATACATCAATAAACTACTCATGCCTTTCAGAATCACAATCTGACCATCTTTTCTGATAGCTCTGAATGTAGTCCCGGTGTATTCTACTTTACCGGTTAATCGATTTCGCATGAGTTCTTCGACCCGTTTCTTGTCTTCAGCATGGATAAGATCTGAAGGTTGCATTCCGTTATCAACGAGCTCGTGGAAAGAATAGCCGGACATTTCGCAAAATCTTCTGTTTACGAAACGAAAAACATTGTCCTGGGTAATGTAGAAACCAACAATGAGATGATCAACAACGTTGCGGTATTTCGCCTCTGATTCAATGAGAGATTCCTCAGCAACCTTACGATTGGTAATGTCGGTAACAGATCCTTCGTAATATGCAGTCATTCCATTACTGTCACGCACAGCACGCACATTTACAGAGGTCCATATCTTCCTGCCGTCTTTTCGAGAATACCGTAGTTCAAAATTTTCTGCCGAACCGCGGGTTTCAATAAGCTGTAATAGCGCTTGAATATCTTCGGAATTCGCGAACAGCCATCGGTGCTCATCCGCCGCGTTCATCATGACATCTTCGGGCGATTCAAAGCCAAATAGCCCGGCGAGTGACGGATTGATGCTGAGGAATTGTCCTTGAGGATTCATTTGAAAGATGCCTTCAACGGCATTCTCGAAGATGTTGCGGTATTTCTCTTCACTCTTTCTCAGTGCCTCTTCGGCATGCTTCCGTTCGGTAATGTCGATGACAGCTCCTATTGTCGCAGGTTTGCCCTTAAAAATGGTGTTCGTACCAAATACCTCGACATGCTTAATTTGCCCGTCTTTGGTGATGATTCTAAATTCATTATGCAACGACTTAATTTCGCCCGATGCCCTTCTAAGCGTCTTCTCGACCACTGCCGGCAGGTCATCTCCCAGGATCATATCCTGCGGTACTTTTTTGTTGACTATTTCGTCAACAGCATAGCCGTGAATTTCGGCAAACCGGGCATTGACGTACCTGAAGAACCCGTCCTGAATAATATGCACACCCACAAATGATTTCTCTGCCAGATCGCGGAATTTATTTTCAGACTCACGGAGGGCTTCCTCCACGAGCACCCGTTCAGTAACATCGTGGATATTCGCAACAAAGGCCTGTACGCCCGGTTCGTCAAGCAGATTTCGAACCGTGCTCTCAACCCACCGCCAGCTACCGTCCTTATGACAGACCCTGTTTATGTAAGTCTCAGTCTCTCCGGGATTGCTTAATATATATGACCTGGCAGCTTTTACCTTTTTCGCGTCATCGGGATGGATAAAACCCTCCCGGTCCATCGAAAGAAACTCCTCTACGGTATATCCAAGCACTCTCATTATGGATGGTGTCACATAGGTGCGTCTGCCGTCTTTGTCATTAAGGAAAACGGCTTCAGATGACTTCTCTACTAAGGCGCGGAACCGTTTTTCACTTTGCTGGAGATCTTCTTCTGCGCGTTTCCGTTCGGTGACATCGCTGATATTCAAAACAAGGGCACGGACGCTCGGTTCGTCAAGCATATTTCGTGTCGTACTCTCAACCCACCGCCAGCTGCCGTTTTTGTGACGGAGTCGGTTCGTAAAAACCACGGTCTCATCCGGGTGCGTCATGATGCGGTGCTTGCTTTCGGTCCATATGCGAATATCATCAGGGTGAATATAGTCCGTCTTTTCTAAGGAAATGAATTCGTTAACAGTGTAACCCAGCATCTTCATTATAGACGGAGAAACGTATGTGAATTCCCCGCTTTCATCGATCAGAAGAATCAATTCGGCTGATTTTTCTGCGAGAGCACGAAAACGCTCTTCGCTCTGTCTGAGGGCCTCAGCGGCCATTTTCTTATCCGTAACATCCCTTTGATAGACAAAGGTAACCGGTTTACCACGGTACGTTGTACTGGCAATAGAGACTTCAATGAAAATTGTTGTCCCGTCCTTCTTGATTCCCCTGTGTTCGTATTCCACGGGGACGGCCTTTCCAAGCCTTCTCTGTTCCCGGCTACGTCTGATCATCGCATGATCTTCGGGATGTATCGCGATAAGAGGACTCTTTCCGATTACCTCTTCAGGTTTGTCGTACCCGAAGGTATCCAGGAACTTCTGGTTCACATAGATGATCTTTTTTTCCTTGATAAGAGTGACACTGTCATGTGAGTGTTCAATCGCCGTTCTGTAACGTTCCTCTGATTCGAGGAGTCTCCCTTCTATCTCTTTTCTTTCTGTTACGTCTTCAATAACTCCCTCGTGGCACTCTATTGCGCCTGCGTCATTCCTGAGTACCTGAGACGTGATCGAAACCCATATTATGCTCCTGTCTTTTTTGTACATTCTCGTTTGAAAGGCTTTAACCGTACCTTGCTTTTCTAACAACTTCATCACTCTGTCGCGATCTTCAGCGTCTACGTAAAGTTCACCGACATTTGATACAGTTGACACCAACTCGTCGGGTGAATCAAAACCGTGCATACGTGCCAATGCTGGATTCACGCTAATAAAGATACCATCAGGGGTGGACTGAAAAATACCTTCAAGGGCATTTTCAAAAATGTTGCGATACTTTTCTTCACTCCTCTTCAGGGCTTCCTCCGCCCTTTTCCGTTCTGTAACATCGATAATAGTTCCAACTGTTGCGGGTTTACCCTGAAAAAGGGTGAACGTCCCATATGCTTCGACATTTCTGACTTCCTTTGTTTTTGTTACAATTCGAAAATCGCGGTGCAGAGATCTCATGCTGCCGGATACTCTCTCCTCAAGATCCTCCTTGATCACAGGGATGTCCTCCGGATAAATCATGTCCCAGGGACCTTTCTTGCCGATAAGTTCCCTGATCTCGTAACCATGTATATTCGCACAACGGGCATTAACGTACTTGAAAACAGCATCCTGAACAAGATAAACTCCTACCACCGCTTTCTCCGCCATGTCACGGAAATTATCCGATTCAAGCATCACCTTATCGGGCCTTGCACTATCCGTTCTTCCAATTATACCGGAGACAAGTCCCATAAGATTTCCGCGTCCGGTCCGTTCACAATTGGACTCGACCTGCACGTCTATTATTCCGCCGTCTTTTCGCATGAGCTTTGTACTGTATGAGCCTGCCTCCGACTGGTCGTCAAGCAGCTTCTTCATCTGTTCCTTAAGCGCAACCTGCAATTCGGGGACAGCGAACTTCCACAAGAATCGTCCGATGAGTTCCTCTTTCGAATAACCCGTAAGGTCTGCAAAGGCATTGTTGCAATACGAGATAACCCCTGAAACATCATTCTTCACGATGCCGAACGGCAGGGCATTAATTAATCTTTCGTATTTCGTTTGGCTTTTGATCGGGATTGTCATGTTCTTAAAACCGAGTCACGGGTGAGTTTAACTTATTGCCGAAATGCCATTTCTGTCTCTCTCCTGACAGATCGAACGCACACAATATGGTGTTAATGTTCATATGAACCCCCTATGTTCTTTCTCATATATTGTACACAATATGTTAGAAAGTAACAGATATTTGTGGAGTCCGGTAGGAGGATCATGCCGGCCCCAGGCTCTTCTGCGTATGTCAGTTGTAGGATTCTGTAATCCAGGCTCGTTCCGGATGGTTTTTGGCAGCATATCCCTGCAAATGCGGCGGAGATATTGAATATTGATGGCACGTATGTTGATGTAACAAAGTTCTTTATCGAACTAAAGCGATTCGTGAAAAACGGCGAAAATGAAGAACTCTAATTATTAGAGAAGTAACCCAAAGCCTTTATGAATGACTGCTCCGTCTCATCAAGGATCTTCTTCGCGGTTTGGATCTCCTGCACAAAACCTTCCGCTTCTACCTTCTTCAAAACATCGAACGTCTTTTCAGGTTGAAAAGGGAAATTTTCAGAATAGAGACTGTCAAACAGACCAGGAAAAGAATTGTATCGCGTTTTGATGTTCCGGGCGTACTCCATTTTATTTATGATTTCTTTAGTAAGCCATTGATAATACTTCACATGTTCTTCAGCTTTGTACCTGGCAATAATTTTGTCAAAATGTTCTGCTTCCGCGTCAGTCCTGGCCTTGTTTGCCTTCAGTTCCTGGTGCAGTCTCCTGATACCTTCGAATCCGTCTTCTTCCAGTATTTTTTCGATAACCTGTATGGCTTCCTCAGATGGGTAAACCCTGATAACCTCAAGAAGATAGGTGAGTGGTATTTTTTCAACAAGATCAGCTTTCGTTCTGAAGTATTGATAAATATTCATATAGTTGTTTGCAGAGGGATAAGAAAAGTCATGGCCGAATTTCTCCCGTATCCAGTTCTCGAATTCGCCATAGGCCACCCACTTCTTCGCCTCACAAAGGAATTTTCCTAACTCATAAATATTCTTCTTTCCAGCCAGAATGCGTTTTCTGATCTGTTTTTCAATATTCTGGAGTCGGCTCGTAGCCTGACTGCTCTTTTCGTCATTCATTTGTCGTTTTCCTCCTGCAGGTTCAGCCTTGCCTTTTCATAACGTGATTTATCGCGATTTCTAAGAAACTCTGCGAATTCATTCGGAGACATACTCTCGAATTGTGAGTCTGTTTCTCCGGCTTTCTGCCTTCGTGCCCCGTTCTTCCTTTCGGTTTTCTGTTTGGAGATTGTACCGCCGGCCCTGACAAGTTCGGGAAACAATAACCCTTGCTGTGCTTCTATATCTTTTTGGCCAGTCATCCCTTTTTTCATGAAACATTATATAAACAGACATAAACGGTTGTAGTCAAGGTGATTCTAGAGCACAAAAGCAGATTGGCTTACCACCTTGGAGGTAAAAAAGAGGAGACGACAAGGGGCAGG
>CAYYLU010000003.1:0-59943 GCA_964472475.1 uncultured Syntrophus sp. | reverse complement strand
GTACTGTCAACATGAAAGTTGTCTCCGTTCGTGCTTTCGCCGGGCAGATTAAAACCGGCCTGCAGGCAATTTCGAGCTTCGCGTCGAGACAGCGGAACCGCGGCAAGAAGGAACGCCATTCGAGTGTTCATTAGATTTCCGGCACGCCTTCCCCATGGTGAATCATCCGGAAGTCTGTAACCTGAGTCATATGAAAACTGTTCTTACCGGAGTATAGGAACTTATGGAAGAATATTAAATGGTTATCCACCATAGGTTACCTGACTGCGCATAAACTTACATCTGCCGGACCAAATAGAAAGCTGTTGTTATTTCCGGTCAAGTACTTCATTGGTACGACAATAAGGCCAATGTCCGTTCACATGTTTGTTGTCTCCTGCATCACCATATGACAACGCGTGCAGCTCTCTTGTTGGACTGTCAGCCTTTCGGGAGCTCATCAATTCATCTGTTCGATGTCACGCACATTGAAGGAAAGTATCAAAAAAAGATTTGACATCCTCCTTTTATTGAGAGTATAAGAAATAGCTTCTTATGGGTACCTTCATTATCCGACGATTAATGCAGACCGTGGTTGTACTTATCGTCGTCAGTTTCTTCGCTTTTCTCCTTTTACATCTCATCCCCGGTGATCCTGTTGTTACCATGCTCGGTCAGGAGGCCTCTCAGGCACAGATTGATGCGCTAAGAACAGAGCTGGGTTTAGATCGTCCCTTCATGGTCCAGTATGTAAACTGGCTCTTTAATGTCGTCCAGGGCAACTTCGGTAAATCAATAATATATAGTGAAAAGGTAACAGACCTCATTATTACCCGTCTGCCTATTACCTTCCACCTGGGATTCATTGCCCTCATCTTAAGTACCATCATCAGTATCCCCGCAGGGGTTATCAGTGCAGTCAGGCGTGGCGGATTAGTCGATTCGTTCATTACGGTATCCGCCAACCTCGGCATGGCAATCCCCTTATTCTGGCTCGGTATTTTAGGAGTCTATTTCTTCTCATTGAAACTGGGCTGGCTTCCCGTTCAAGGGTACACATCTCCTTTCAGTGATCTGTGGCTGAATACACGACAGATCATTATGCCTGCAATCTGCCTCGCCGTCGTCCCTTTGGCATCGCTTGCGCGTCAGACCCGCTCCAGCATGCTCGAGGTGATCAGACAGGACTACATCAGGACGGCACGTTCCAAGGGTTTAAAAGAAAGAGCAATCATTACCGGTCATGCATTAAAGAATGCCATCATCCCGGTTATTACCTTAATCGGTATACAGCTCAGGAACCTGGTCGGTGGATCGGTATTAGTAGAGACAGTCTTCAATATACCCGGCATCGGAAGACTCATGGTGAGAGCCGTCTTCGATAAGGACTTTCTCGTTGTCCAGGGGTGCATCGTCATGATAGCATTGGTTGTCGCTCTCGCCAACCTCTTAGTCGATATCTCCTACGGGTATTTTGATCCCAGAATACGCTATGAGGATTGATACGGATAAAGGAGTAATGTAGGTATGGCAGACGCCATAGCAGTTGCAAACGATCTGACCGAGACCCCGCTCAAGATAAATGAGTGGCGGCGATTCTGGAGGGTATTCCTCTCCCGTAAAGTCGTTATCTTCGGTGCCGTCATCATCTTTGCACTCATTGTGACCGCGATCTTCGCCCCCTTTATAGCCCCCTATGACCCCTATGCACAGAACTTGAGTGAGTCTCTCCAGAGCCCTTCGAGAGCACACCTTTTGGGTACCGATCCCTTAGGAAGAGATGAACTTAGCCGTATTATCTATGGTACCCGCGTATCCCTACTCGTCGGTATCGTCTCCGTCGGTGTCGCGGCAGTGATTGGTATGCTCTTAGGACTCGTCGCAGGGTATTTCGGTGGATTCATCAATACGATCATCATGCGCTTTATCGATGCCTTAATGGCGATCCCCCCGATCATGCTGGCACTCGCTATTGCCGCTGCCTTAGGTGGCGGGTTATCAAACGTCATCATATCACTGGGTGTTTCTCTGATCCCCACGCAGGCGAGACTCATGCGCGGCCAGGTCTTAACCGTCAAGCAGGCGGATTACGTGACAGCGGGTGAAGTGATCGGCGCAAGCAACATCCGGATCATGTTCTCCCATATCTTCCCGAACTGTCTGTCCCCTCTCATCGTTCTAATCACCCTGAACCTGGGTGTCGCGATCCTTGCAGAGGCGGCATTGTCTTTTCTCGGTATAGGCATCCGTCCCCCCGGAGCAGCATGGGGTTCAATGGTCAACGACGGGTACCGGTATCTGTTAAGCAACCCGATACTCTCTTTCGCACCCGGATTCGCGATCATGCTCGTCGTGCTCGCGTTTAACTTTGTCGGTGATGGTTTAAGGGATGCACTTGATCCCAGACTCAGAGGTACACTATAGAGGTCCTATGGCATCTGAACACTTGCTTGATGTAAGAAACCTGGTTACTGAGTTCCATACGGATGCAGGTATTGTCCGTGCGGTTGACGGTGTATCCTACTATATCGATGAAGGAGAGATCGTAGGTCTCGTCGGTGAGAGTGGCTGCGGTAAATCGGTCACCCAACTCTCCGTCCTGCAGCTCATCGCATCGCCTCCCGGTAAGATCATCTCAGGAGAAGCCCTCCTGCAGGGTGTCGATGTGCTGACCTTTGATCGTGATGGCGGCGGTATGCGTGAGATCAGAGGCGGTAAGATCGGGATCATCTTTCAGGAACCGATGACTTCGCTAAACCCCGTACTCACCATCGGTCAGCAGATCGCAGAGACGGTGAAGCTGCACTTAAAGCTCGATACGAATGCGGCACGGGTCCGTGCCATTGAACTTGTACAGCTTATGGGTATTCCCGATGCAGAGAAGAGGATAGATGACTATCCCCATCAGTTCTCCGGTGGTATGCGCCAAAGGGTCATGATCGCAATCGCATTATCGTGTAACCCAAAGCTCTTAATCGCAGATGAACCCACGACCGCACTTGACGTCACCATCCAGGCGCAGATCCTGGAGGTCTTAAGGGATAAAGTCAAAGAGTTCAATACATCCCTGCTTATCGTCACCCATAACCTCGGAGTTGTGGCGAGATATGCCCAGAGAATCTACGTCATGTACGCAGGCAGGGTTGTGGAGTCCGGTACCTCGAAAGACATCTTCTCGAACCCGAAGCACCCCTATACGGTAGGACTTCTCAAATCCGTCCCGCGACTTGATGAACCCAAAGGCAGAAAACTCGTTCCTATAGCCGGTCTTCCCCCGAGCCTACGGAATATGCCGCAACGATGCGCATTCTATCCGAGATGCTTTTACAGAGAAGATGCGTGCAATACACAAGTGCGGCCGGAATTAAGACAGATAGGCGGCATACACTATACCGCCTGTCATCGCGAACTCTAAAGAAGTGAGGTATTCTTCTTGTCCGATAACAATATACTCATAGATGTACAAGACTTACGGATGTACTTCCCGGTGACCCGCGGACTCATGAAGAAGACCGTTGCCAACGTCAAGGCCGTTGATAATGTGAGCTTCTCCATCAGACAGGGAGAAACACTGGGTTTAGTCGGTGAGAGTGGCTGCGGTAAGACGACCGTTGCCCGCTGTATCTTACGACTCTATACCCCCACGACCGGTAAGATCCTTTTTGAAGGACAAGACATAGCAGGGTGGCCGAAGAATAGGATCAGGCCCTTGCGTAAAAAGATGCAGCTTATCTTCCAGGACCCCTATAGTTCACTTGATCCGAGACAGACTGCAGGCAATATCGTCGGTGAACCTCTAACCGTCCATGAACTCGTTGCAAAAGACTCAGAGTATCAAGACCGGGTTGCGGAACTCTTCCGTATGGTAGGACTTGATCCCGGTATGGCGGATAGAGTACCTCATGAGTTCTCCGGAGGTCAGAGACAGCGTATCGGTATTGCCAGGGCACTTGCCAGTAACCCCTCCTTCATCGTCTGTGATGAACCTATATCGGCGCTTGACGTCTCCATTCAGGCGCAGGTCATTAATCTTCTTCAGGAACTGCAGGAGAAGCTGGGTCTCACCTACCTGTTTGTCGCCCATGACCTCTCTGTTGTACGCCACATCAGTGACAGAGTCGCCGTCATGTATCTGGGGCATATCGTTGAGATCACCGACTGGAAGGCCCTCTATGAGAGTCCCCTGCACCCGTATACAAAGGCACTGTTGTCTGCTGTGCCGATCCCTGATCCTGAAGTAGAAGAGAAACGGGAACGGGTGATCCTCCAGGGAGATGTGCCGAGTCCTTTGAATCCCCCCAGTGGATGTACCTTCCACCCCAGATGCCCCATCGCAACCCCTGAATGCAGTAAAGATGTTCCTGTGCTGCGGGAGATCGGGGATAATCATCAGGTAGCGTGTATTCGCGTTTGATCTTCATGCCGCTTCAAAGGACTCGTTAAAGGGGCAAGGCTTTTTCCATATCAGTGAGACGGGAGAAGGTCTTCCGAGATCTTTCGTTTATGACTCTTTCCGTAGATCCTAATTTGTTTCATAAAAGTCATACAGGGCACTCAATTAACCCAAATTTGTCGTTAGATCCGCTCCATGTCGAGACTTCCTCCGCAAACACGCTCCTTTTGCTCCTGCGGCTCCAGTCGCTCCCACTCGGCTTTGGAACTTTTGCTTACACAAAAGACCAAGCTTCCTTGCCTCGTGAGGGTTTGCTTGAGGAAATCTGACATTCCGCCTAATGACAAATTCGGGATTAATCAATTGCCAGTGAATTGAAAACGTGATATTTTACTGAAGTTCATCATCAGGCAAGTATGAAGTCACGGATAGGCAAAGACCTTGCTTTCTATTCGCACAAACGTTTATCAAAAATCTTAATGGCTGTACTTGATTTTCTTTGAGTATGGAGGAAGAAATGGATCAACCGGCAAGCTACGAAAAGACAGTCCAGCTGACTAGAAAAGGTGTCAGCATTTCAAATCCTGCCACTGTAGATATCGGAGACGAAGTCGACATCAATCAAATATCCGGAAACGGCACGAAGATCTATCCCGGTTGCCGCATATATGGTTCGGCAACAATTATATCTTCGGGGTGCAAACTCGGTTACGAGGCGCCGGTGACTCTGGATGACTGCCAGCTCGGTCCGAAAGTAGAATTAAAGGGCGGATATTTCAATAAGTCAACCTTCCTGGAGAAGGCAAATATGGGATCGGGAGCCCAGGTAAGAGAGGGTTGTATTCTCGAAGAGGAGGCGAACGGGGCACATTGTGTCGGTCTCAAACAAACCATCCTTTTCCCTTTTGTGACCCTCGGAAGCCTCATAAACTTTTGTGATTGTTTCATGGCAGGGGGTACGAGCAGGAAGACTCACAGTGAGGTCGGGAGTTCGTATATTCATTTCAACTATACACCCGATGGAGATAAAACAACGGCTTCGTTGATCGGCGATGTACCGCGCGGAGTAATGCTTAATCAACCTGCTATTTTTCTGGGTGGTCAGGGCGGGATGGTCGGCCCTTGCCGGATCGGGTACGGCAACGTTATTGCCGCCAATTCCATCCTCCGGTCCGACTATATCGAAGACAATAAACTGGTTGTCGGAAAGAATGCCCCGGGAAAGGTAATGGATTTTGAACCGAGAGCCTATCCGAATCTCCGCCGGATTGTGGAAAACAACATTATCTATCTGGCAAATCTGCTCGCTCTTGAGGAGTGGTACAAATTGGTCCGTAAGTCCTTCTTCGAACCACAGGAATTTGGACCGCTCATCTTTGCCGGACTCATTGATAAACTCTCTTTGGGAAAGAAAGAGCGTCTCAAAAGGCTCCGGGTGCTGTCTGAAAAAGTCGCCGCCGGCTCCACGGGTGAGGCTGAAACCCGAATTGAAATCGAGGGCAGAAGACAGTTGAAGGAGAGATTTTCAGAACTTGAGCATCTGTTTAACTCCGCTGGCGTACAAAATGTATCTGAAAGACATCGTGATGACTTCCTTGGGGCATTTGCGAAAGCGGGAGAAACATCAAAGTCCAGCTACGTGGACGTGATACAGACGCTGTCCGATGAGATTTCGAAAACCGGTACTCTCTGGTTGCAGAGTATTGTTGACGGTTACGTTGTGAAAGCGGAATCTCTATTGCCGTCGCTCGTATTCTGCAAATGAATTAGCTGAACTACAATCTAGATAAGGAGGATTTTCATGGGTAAGCTGTTCGGAACTGATGGAGTTAGAGGTGAGGCCAACCGGTATCCGATGAATGCGGAGATAGCCTTTGCACTCGGGCAGGCCGTCGTATATATACTGAGAAACGGACGCGAGCGTCCACGTATCGTGATCGGTAAAGATACCAGAATCTCAGGGTACATGCTGGAAAGTTCTCTCGAATCCGGTATCACATCAATGGGCGGCAATCCATATCTTCTCGGGGTTCTACCGACCCCTGGAATTTCGTTTGTAGCACAGAGTATGCGTGCCGACGCAGGCATAGTCATTTCGGCATCGCACAATCCTTACCAGGATAACGGTATCAAGATTTTCTCCGGCAGCGGTTACAAACTGTCTGATGAACAGGAAGAAGCCATTGAAGACCTGATGCTGAGCAACACCCTTCACAGCCTTGTACCTGCCGTCAAAGACATGGGTCAGGCATACCGCCTGGAAGACGTTCATGGACGTTATATTGTCTTCCTGAAGAATACATTCCCCAGAGAGTTATCCATTGAAGGGATGAAGATTGTTCTCGATACAGCAAACGGCGCCACATATAAGGTTGCACCGGAGTGTTTCTGGGAACTCGGAGCAAACGTCGAAGTAATCCATAACAGCCCCAATGGCATCAATATCAATGACAAGTGCGGTTCTCAGCATACAGATGACCTGAGGAAGCGTGTGCTTGAGAGCGGCGCCGCGATCGGCCTTGCTTTCGATGGAGACGGCGACCGGCTGATTGCCGTTGACGAAAACGGGCAGGAAATCACCGGCGATCAGATCCTGCTCATTTGTGCGAGGATACTGAAGGAACAGGGGAAATTAAAAAATGATCTGCTCGTAAGTACAGTCATGAGTAACCTGGGTTTAAGGGTTGCGTGTAAGAAGTATGGGTTCAAGTATCACGCTTCAAAGGTGGGCGACAGGTACGTCTTGGAAGATATGCAGAAGCTCGGCAGCGTGATTGGCGGAGAAGAATCGGGCCACATGATATTCCTTGACCATCATACTACGGGAGACGGTATCGTAACCGCGATGCAACTGCTCGCGGCAATGGTCAGAACCGGCAAACCCCTGTCGGAACTTGCAAAATGGATGGACATTTTTCCGCAAAAACTGGTCAACGTCGATGTAAAGAGCAAACCGGAGATCTCCGCAGTGCCTGAAGTTGTGGAGGTAATCGAGAGAATAGAAAAAGAACTGGGCGAGGAAGGAAGGGTGCTCGTCCGATACTCCGGTACTCAGAACATGTGCAGAGTAATGGTTGAAGGACCGTCGGACACGGTAACGGAGAAATATTGCATAGAGATTGCAGATAAGGTAAAGAGCGTACTCGGTTGAAATAGAATCAGGAAGGTCCGAATTACCAGCGTTGTTAATAACGGCCTAAGGAGGGCACAGATGCCCGTAAGAGTAGTTGTTACAAATAATTTTGACGACATGAGCAAAGTTGCATCGGATATTGTGACGAAAAGGATTGTTGAGCTCTCGCGAAAAAAGAAAGAGGTTATTTTAGGTCTTGCGACAGGAAATTCGCCGACGGGTATGTACAAACATCTGGCGCAGGCAGCCAATGATGGCGTGTTCGACAGCGGACGTATCAGGAGTTTCAACCTTGATGAGTACGTTGGACTCCCCGGAGAAAACGCTCAACAGCGCGTCGTCCACCCGGAAAGTTATTGCTATTTCATGATTCAGGAATTCTTTAGTTTGTTAACTAGGAAGTTTACAGAGACAAATGTGCCATACGGATCACTCATAGATCAAAAAACCCTCATTAATGAATTGAAAAAGTATCCATCCGACTGGACATATATGGGAACAGATGCAGGGAAATCCATTTCGATCAAATCACGAGCGGAATCAAAATACCTTGCGTGGGTAAAAAAGATTGTGTTGGACGGTTATACAAACAAGATCAAGAAGGCCGGAGGAATTGATCTACAGGTGATCGGGGTAGGAGGGCGCGGACACGTGGCGTTCCATGAAGCAGGTATACCTTTCAGGGGAAGTTCGGTAATGCTGGTTAAGCTGGACAATAATACGATCAAGAATTCCGTGATCGATGGTCATTTCCCATCCGCAAAAGATTGTCCGAACTATGCTATTTCGATGGGGGCAGAGCTTGTCTATAAGGCCGGCACTGTGGTGCTTCTCGCGAATGGTGAAAGAAAAGCTGAATCCGTCACCCGCTCACTTCTGTCCGGAATGACTCCGGAAGTCCCGATTTCCTACGGGCAGAAGTACGCCGCTGAGGGTGGTAACCTTGTGTACGTGCTCGACAAGATCGCGGCCCGTGATTTGCTTTCCCGTGCCGGAGAATTGAAGGGCAGGAAGATATCTCTCGAGGACAGGACGTAGATTGACCCCAATGCCAGAAAGAGAACAGGACGTTATATTTGATCTCATAAAGCTCAAAGGCCCACTCACCGGCCTTGAAATTAAGAAGGAAATCGATATAGATAGTCTGCAGATCTGGAAGATATGTAACACTTCGCCGCGACTCAAAACAAAAAACCTGGGCAGGAGATACCTAAGGTTGGATCGTCACGTAGAGGGATACGCCAGGCTCTCTCCTTCTATTCTCAGGGAATTCTTCACCTACTCTGTGGTGGGACTTGCGGAAGACACGGCATCCCTGGACCTGAAATGTGTGGAAGTAACCACTCGTATCCGGGAAATAAGTCGTTTCAAACTTGAACTCGCCCGACAGATGGTATCCGAGATTATGGACGAATTCTGTAGGAATAAGCCCCCGCAAGATCCGGTCTGCTTTATAATCGCCGGAGACATCGTTTACGATATGGCGCACGATGTTCTCCGACCCGAGCGAAGTACCGGAAAACTGGTGAAAGGATCTGATATCGATCTTGTTGCGATCGTTAGTGATGAGTTTCCGGATGATTCCATGAACCTCCTCGACCAGATCATCTATCAGAAAAAGTACAGGATGCTTATAAATCCATCCATCAATGAAGAAGTGGATTACAAGATTAAACGGCTAAGTCTCATAAAAGAACAGGTCCGATTTGATCAATTCAGCCATATGGTCGCAATGAAGATCCTCCAGGAAGGAGTGTTTATATACGGCAGTGATGTGTTGTTCCATGCTGTAAAGGCAATGATTCGCAAGAATGGAATTGTCGAAAGACTCGAGGAATTCGAAAGGCAGGCGAATATTTTCCGGCTGAACGCCGAAAAATCGATACTCAGCGGTGACATAGATGGGGAACGGGTAAAAGAAATGTACCTTTTCTATTCAGCGGAAGAGTTTGAAGAATTCGAGTAGATACCCCGGACCGGAAATTCGTGAATCGTGGTAACCAGGAAATGGGGTATTGAGGTTCTTACACCAGACACGGAACACCAAACACCTTTCCGACCATCACTCTGATATGGTGAAAACTCCGCCGCTGAGTCTGATGATTTTGGCGAGCTCCAGCCTCTTTGCCCAGATCGTGAGATCGCCCATCGTGTAGCCTTTATCAGCCGGGCAATAGATGCGTTTGAGATCGCAATTCGCGATTATCAGTAGCCGCGCGATCTCATAGTGTTTGGTTTTAAGCGCATAGTACAATGGCGGTGCCTCGTCCACGGGCACATCGGGTGAAACGCCTCTTGAAAGTAACAATCTCACGCTTTCGATGTCTCCTCAGTCTGCCGCAACGGCCAGAGGAATCTCGGGGCTAGATCGCGAATATTTAGCTTGACATTACGGCAAAAATGGTGGAGATTATTGCTGAGGCAATGATGAACCAGTTAAATAATTTCTTCTTTTTTAGCTTTAGGAGGGTTCACCCATGCCTCTAGCCTGACGGTATAGAGCAAAGCCATGGGTGAGCCTAAAAGCTTCCCATGGCTTTTTTATTTCGAGGCCACGGGAGTTTTCCGTGGCTTTTTTTATCAGTAGGGCTCAAAAGCCTCATGAAAGAGGAAACCAGTTGAAGGAGAAAGAAATCATGAATACCAGGCATCACGAACCCATTGAGTTGGCTTCCGGATTCTACCAATTAGGGACGCCCGATTTTCCCTCCTATCTTTCTTTAGGTAGGGACGGCCTTTTGATCGAAGGCGGCACGGGTGCCACCTTCTCGATTATGGTGGAGCAGATTTTGAAATTGGGAGTTGACCCCGGACGAATCAAGTATATTGCATTGACGCACACACACCCTGACCACATAGGTGCGGTTCCGCATTTTCAGAACCATTGGCCTCACATAAAACTCCTGTCCAGTGCCACGGGTGCCAAGACCCTGAAAAAAACGGAACTTTTCCGTGAATTTTTATTGACGGATCTTGGAATAGCTCAATTAATGAAGGCGAAGTCTATCATCAAATCATTGCCGGGGCGCGTGGAGACATATTCTTTTAATGTTGATAGGACCATCGGTGAAGGGGATCGCATAGATCTTGGTGATGGCGTCATGTGGAGTGTTTACGAAACTCCGGGGCATTCACCCTGTCACCTTTGCTTCTTCGAGGAGAGCAAGAGAATTCTCGCACTTGGCGACAGCACCGGATTCTGCGTACCGGAGAAAAACACAATCTGGCCGAATTATTTCAGTTCTCTCGATGAGTACTGTGACAGCATACGTAAACTTCTTGCCTTGAAAGCAAACATGGCAGTGCTTAGCCATAATGGTCTGATTCCTTTCGGCGAAGTTGATGCTCACCTCATGAAAGCCATGAAGGCAACAGAAACGTATCATAACTCCATCAAAGAGCGGCTGGAAAGCGGCATGAAGGCCGATGAAATAGCAATGGAGGGTGCACGATTTGTCGATAGTCTGACAGATATTCAGCCCTTTAAGGTAATGTATGATCTTTGTAGAGTCTTGATCAAGAACTCTCTAAACAACGGAAAGCCTGACCATTTCAGGGTTCAGTAGTAGAGCAACTAAGCAACCGGTCTTAAGAAACCCGGGATGTCTATGAATCCGGCAAAGTCCGGAACAACTCGCCGGATTCATCGCATGTACAACATGCTTATTTCATTTTGGCTGAGCCGATACTCGCATAAACTGAGCACACCGATGCTTCGAAATCATGGATTAGTTTTTGGACGTGTTCCGCAAGCTGCGAATCAAATTGAGTTACCATTCCACAACAGTGACACACATGTGTCCGTCCCGGCTGGAATTTCTTCAGATCCATCATGAATTCTTTCTTACACTTCGGGCAGTGTGGCCTCAATTCAAGATAAAGCTGGGAATTCTTAAACATACCGACCACGTGGACCTCCCTCTCTTACCATTACAGTTAGACAACGATCATAATGTCGCAATAAGCGTACCATTTGTACCCCTATTCACGTTAGCTGCAATAACGACAGGTTAGCCGTCAGTTGAATATTTGGCACCTCCGCAATGAAGGGTGTAGCCTGCATATCTTTCAGTCCTGCAGCAGGGTACTTCCTACCTTTTGATCCAGTTCGGCTGCGGGACAGACAGAACAACAGTCAGAGACGATTTTCACCCGACCATCTCAGGGCAGATTCCAACGCTATGCTCTTTTACCGGAGAATTCGTGAAGAGCAGAAAACCTGTGTTTGTGATCTGTCACAGACCTCAGCTGCTTATTACCGTTGGCGTCCTTTGAGAATGGAGAATAGCCGGCGAAGCCGAGCATACAGGATGTGATAAACGCGGGGGTCGAATTTGTCCATCAAGAAGCAGTCGAAGATGGAAATCGCATTTCCATTCACTTTCCTGTCGATATAACCGCTTTTGTGAATGTGGCGCTTCGGAGACTTCAAAGTTTAAGGCACGCCTCATAGAATCGGTACGGTGGAAAAAAGGGAGAATGAACAAATCAACATGCATTCTAAGGATACTATTGAAATGATCGTACGTACGTGAGAAAATAGGATTTTCTGTCACCTTTGTCCATAACAAAACAATTACTTCGTACAGGAGCACAATTATGAAGAAGCTGCAGGCCGTGTCTATAACTCTGAGTCTGATATTGGTATTTTTCTCCGGGTGCTCATCTTCGCTGAAAACGTTTGACGCGAAACAAAACGTATCTGTAGGAATCCCCATTAACACACCCACACTCGTGAAGGTCACAGAGCGAACAAGTTACATGGTGGATCCGCGGAAGAAGGAATTCGAAGAATTCTGTAAGCCTTCTTTAAATACGACATTTCAGTATCAGGCCCTTGGTGAACAGAGTTATGTCGCCTTCGAACCGGCGCTCCTTGGAAAAGGCGAATTTAAGATTGAGTTTCATGAGAATGGAGCTCTAAAGTCAATATCATTGAATTCCGACGCTTCAACAGGAATAGACAAAGTGAATGATCTTTTGAAAACTGTCGCCCCTTACGTTGCCGCCCCGTTGGGGCTTACCAAAGAAATGAAAGCAACGCAGGAAGAAACAGCTCAATCAATGAGAGACAGGTATTGCCTTAAGACTCAGACGGAAGTGATTTCCATTGAACGGATAAAGCGGTATCCTGAATAGATCGCCGTATCCATACCTGCCAAAAGAGACAGCACACAATAGAGTCTACTTACAGTCCCGGCACCTTGTAGTTGAAAATAGAGAAAAAAGTTTTATATTTAATGGTGGACATGAAAAACAGGACGTGATCATGGATGAAGGCATAATAATACGGTGCCCCAATTGCGGAACAAAAAACAGGATCCCGGCTGGCAAGGTAGCTAAACAGGGTATCTGTGGAAGGTGTGGAAACAGGCTCCCGATGCCCCCGTCTCATGATAACGGGCCTGTTGAGATCTCTGACAGCAATTTTGCATCGGAGGTAATCAATTTTGCCGGACCTGTCCTCGTAGAATTCACAGCACCTTGGTGAGGCCACTGCCGCTCTCAGGCACCGGTTCTGGATGAACTGGCCTCCAGGTACTCAGGTAAGGTGAAGTTCGTACGGGTGAATGTCGACAAGTCCCCGAGGACTGCCGCACAGCACAATATTCGTGGGGTACCGGCGATCTATTTTTACCGGAACGGTGCTGTCACCGATAAAGCAGTAGGTGCGCTATCGAGAAGAGAACTGGAACGGAGAATCGAATCATCCCTGGCATAGCTTCCCTGAGTCTGGAAGCTCCGGGAGAACGTTATTGAGATTTCTGTACCCGGTCCATGTCCTTCAGATAAATTGGAAATAGTTATTTCTTCTTCGGCGTCCTCATTATATCCCAGACCCTTTCCGCAGTAAGCTCCTTCTCTGACTCTCTGCGCCGTCGCTCAATTTCCTCGAGCGGCAGGTCTATCTCAAGATTTCTCTTGAAAAAAGAACAATGAACATGGCGGCCTCTGAAAAGCCCGCATTCAATACACGCCTTGCCCGATACCGGGCATGATAATTTTGTCATGTTTCACCACTTTCGTCTGTTCCAGATCGATGATGCAGGTTATCTCCACGATTTCGAGATTCCCTCATTGAGGACGACAGACGTGATTATTCTACTTTTACCGGTGTCGTGAGTCAAGTGTCATCAGGCGCCGATACAAAGTATATAACTCCGTTTCCATTCTGCCGAATGAGGCGAAAGACTCTGGTAGGCTTGCAGGAATTTGCAAACAACACGGGAAAATAGGAGAATAGAGAATTGGCTCTGCTCTCGCGTAAATGTCAAATCCGGCAGGTGAAGGTATCCATGGCAATGAGACGATGTTCTTTGATGAGTCCCGGGCGTTCAACAATGAGGTTTGTAACGGCGTCCATCTGTGTCTCTCTGTGGCTCGTATTTTTTGCCGGAACGACGACCTACGGTTACGATATGTCAGGTTTCACAGAAGCTAAATTCAAGGATGTCTATAAAGAATTCAGTGAAGAAAACAAAAGACAGTTGATAAGAAAGAATCTGAACGAGCCGAATACCCTTAAAGAAGGGTTCAAATCAGAAGTAGTCTACAGTCATACATATTCGTACATTCATAGAGATGGAAGTACAGACACATATTACGATATAGCGCAGAAGGCAAATTCCCCGGACGTGAAGCAGGTGATCGGTGAACCGAATATCATATTCGACAGTTCACGGGAAAGCGCTTCCATTCTGAAGGCGGCAGTCTACACACACTCCGGGGCAGAAACCGAATCTGACATTACGGCAGTGATTGAGAAATCGCCTTTTACAGGCCTCGTGTACTCAGATTTGAAAGTAAAGAGTCTTAGTATAAAAGGTCTGGAAGACGGTGCAGTCGTAAGGATAGCTTATAGAAAAACGTCAAGACCTACCGAAGAAAGTGGATTCATTCACGAAAATATCAGTATGAGTGTCAGCAGACCAGTCAAAGAAAGTATTTCGGTGATCGAAATAGAATCAGGGACTCCCGTCATAATAAGCGACAGGCTCAAAAAGAGTACCGCCGACATTCAAAGAAAGGAATATAGGCTTGAAAATGGAAACGGCGTATACATATATAGGTTCACAAATCTCAGACCGGAAGAGAGAGAACTGTTCAGTGTTCCGCTGCCTGAAAATTCAAAGTATGTTTCTTTTCTTACACCATCAACATGGAACAGTATAGCGCAATGGTACCATAGTAAATCGGCAGAGATGGTGAATCCTGACCACAATATCGTGGCAAAAGCCCGTGATCTGACGCTAGGCATGAAGAATGAACCGGAGAAGATCAAAGCATTGTATGATTATGTGAGAAACATCAGATATGTTTCAATTACACTTGACCAGCACAGGTTAATACCTCATGCGGCAACTGCGACTTTCAAGAACCAGTACGGGGACTGCAAGGACAAATCGACGCTGCTTATTTCGCTATTGAAAAGTATCGGCATCCGTTCTTACATTTGTCTTGTGAATACCAGGACACTTATTGATAAATCCGAAGCCACTCCGAGGGCATTTAATCATGCCATCGTCGCGATCCCATATAGAGGCTTTTACAGGTTTCTTGACCCCACGAGCGCAACAACACCATACGGATATACACCGCAGTACCTCGAACATCGCAATGGCCTGGTTATAAGAGAAGATGGGGGGGATTTTGTTCTGATCCCCGCAGATGGCCCTGACAAAGAAGCTCAAAATGCATCCATCAGAATGGAAATCATGAGTTTGAGCAAGGCCAGAATCACCCTTAGGACGGTGGTTGACGGCAGCAGCGATCTCGCAAGAGCGTTTGAGGGGGTATCCACAGATAAGATCAAGCAAAACATGGCCCGTCTTATGTCATCACGTTTTGGTGAAACTAATGTCGAATCTATAGATGTGAAAAAAGGCCATGATAAAGAAAGAGAGCAGCTTGTTACGGACCTGACTATGGTAGTTGAGAATGCGCTTAAGAAGATGGGAGACTTCTATACGATTCAAGGTCTTACTCCCGGGAGCAGTGATAATACTCTTTCGATAATGATTTCGACAAACACCAGGAAGACGGATATCGAAATTGCGAGACTGATCAACACATTCACTGACATCACGGTGAGGCTGCCCGAAGGTATTGCTGTGCAATATCTCCCTGAATCACGAACACTACAAACCCGCTTCGGCGAATACACGTCTACCGTGAGCACATCTGAGAACTCAATTCAGATCAAAAGCCATTTCGTTTTGAAAAAGAAAAGGATTCCGTCAACGGATTACGTGGAATTTAAATCATTCATCAAGAACGTTCTCGAGCACCAGAGGGAGAACATCCTTCTGAGAAGAAATTAGCGACTCCAGACAAAGAACATTTTCATGACACAAGCTGTCTATGTATGTTAGTTTAAAGTCGGAATGTTACGGGCCCGCACGGTTGATGTTATCACAGATACGATCCTGAGAGATGTGATTGAAGTAAGCCGGACTTCATATCCCTCCGGATGGGGGTGCAGCGATCCGGCCGAGTATTATAATCGAAAACTCAGGGACAAGAGCTCTGTGCTTATCGTCTTAGACGATGCCGGTAAAAATGTAGGATTGCTCGTTGCAATACCTCAGAATGAGGCGGTTGAAGAACTGAAGGCTGAGGACCCGGAGATTAAGGAAGATCCCTCCGGATACTACATAGAAAATATAGCCATTCTGCCGTCGTATCGTGGGAAAAAAGGACTCTTGAAGATGCTTTCGGTACTTAAAGTGGAGATGAAGAACAAAGGCATCTCGAAAATAAGCCTACACGCCCGCATTTCTAACAATCTGAACACGGCGATCAGAAAGAATTTCAAAGTCATCGATGCCAGGACAATCGAGAACTGGAAGTTCTACGACCACCGGGAACCCACAGAGTATATCGTCGCGGAATGAAGCATCGATCAGTCTTGACCTTCGAGCATCCTCGACTCTTCGATGTGTGAGCATGATTTAGTCCATAAACCCAAGCCAAAATCAACAGTCTCGTCAATTCTAGCGCACAGACTAACTTATTCAGTTTATTGGAATAGCTCCACCATTCCAATTCTATTTTCAGCCGGAAGTCTCTTTCGCCTTGAACAAAACCCAGGAAGGCAACGGTTTTGCTTTCCTGGGCCGTATGTTTTCGCTTTCACAGCTTGGACATGCCGGCCGCTCCGTATCCCGCAGGCGAAAAGCACGGCCGCAGTCACTGCACTCGAATTCTTTGCTTTCCATTTCGCCTCCGACATCATTATATCACAATCTATTATGTGCGCTGAACTCCAGGTTATTGCCGGAATTCAGCTTATTGATTCCAGCTTCCCAAACAGATTCCGTTTCCTGTATCTCTTTACAACTTCGAGCGTTGAACATTTAATATTGAACCCCGAAACATCCTTTGCCATTTTGCTTGTTTGCGATCTACAAAGCCGGATTTGTGATTTGCCGTTTCTCTTCGAATCGCAGTATACCGAAATCCCACGGCGCGTGGTAGTTTCTGTCCCTGAGTGGCGCCCACGACGCCCAGTGCGGGTGTGAGGTCTTGTTTCCGCACTTATAGAGATTACCCCTCCATTCCCTACGCTCCTCTTTGTCAAGCTTACCGATATACTGTTCGAATAATCTGAGAGGTATTGAAAATCTGAGTGTCCAGGTAATCCTGCCGGTTATTTCAGGGTTGGTACTCCCCGGCAGACTGCTTTGGATTTCGATCTCAGAAATCTCATTCTCAGTAAGCGGAACAGCACTGATGACCTTTCCATCTTTCTTCGCCGGGTCTGTTATATACGATGAAAGAATGGCCCCACCGCAGTTGAATTCGAAATTAAAGTAGCCCCTGTCCGGTAACGGCTGCAAGAAAAGCTCAACACAACTGTCGTCATACACTGGTGATTGATTGGTTATATTCACGCAACGGACATAGCGGTCTTCGACTACAAATGATCCGTACATGCGTTCATCGTCGTAGAGCAGTACACATTTCGTCGCAGGCCGGTGTGATGTGCTTTCAGGTCTGAAATGGCTGATTGCTAGGTACTGAGCGTTTGTCCAAAGGTCCTCAGAAGACAAATCGCGCAAGGTATCAATCTCTGCTTTTTGAATCATATAGACAGGAACGTCCATTGTCTATCGATTATGCCCTTACAGAATAAAAAATGCAACCGGCGTCCTATCACCCCGGCAAAGCAGACATCCTTCTTCCATCAATTTTCTTCTTTGTCTCAGAAGTATCTTTTGAGGTCCATGTCCTTGTACAGGTGAGCCACTTCCTTCTGGTACCCGTTATACATAAGGGTTTTGCGCTTTCCCTGTTCACCGATTCTTGTTTCCTCTGCCTGACTCCATCTCGGATGATCAACATTCGGGTTTACATTCGCGTAGAAACCGTATTCGGTCGGATTGGATTTCATCCAGGAGGTCCTGGGCATTTGTTCAACAAAGCGAATGCGCACTATCGACTTTATTGACTTAAAACCGTATTTCCATGGAACCACGAGCCTCAGTGGAGCGCCATTCTGGTTCGGTAAAACCTCTCCATACATCCCTGCAGTCAGGAGCGTGAGAGGATTTAAGGCTTCATCTATTCTCAATCCTTCCGTGTAAGGCCAATCCAGAATTTCGTACTTTTGCCCCGGCATTCGTTTTGCGTCGTTGAGGCTCGTGAATTCTACAAATTTTGCATTCGATGCGGGCTCTGTTCTCTTCACAAGATCAGCAAGTGCGAATCCCACCCACGGGATCACCATTGACCAGCCTTCCACACACCGGAAACGATAAATTCTCTGCTCAAGAGGAAAGAGCTTGATTAACTCATCGACGTCAAATACTCTTGGTTTACTTACGAGCCCGTCAACCGCTACACTCCATGGTCGGGCCTTGAAGTTTCTACTTACTTTTGCGACATCGTTTTTGTCCACCGAAAATTCATAGAAATTCGTATACGTGGTCGCCTTTGAGAAGCTTGTCAACCTTTCTCCACCGGCCATCTCTTCCTTTCTGATAATATTCAGTTTTGTGTCCGCCACACTTTCGGCTAGACCAGGCCGGATAACCGCAAGAACTCCGACAGCTGCTGCCGATCTAATAAACTCCCTTCTGGTCAGGTAAAGCTCCCGCGGTGTGATTTCGGAATTCGAAATATCATTCCCATGCTTGATTGTCATATTCTCCCCTTAGCTCTCACTACTGTTCTATACCATTCCCCTCTATATTTTACCACAATCACCCAGGTCAGGGGCTGGATTGCTCCCGGGCCGATTATAAAGTCGGGAGGCGGAGATGGAGAGATGTATGTCGTATCAGTTCACTGCTGTTTGGAAGTACCGGAGCCATCGGGTGGCCTCTTTTTGACATTATTCCGGTTTTGAAGTACCTCGAAGGAACGGTCTTGAGGATTAGGTTGCGTTAAATTCTATCCTGTGTATGAGGTATTCTATGGTACATCCTCGGACATGCTGTCAACGGATATCGAACGCGGGGACACCAAAGGAGTCTTCCTGATTATGCACGGTGGGATACACCTGTGAGTCACGGATCTCATAAGCAGGCAGTTTACCCGGATGGCGCACATTATAAACGGTCGGATATAGTTGAGATCCCCTCACCTCATACGTTGGAAGACCGTAAGCATCACGCTGATTGTGGATCGTAGGAAAAACTCTATTTTCGCGCAACTCATACGTTGGCAGGCCAAAAGCAGCCTTGTGATAATAGGCGGTAGGGTATAGATAGCTCATCACGCTCTCCTGGATTGATCAAATCGCTTCAATGATATGTATCGCACAATTTTCACAATTCAAGTGTGATATGCGTCACCGAAACCTGTAATTGGCAAGAAGAAACGGATGTGTTATGTGAAATTCCCAGACACCGGATTAAGGTCTTATCTCGACAAGAGTCCCTCGCGGCACAAGCCTGTCAATTTCTTCTATTTCTTCGTCGGTGACGGCTATGCACCCTTTTGTCCAGTCAATTTCGGAATGCGCATTGCCGACCCATGAAAAACCATTCTTGATTCCATGGATCATGATATCTCCGCCAGGGTTGACACCGAGCTCTCTCGCCCTTTTCTTATCTTTTTCATTCGGATAGGAAATATGCAGTGAGAGATGGTACTGGCTGTCTCTGTTTCTGTAATCGATTACATACATGCCTTCGGGTGTTTTATTATCTCCCTGTCTTTCTTTTGGGCCTACGGGGTTTCCCCCAAGGGCAATCTTGTATACCTTGATCACCTCGTTCCCGGAAAGCAGGGTCAATCTCCTCTCCTTCTTTTCAATCAGGATTTTGTCGGCGGGTTCCTTTCTAAACGAGAAGGTTCTTTGCTCCAGTACTTCGATCGTCTTTTTCAGTACATCGATTTCGGCTTCTTTGCTTTTCACCTCCTGCGTGAACCGTTCCAACTGCTTCTGTTGATCAGCTATTGTCTTGTCCTTCAAGATCACGTTGCTAATCTGAAACATCATCATCTCGCTGTCACGCCTGTAAACGCTTTCCGGATATTGTCTGATTAGCTTTTCGAAACAGGAGAGAGACTTCTGGTAATCTTTGTTCTGGTTTTTCGGATATGAGTAGATGATACCCATTTCGAAGAGAGTTATGTCAGCGGCCGACGGGCTCTTTTCAAGGACCTGTTCGTACCGGGTAAGCAAGGCCCCGTAGTTGCCCTGGTTAAACAGATCGTTCAATTCTCTGGATGTTGATTGGACCCGGGACCCTTCGTCGATATGACTACAGCCGCAACAAAAGCACATTGCCGTAATGCAGACAGTAATTACAACGCGTCGTGCGGCTTTACCCAGAAATGAGCTCATTTTGACTTCCGTATTACTCACAAGACTGCCGGATTGTTGTGCTCGAAGCAGAATAGAAGGGGTACTTCGGTTTCGAGCACAATTGTCTACTTTCTCATAGACCTCTGGAATACTGCATCAGCCTGTCGCGCCTTTTCATCCGCGATTTTCTCCCTCTCTTCCGCCCTCTGAATAGCCGCTTCAGCCCTTGCAGCCGCTTCATTTGCCTTCAATGTGGCCTGGTCGGCTGCTGTCTTAGCTGCCTGTGCATCCTGCGAGGCCTGGTCGGCTTTTGCACCTATCAGCCTTTCCTGTGCCTGCACCTGCTCCAGGTCACCTTTCGTAGCGCAGCCACTTACAAAACCGCTTAGAACCAACACGAGTACCAAAAATGCAATCTTCTTGTTTCCCATCATTGACCTCCTCTATTGCTTTTTTCTGCAACCTGAATACACACCTGCCCGTATCTTCGTCAACGTTCTCCAGTCTGGTTAAACGGCTCAACAAGCACACCGTCGATTTCAAGGTCAATCCTCAAGCGTTTCACTGTTTCTCTCGCTTCACCACTATTCTGAAAAGGACCTGCAAGTACGCGATGATTGTCGCCTCTGGATAAAACCCTGGCGGGAATCTGCGGGCCCTGATGGTTAATAATGGCTGCTAAACGCATTGCATCTGTTTTGTCACGCACACTTGCTGCGAGCACATACCAGGAGTCCGACCTTAATTCAGGTACTTCCGGTCTGCCATATAACATTCGGGGGTGCCGGATTTCAATCGTCTCTGTCACTCCCTTGCCGGCGTCTCCTTCAAAGAACAGTAGAACCGGGATCCCCCTGGCCTCTTTGACTATTTGATTGATTCTCTTCCAGTCGAACATACGACCCGATCGCGCTTCAATGCTTTTTAGTTTCAAATAAACCCTTTCCAGTTCTTCTGTACCGGACTCCTCGAACGGCGTGTGTGCCTCCAGATAAGTAACCTCACCCGCCCTGCCTATTAAATACGGCTTATTAACAATTGTTACGGGAGTCTTTACCGGTGTCGTCTCAAATAGTCTCTTGATATCTTCAGGATATAGTCGTATACAGCCGTTCGTTGCACGCAGACCGATGCTTGCAGGCTTGTTCGTCCCATGAATAAGGTATCCTGACTTGCTCAGGTACAAGGCATGCTCTCCGAGAGGATTCAGGGGTCCCGGAGGCACTTTAGCAGGCAGAGGGTCGCCTTTCTTCCTATGGTCTTCCGCGATGGAAGCCGGCACGAACCATGTCGGTCTGAACATTTTCCTGTCTACGTACATCTGTCCCATTGGAGAGGGTCGTTCAACAGTGCCGACTCCGATGGGATATGTCAATACTGTCTGGATCTTCGCATTCTGCTTGAAATAGAACAATCTCATGGCAGCAAGATTAATTATTATGCCTTTTCGGGGAGCTTCCGGCAGGATAAAGCTGAGAGGAAGCACAATCCGTTTTCCGGACTCAGGCACCCACACATCAGTTCCCGGATTGACTGAGCTAATGGCATTCAGCCCCAGACTGAAATGCCGTGCCACATCAGGAAGCGTATCTCCGGGCTCGAGTCTCATTACCGCTAATCTCCCGATAACATCAACATCTTGAGCAATGACAAAATCATTTCGTTCCAGCAATGTATCCGGATAATCGGGCACACTCGCTGATGGCTCCCGGATGTCCTTTATCAGTACAGCACATCCGGTAAACAATGAGAGAATAATACAGATCGCTACCAGCCTTATGCACGCATGAAAAGGAAATGAACCTCTAATACTCAGGCTATCCCTCAGCACGGTTACGGAGAGATAGTGATGCAGGCGGGGATGCACGAACAGTGCCACATTAGTCTCGTCTGAAAAACGCATTCCGTTCTCTATTTTTTCCCTTCTTTATTTTATTGAATAGCCCGTATTATCGCTCAGGCGTATAAAGTTGTCAGTGATTCACATCACCCTAAATGCACGCGTCTGTCACATACCCGGTTCTATTCTTTTCCTACACTCTTTTCAAGACTGTGTATGAACATTCCTACACTGTCAATACGTCCCCGATTTCAGATCCCATGACCGGGCGCTCCCGTTCAGGCTGCATAATAACAACATTGCTGGCATTCCTATTGCAGAAACAAACCCGCGAAGCCATAAACATCATAATAGAAATTGGAATGAACAGCAAACGAAAAGAAAGGAGGTGACACATATGAAGAGTCTTCTGATGATCGTAGTAATGGTTGTTCTCGCCGCTGTTATCGGTGCCTGCGCAACCAAAGGAGACCTCGCTCAGGTACAGGAACAGGAGAGAGTAATCGGTTCGAAGGTGGATCAGGCTGCGCAGGATGCTCAGGCCGCTAAAACAGTAGCCGACCAGGCAACATTCAAGGCAAATGAAGCGGCTGCGCGAGCAGAGGACGCAGTAAGGAGGGCAGAAGAACGAGAGAAGATTGCGGACGAGAAAGCGGCACGGGCCGATTCCGTATTTCAAAGATCAATGAGGAAATAGATATAGTCATTCAGAAGCGGCAGGGAAGGCCTGCCGCTTGTCCTTACTCTTATTCGTTTGTGTGAACGGTCGCTCAGCTCATGCGCGGGCAGCCTCATGAAGTTGATAATCGCGCTTGTCCATCTCATTCTCCACAGTTATGGGTTGATGGTATCTCCAGGGCAATCTCTGCTTATGCCAACATCCCCTCATTATAGGGAACTGATGTTTTTGGTCAAGCGGAGTCCTCAGGAGTGAGCATACATGCCGTTGGGCAGCCGGGGGATCGTTACTTTGATTTAAAAAAAGGCAGGCCCATGAAGGCCTGCCTCAGCGTGGTTACTCTTTTTTTCCGTTCATTAGCCTTTTTTAACGTTTGCTGCGGCAGGGCCCTTCGGTCCTTTCACAACGTCAAAGCTAACACTCTCACCTTCAGTTAAAGACTTGAAACCGCTGTCCTGAATTGATGAATAGTGGACAAATACATCTCCGCCATCTTCTGTTGTGAGAAAACCAAAACCCTTTGATTCATTAAACCACTTCACTGTACCTTTTGCCATATCGACATACCTCTTGATTAGAATTTTGAAGGATAAGGAACCGAGTTACGAAGATACAACAAAAAAATACTTACTTTCTGTGAATGCAACTAACGGGAGCTCCGAAACTTCATTGCACTAATATAGCACATATCCTTTAGAATTGCCAGTGAATCTTGCAAGCGGCAAACAGGGACATGATTCTGGATAGCACGTATGGATCACGGGCCATTGACTGGAGAGGTATTGTTGAACCGTAGAACAGATGAGGAGACATCCAACATTTGTACTTAATAGTCTTCACCGTTTAATTCCGTCGGATGTCAGTATCGCTGCCATATCTCCCGCAGCCACTATGAATTGTCCTTCTGCTTTTCTTACTTCAGCCCAGTGTCCTTCCGGTTCCCTGTCGAGGGCAACACCTTGCTCGATCATTGCCCTCCTCACAAGTTTTCCATCCAGACTTCTGGGAATAATACCCCCTTTAAGACAAAGCAGGGTAGCTGTTGCGGCAGCCTGGCCTGTACTCATAGCAGGAGCAATGACCCGTACGGCTGCTACGGCATTAAACTCGGCCGATACACATCTGCCGGCTACCAGTAGATTATTGATACGCAAAGGCACAAGGGATCTGTACGGAATTTCGCAATAGTCTTTCGGGTTATGTCTCGCTTCAATGCCTGAAGGCCTCACAAATGGATGCATATCCCCCGTACATTGCGCCGGCCTGCATATTGCTGAACCCTTCTTTTCTTTTATGTGAACATGTCTCACGAAACCTACTGTGGCACTGGTTGGATGGTGGGTATCAAAGAATTCAGGAAAGCGTGCTATGCCGTCCTCGAATTTAGTACCGCAGGCGATATCTTCATCTTTGAGCACGTACTCACCCACAACACGTCGCGAATCACGAACCCCGTGCAGAGATGCGAGGCCTGTCAGGCGCGCGTTTTTGAATCCCGCAAGATATTTTCTAAAGAAGTTTTCTACCCAGATTATCTGTTGATGCTGTTCAATAATCTGGCGTGTAAAATCCTCTACATCCAGATTGTGCGTATGGAAACTATGGGTCGTTATGACGGTGATATCAGCAGTCTCGTCAGAAGTCCCGGGCACTTTATATATCAGAGCAGTTGGGAAGACGAAGAACGGCAGATCTCCGTTTTTAACAGCCTTTTCCTGCAATTCCGTTATGATCGAAATCTTTGCTGGGACCCTGTTTCCCGCTGTCTCGTTGGCGGTCCAGACAGCGACCGCCTTCTGATACTCTTTCATGTTCACGTCAGCCATTCTAAAGGCAAGGGTCGTGGACATATTCAGGCCGGCAAATTCCGGGCTCCCCACCTCATACGGCACCCCGGAGTAGGCTGCAATATCTGCATCACCCGTGGTATCGATAAATATTTTTGCCGCTACAATCATTCGACCGGACTTTGAATGACAAACAATGTGCTTGATATTCTCATTTTCTACAACGGAATCAATAGCGTAGATTCCGTAGAGTACTCGTGCGCCGGCTTCGAGCAGTATTCTTTCCAATATCAATTTTGCTTTCTCGGGATCGAACGTCGGCAGATGAGGCCGGTTAAATAGATATCCGTCCTGGTCCATTCTGTCTAGCCATTCTCTGCAGTTCCCATCGATCATGCCCGCTACTCCGTTTACCAGGCCGTTTGTGGCCAGGCCGCCAAGAGAGATCTGGCTTTCGAGTAACAGGACTCTGAGCCCACCGCGAGCCGCTGTTATGCCAGCAGATACGCCCGCTACACCACCGCCGATGATAAGGACGTCCACTTCCAGTCTTCTATCCACCATATTCAATCTCCTGTATCGGGAATGTTACAGAAAGCGGAGATACGTCATTCCTGTAAACCAGAGAATATGTTACAGACTAGAGTTGACTACAATCTTTCCGAAAAGTCTACAAGTTCTTGGGCTATCCGCTTTATGGAATTTACGATATCGAGATACAGGTACGACTCCTTGGGGGTCGAGACGCCGGTAACAAGCCTGTCATAGTGCGTCAATGAGTATTTATCGACTGATTGCAGGATTTTCTCCATTCCCCTTTTTATGTCATTTCTGAGAAAAGGGTCCTTATCCACAATGAGATCTCTTGCATCTCTGAACTGTGTTTTCATGATCGTCAGGAGTTCTGTTATCTCAGTTACGGATCTTACGTTAAACCTGACATCCCGCAAAAGGAGCATTTTCTGCTTTGCGATCAGACTACGCACTGATGAAGCGATTTTCTGGAGAGGTATAAGTGTACTCAGAAATCGTTTGTCGATCTCATCTTTGTGCACTTTTGCGGCAATTTGTTCGACAAATGGCAGATTTGAAGAAAGCATTTCAGCAAACTGATTTTGCCCATGTTCCAGGACTGTTCTGTCCTGAGTCATAAACCCTTTCCTGATACTTTCAAGAGCCTGTATCGCCTGTTCGAACATCCCGCGGTGTCTGTCCGTTAACTCCTTCTCTTCCATGTTTTCTCCTTCCGGAGTATGCAATACTCAATTTTTGACCAAACCGGTCCTGAAAAAACCCGACGGAGCAAATATGCCTCTCCTTATGATTATAGCAGGTTATCAGGAATCAGACCCAAAGATAATATCTGTGACAATGGAGCAGACAATGAGTGTGAACTCACCGCGAGCGGCCTTAGAATGATGTCCATATTTGGTTTCAATGGCCAAAATATCGCCTGTAGATCGACAATAGGCAATTCAGGGGTCAAGGTCAATTCTGTACATATTTTTTCCGGAGAAGTAATACAAATACACATCTTCTACAGCGAATCTGTTGCAGTTCGATAGTATTTTATAGATGTTATGAATACCAAATCGTGTGTCAATCTCAATTGCGTACAGACCCAAATCACTTAACAGGACAAGTATTGAGTCCTGTCTTCCGGGAAAGAAGTCAAAGGACAGGATCTTTCTGGTTGAAGAATAAGCAACTTGTTTATCGGACGCATTGATGAAAAATGGCCTTTTATTCTCAGAACCGGTCCACTTCACATATATTTTATTCTTCTGCGCGTAAATAAGGACTTTCCTGTTAAGTCTGCCACCCGTTTCAACTCCATATGCCCTAAGATCCCCATCTTCCCATTTGGCCTTTGACGCTTTGAGGGCCTTGTCAGATGTGTTGAAAAGCTTCATTGCCTCCAGATATTCTTCATTGGCTTCACGTTTGTTTTTCTTCTTTTCCGGTGTAGCCGCCAGATATCTGGGAACACGCTGTGGATCCAGGCGCGCTGGTATCAGGAGCGGATAGCAGATCTCGACCTTCCGGCCCGCTACTTTCACATTCTTTCTCCATGATCTGTAACCTTCTTTCTCAACCGATATGAGATACGTTTTTGGTGACAGATCACGAACCAGGATATTCCTTTCGAACCTGCCGGTCTTTACGCGTTTGCCGTTTATCTTAACAGTGACTTCATATTCCGTGTTCTCAAGATAGACACCGCCGGTTTTGACGACACGAAAGTTCTCGTCTAATCGGTATCCGGATGAATACAGGATCAATAATGGTATAGCGATAACAAAAATTGCAGAGAACCCCGCAATATAAGCGAACTGTTGCTTCCCCGTCATGAGCGCACCCGCTCGCGATGCTTTGGTGTCACCCAGAAACCCATGTACTTGCCGAGCATCAGCCTTGTCTGTGCCTCCAGCGCGGGTACTGCCCCGAATATCGTTATGGTCACGGGCACCAGGAGCCACTGAAGTACATAATAAAGCTTTGTGAATCTTTTGCTTTCAGGTACAGATGGCATCAGGCTCGACGATATCATGTACGAGAGAACAAGATTTAACATCGTAATGATCATGATGTCGCGGGTGATATGCGGCAGGCTAAATCTCAACATGCTGCTGTTAAAGTCTCTACCGCCAAGAAGAATAGGCATCCAGGAAAGCATAAATATTATTATCGGGTTTGTGGCAAGTGACCAGTACCCGTCGAGGTTAACCGCAGCGATCCTCAGTTTTTCACGCAGGCTAATCTTCTTATTTTTTGAAAAATTGAACATTATGTACGCAAAATTTTCAACACCGTAGGACCAACGCCTCTGCTGCTTGTATATATTCTTAATGGTCAGACGCAATTCAGGAGCAAGATTAGCATCCATTGAAACCGGATAAGTCATAGGAGTGACGACATAATCGCTGTCATACTTCATGTAGCAGTTCCAGAATATCCTCGAATCCTCGCTTACCATGTTGTTCTGCCAGTACCCGATCTCATGCAGAGTGCTGAAAGGAATTGAATGAGAACTAAACGTAGCAAGTCGTTTCTGTCTTTCCTGCTGTACCATCTGCCAGAACGTTGCGGAATAGGCCACGACACGGGAGATAGCAGGCGCTTCGAATATGTTGTTGTTAAACACCGGAACCGGCTGAAAAGAGGTTCTGTAAGGCCTCTCACTTGTCAGAAACATGAACGTGAGACACGCGAAATACTGATCGTATACCACAGTATCGATATCAAATGCGGAAACCAGCACATTACTGTAATCAATAGAGCGTGCATCGAGTATCTCCGTCCTCGCGCATTCTGCGGCATAGGCGGTATTTGAACCTTTTCCTGCAAGCTCGCCCGGTATGTTGTCGGGATGAATGGTGACAAGAAAATGCCCGAACCCGTCTGCATATTTCTCTTTCATTAAAGACGCAGTCCTGATTGATTCCGCACCGGCCCTTTTTTCAGCGGCCAGCACTATGATCATCTTTTTGGTTTCATATTTGGAATGCAGGAGGGTCTGCAGAGTTTTCTCAATCAATGCAGCGTCTTCTCTGTAAAACGGGAGCATAATCATATGATAGATGTGGTCATGCTCCAACAAACTGAGTTTTTCGGACCAGTCTATTGCCAGATGTGCTGTTATCCGTTTCCAGTTGGCCTTGAGGTGTAACGAAAGGTATAGAGTCTTTAACAGCCAATACACATCAAAAGCTATTATAAAAACGGATGTTTGCATCGGATAAGCCCATGAACAGATGATTGCAAAAATAATCGTGAACCAGGACAAAAATCCTGGCAGAATCTCGTAGAACCTGTACGAGACATAATCCCGTCCCGATAGTTCGTCAGCCTTACCTATCCGCCAGTCTTCGTATCGGTATTCCGCCACAGGTACTCCGCTCATTGCCCAAAACATGCGTTACACGGACATTATATCAAGTTTTAAACCAATCACTCTACACAAAGGACAATTAATGAAAGCCACAGCTTGATGAGAACATTGCGCTGCAATCCGGTTTTCGGTAACATCGTCCGTAAAACCGGTCACGTGTCATTAAAATATAGTATAATAATTTTGGACACATGAACTCTGAACATAAACCGCACGGAGCAGGCAAAAGCAGTTTCGGGCTCATCGACAGTGATGCTCTTCTGAAAAATCTGGAGCTCACGGCCTCGACCGTATTTCTTGATCTCGGATGTGGAAGAGGTGACTATTCCGTGGCCATAGCAAAGTCCCTCGGTCCAGGGGCGATCGTCTATTCTATTGATGCGTGGCAGGAAGGGCTGGATGAACTGAATAATCGGGCAGCAGCGGAGAACATTTCCACCATCGTCACAGCCAGGGCGAACCTGAATAAAGAGATACCTGTTTCGGACGGGATAGCAGATATTTGTCTGATGGCGACAGTTCTTCACGATCTGCTCCGGGACAGTTCCGGGGAAACGGTAATGTCCGAAATAGTCAGGGTATTGAAACCGGCGGGACGCTTATGCATTGTAGAATTTAAGAAACGGGATGATGGGCCCGGACCTCCTTTACATGTGAGGATTTCCCCCGAGGAGACGGAAAAAACTATCCTCCCCTTCGGATTTGTCAGAGATCGGATACTCGATATAGGACCGTATAATTACCTGTTTACCGCACATTTGCTGACTCCGGTTCATACATAACCATGCTAAGGTCATATGCGGAACCGGTCTGAAACTGGACGCAGAGATGTCTGTCGCGCAGATTTTCCAGGTGAGTCTATGAACATATATTTTGCAGGATCAATAAGGGGCGGCAGAGAGGATGTCAGTATCTACAGTGCTCTTATCCTGCACTTGCGTGAATTCGGGGAGGTATTGACGGAACATGTCGGAAGCATCGCCGTTTCAGAAATCGGCAATGACGGACCCGATGATCGTATCATACATGATCGTGATGTAGCGTGGCTGGCGAAGTGTGATCTTGTGGTGGCAGAGGTCTCCACGCCTTCTCTGGGGGTAGGATATGAACTTGGTTTGGCAACAGTATCGAAGAAACCTGTATTGTGTCTCTATCGAACAACTCCCGGAAGGCCTCTCTCTGCCATGATCGCGGGCAGCCCGTGTATACGTGCAATTCCATATACATCTTTGGATCAGGCAAAGTCCATAATAAAGGAGTTCATCACGAAGACTATACCGGACAAGAGGACCCAATAATGGCCGTACGTCTGGAACTTCTGTCTCCGGCCGGAAACGCGGAGATTGGCATGGCTGCTGTTGACCATGGGGCTGATGCGGTGTACATCGGCGCACCCAAATTCAGCGCAAGGGCAGAAGCAGGCTCAGGTATAGATGACATCGGCCGGCTGATTCAATACGCGCATCTCTATTACGCCAAGGTATATGTTGCACTGAATACTACGTTAACAGATAGTGAAATGCCTGAGGCAGTTCAAATAATCAGGGATGTCTTCGAATTGGGGGCTGATGGGATTATTATTCAGGATCCGGGTTTGCTCGAAACAGATCTTCCTCCTATCCCTCTCATAGCAAGCACACAGATGCATAATAATACCGTCGAAAAGATACAGTTTCTGGAAGCTGTCGGTTTCAAGAGGATAATCCTGCCAAGAGAATTCTCTCTCGAGGAAATAGCAGCGGTTCGAAAACATACACGTGTCGAACTGGAGGCTTTTGTCTACGGTTCTCTTTGTGTATCGTACAGCGGGCAGTGTTACATGAGCCAGGCCATAACCGGGCGAAGCGGTAATCGCGGAGTATGCACACAGCCGTGCCGCTCGCGCTATACCCTGACGGAGCCGGGTGGTGAAGTTGTCGAAAAAGATAGGTTCATTCTTTCACTCAAAGATCTGAACCTGATGGGTGTTATTCCTGGCCTGGTGGCAGCGGGAGTTACATCTTTCAAGATCGAAGGCAGGTACAAAAGCATCGATTACGTAAAGAACGTTACAGCCGCCTTTCGGCAGTCAATAGATCAGTTCATCAGCAGCCATGCTGATTATTCTCGCAGCAGCTCAGGTACGAGTGACCTCAAGTTTTCACCCGATCCCGCCAGGACATTCAACCGGGGGTTTACCAAATATTTCATAAACGGCAGGAGAGAGAAAGTTGGGTCTATCCATACGCAGAAATCCATCGGGAAAAGGGTCGGCACGATTACCGCCGTTGGAAGGGATTTCTTTCAGTTAGGCCGGCACGATCTGGAAAATGGAGATGGACTCTGTTTTTTCACGCACGACAATGATCTGGTTGGCTTCCGGGTAAACCAGATCGATAAAGACAGGATCTATCCGAATAGTATGCAGAACCTGAAAGTCGGTATATCCCTGTATCGCAATCACGATGCGGCATTTACGAGAATTCTGAAGAAATCGTCGGCGCATCGCAGGATAGCCGTAGAAATGGACTTTAGGCAGCAAGATGGAATGATGCAGCTGACAGCCACGGATGAAGATGGCAATATGGCCGCAGTAGTTGTCGACATCCTTTCTGAGAGCCCCAGAGATCCGTCATGCGCGAGGGAGCAGATAAGAAAGCAGCTCTCAAGCACAGGCAACACCATTTACAAAGTGAGGCAGTTGAAGATGTATCCGGAATGGCCTGGATTTATCCCGATAGGCACATTGAACTCGATCCGGCGTGATGTCCTGGACAGTCTTTCAAGAACACGGTTGGAGAACTATCGACGGGAAGTGAGGCAGTTCACACCGACTGACACGCCATACCCGGAAGCTAGCCTGGATTTCCGGTCCAACGTACTCAACGATCATGCACGGAATTTCTATAAACGCCACCGGGTGATGACTGTAGGAGCTGCATTTGAGGCCCTCTCAGAGATACAAGGCAGAACAGTTATGTCGACCCGCTACTGCATCAGGGATCAGCTCGGTATGTGCTCAAGGCAGGGTATGTCATATCATGCCGGCAAGTATTTAAGAATGACGGACCGGCATCATACGTATCGTCTTGAATTTGACTGTCGACAGTGTCAGATGCATGTCATCCTTGAAAACTGATAACATGTTATGGGCCTGACCAATCAACTCTACTTTCTTCCAAAGCCTCCAAGAATACCGCCCAATACCCCCCGAAGAATCTGCCGGCCAATTTGACTGCCCACAGTTCTTGCAGCCTGTTTGGCCATAGTCTCAACCATTCCCTGTCGTCTCTTTGTTCCCCACAGGAAGTCGCTTATGACTGAACCACCCTTTTCCTGGCCGCTGCGGGCCTCAGGGGTTCCCGGTTCAATCGCTGTTCCCTCTTGAGCCTTACGGGTCAGTATTTCATAGGCCGATTCACGATTAACGGGTTTGTCATACTTGGCTCCGACGGGGCTGCGCCCGCGCACCATTAACCTCTCTTCCGGCGTCAGAGCGCCAATTCTGCAGCGCGGCGGGCATATCATTGTCTTTTCTACGGGCATCGGCACACCTTTATCCTGCAACACCGAGACTAACGCTTCACCTACAGCGAGCTGAGAGATAACTTCAGTTACATTCAACTTCGGGTTGGGGACAAATGTTTGCGCTGCCGTGTTAACCGCCTTCTGGTCTCGCGGTGTGAAAGCTCTAAGCGCGTGTTGGATACGATTTCCCATTTGTCCAAGAATTTCGTTGGGCACATCATCCGGGAATTGGGAGCAGAAGTACACACCCACCCCCTTCGACCGTATAATCCGTACCACCTGTTCCACTTTCTGTCGCAACATGGCGGGCGCGTCATCAAAGAGGAGGTGGGCCTCGTCGAAGAAAAAAACCATCTTGGGTTTATCCAGATCACCAACCTCGGGGAGATTCTCGAAGAGCTCCGACAGGAGCCAGAGCAGGAAACTGGAGTAAAGACGAGGCTTCAAAATGAGCTGGTCGGCGACAAGAATGTTAATGACACCGCGCCCACTGAGATCGGTTCGCATCAGATCCGCAAATTCCAGAGCAGGTTCCCCGAACAAAGATCTTCCGCCCTCCCGTTCGAGAGCAAGGAGTGAGCGCTGGATAGCCGACAGTGACTGAGTGTTGACAAGTCCATATTGTTTTGAAATCTCTTGTCGATTATCGGCTATAAAAGTCAGGAGTGCCCGAAGGTCGTCAAGGTCAAGCAGGAGGAGACCCTGTTCGTCTGCCATTCTAAACACAATCTCAAGCATACCTTCCTGGGTGTCGTTAATCTCAAGAATGCGTGCAAGCAAGGACGGGCCTATCTCACTGACGGTTGTACGCACCGGGTGACCCGCCTGACCGTATATATCCCAGAAAACTACAGGGCTCGCCTCATTGACGTACCCTTCCATTCCGATTTCACGTATCCGTTGCTGCACCTTTTCGTTCATGAGTCCCGGCATCGCGAGACCAGAGGCATCACCTTTGACATCAGCCATAAATACGGGCACACCCAGACGTGAAAACCCTTCCGCCATGACAAGCAGTGAAATGGTCTTCCCCGTTCCCGTTGCTCCTGCAACCATCCCATGACGGTTTCCATACCTCGACAACAGGTGAACTTGACGCTCACCTTTCCCTATCAGAATTTCACTCATGCGCGCCCTCCTGAGACAAGTATATCATGTATCCTGACCAACACCAGGCGAAAAATGACTTGTTTCCTTCTGTACATGGTGATTCATGATTGGGGGATGCTATATAATAGCAGCCGTTCCGGGAGATATCTCTGTGAATCAAGGGGAGAAGCACCATGGATTTGCGTTTCAGGAAACGGGTCTCCCTCAAAAATCATTTTATTCTTTACAAACAACTATTATTTGTTTATAATATTTATAGATTATGCAGGATCATACTACAGATACTTTGAGAGAGATAGGCCTTAAGGTAACGCCGCAACGGATTGCTATACTCAGGCTTCTCGATGGTAATAAGGACCACCCGTCTGCGGACCGCATATATACGGAGATTGTCAAAGAACATCCTTCGATATCTTTTGCCACAGTCTATAACACTCTGTCGAAGCTCGCGCAATCCGGAAAGATCCAGGAACTCGATATTGATCCTGGAAGAAAAAGGTTTGACCCGTGCACAGAGTCTCATTCACACTTCTACTGCAAGGTATGCGGAGAGGTCTTTGACGTTTATTGTGACACACCTTTTCAAGACTTTCCGCGCGATATAAAAATGATTGATGAACACCGGGTAGACGTGGTACAGATCAACTTTAAAGGTCTGTGTAAGAACTGCGCTCATGAACAATAACATCATTCTAAACAGAGGAGGAGAAAATGACATACCAGGCTAAGAATTATGAGGGGCTGTTAGGAATGGAAGGTTTCAGTGATACCCTTCTAAAGAACCACTTTACGCTTTATCAGGGTTACGTGACAAATACCAATAAAGTTCTGGACAGCCTGGTACTGATGCTGAACGGCGGCCAGACAGTTGATGCCCAGTACGCGGAACTGAAAAGAAGATTCGGCTGGGAATTCAATGGCATGCGGCTTCACGAGTACTATTTTGAAAATCTCGGAGGCAAAGGTGATATGGCCAACGCGGCGAGGTTACGCGGCAAGCTTGCCGAATCGTTTGGCAGTTACGAAGCCTGGGAAAAAGACTTCAGAGCGACCGGGGCTATGAGAGGTATTGGCTGGGTTGTTCTCTATCTTGACACAGTAAGCGGCAGGCTTATCAATTGCTGGATCAATGAACACGATGTGGGGCACCCGGCAGGATGCACTCCCATTCTGATTATGGATGTATTCGAGCACGCCTTCATGATTGATTATGGCCTTAAGCGTGCCGACTACATTGAATCGTTTTTCAAAAACATAAACTGGGAAGCTGCTGAGAAAAGACTTAAATAGTAAACTGAACAGAATATAGTCTGAGCAATAAACAGTTTAATAGACCTGAAAGGAGGAAGAGTTTATGGCAAAAACAGAAGAATATCTAAAAGAGGCTTTCGCCGGTGAGTCTCAGGCAAATCGTAAATACCTTGCATTTGCAGTAAAAGCAGATCAGGAGGGATTTCCACAGGTGGCACGTCTATTTCGGGCAGCTGCGGAAGCAGAGACCGTGCACGCCCACGCCCACCTGAGAGTATTGAACGGAATCCGTTCTACAAAGGAAAACCTTGAGGAAGCGATTCAGGGAGAAACACACGAATTCACAAAGATGTATCCGGAGATGATTGAAGCCGCCAGGGCTGAAAGTCAGAAGGCAGCGGAGCGCAGCTTTACATTCGCCAATGCCGTTGAGAAGATCCACGCGGAGTTGTATAAGTCTCTGCTGGATAGCCTCGGTAAGCCTACCGACAATTATTCATATTATGTTTGTCCCGTGTGCGGTCTGACTGCGGAAAGAGAAGCACCGGATACGTGCCCCGTCTGCGGAGCAAAGGGGTCGGTATTCAGAAAGGTTGATTAATTCAACTATTTAGCGTAATGTAATGATGATTAATTACCTGTAGCACAAGGAGAAGCAACGGATGAAGACAAGAATAGAAAAACTTACGGACAAAATTCAGAAGAAAAGTTTTCCGCTCTGTACCGAGAAAGCCCGTCTGATCACGGAATCTTTTAAGACAACTGAGGCCGAACCGCCGATTCTGAGGTACGCAAAGGCTTACGCGCACATGCTTGAGAACATGCCCGTATTGATAGACAATGACGAGCTTATTGTCGGCGAAGGAGCAAGCAAGCCCTGGGGAGCTGAACTCGACCCCTTCCTTGGACTCTGGAAAGAAGAAGATATAAGGGGCGCCGTAGAAGATGAAATTGTCTCAGTCGAAGATAATGAATGGCCGATGATACGCGAAGTAGGCAAGTACTGGGAAACGAGATGTGCGGAGTATACGCAATCGAAACTTTTCGATGATAGATTGTTCGAATTTCTTCAACTTGGGATAACTCTTCCTCCGATGAAAACGAAAGATGAATTCAGAGGAGCATATGCGGGCAGCGGTCTATGCCTCTCGTTCAACTTTACCGATTGCTACTCCGACTTCGAGCGATGGATGAACGGCCTCGAGCCTATCATACAGGAAGCGGAAGATGAAATGAAGGGCCTGAGACTGCTCGATCAGGATGCGATTGAAAAGAAACACTTCCTGGAGTCTTTGATCATTGTCTTGAAAGCTGTTATCCGTCTGGCGGAAAGGTATTCCGATGCTGCACAGGCACTGGCAGCAGAAGAAAAGGATCCGGCCCGGAAAAAGGATTTGGAAAAGATAGCGCAGGCCTGCCGTTGGGTACCGGCAAATCGACCCCGGACCTTTCATGAGGCGATGCAATCACTTTGGATCAATCAGATACTTTTCACGCCTGCTTCCACAACAAACCTGGGCAGGTTCGATCAGTATATGTACCCTTTCTACCGCAAAGATAAAGATGAAGGCAAACTAACAGATGAAGAAGTCCTGGAACTGCTTTGCGAGCTCCGAATCAAATGCATGAAACCTGAGAACATTAAGTTGTCCGGGTCGAAACGATCACAGCACGTTGGATTTGCCAAGTGGCGGAACATGACGATCGGAGGGGTTAAGGCTGATGGGACCGACGCTACCAATGAATTGACGTATCTTGTCCTGGAGGCGGCCAACAGACTGCGCCTCACCCATCATACCATTTCGATGAGAATACACGAGAAGACGCCGGAGAAGTTGATGGTGAAGGCGCTTGAAGTTGTGAAAACGGGAATAGGCATGCCGGCGTTTGCATTGGACAGATCTTTCATCGAGTACATGACGTCAGGGGGCGTGCCTGTTTCAGAGGCGCGTAACTACCACCTGGCCGGCTGTCTCGACCCGGCTGTTCCCGGTAAAGCAAGTTTTCTGGGCGGCGGCTTCTTTGTTGTGCCGAAGGTACTGGAAATATTTATGAATGGTGGCACGGATGTTAAGACGGGTCGTGATGTCGGACCTTACAAAGCGGATGTTGAGAACCTCGAGTCTTTTGAAGAATTCTATTCACAATTCAAGGACTTTCTCGCGCATTTCATGAGCATCTGGCATGAACATAGTGCTTTGATCGCCTATTCAAGAAGACTGGTGCGTTATTATGACGCGGTGGAGATCCTGGAAACCGCCCTTATGCACGATGGTATCAAAATGGGGAAACCGGTATCGGTAAGGGAGGCTGTGCCTCCATACGATTTCAGGGCCATCATGGTCCCGGTGGGCACTGTGAATGTTATAGACTCTCTTGCCGCTATCAAGGAGCTTGTCTTTGATAAGAAAAAGATGAGCATGAACGAACTTAGAGAGGCACTGGCTAAGAACTTTGAAGGTAACGGAAACAGCGAAATTCGGAAGTTGTGTCTGCAGGCACCAAAGTACGGTAACGACGACGATTATGTAGACTCCATTGCAAGAGATCTTTACGCGTTCATTATAGACGAAGAGGCCAAATACAAGACCGCCCAACGGCCGGTCGGAGGCAGGATTAGAGGGGTAGGAGGCGCATCCATTTCGTCGATGTGGGCCGGCGGCGCCATAACCGGAGCAACGCCCGACGGAAGACTGGCCGGCACAACGCTTGCGGACGGAACAGTATCACCCTCGCAGGGGAAAGATACAAACGGTCCGACAGCACTCTTTAAAAGCGCGGCAAAGATAGATCAGGCGTCCTGTTCATCGGCACTGTTGAATGTGAAACTACATAGCTCTTCACTCGCCAAAACAGAGGATCTAAAGAAGCTCGGCATGCTGATAGACACCTATGCCGATATGGGTGGCAAATGGGTCCAGTTCAATGTGGTGGGGAAGGAAAAGCTTTTGGAAGCCCAGCAGACCCCCGAGGAATACCAGGACCTTGTCGTGCGTGTAGCTGGTTACAGCGCCTATTTCATAGACCTGGGTAAAGGCGTACAGGACGACATTATCAGGCGGACGGAGGTCAGTCTCTCGGGGACAACCTCGTAGTCCAAAGTACGCGTGCCGGACACGCTGCCGTTCGGCTGATAAGGAGATAGATCGATTATGCAATCAGGTAAATACATCACTCTTCCGAAAGAAACAAGAGCGTTTATCTGTGCAAATTGCGGTGCGGTTTCTCTTAGCGCAGATGGAATATGTAAGGTACAGGGGCAGACCACGAAGGCAGATTGGTGCGGTACGACAAGTCCCTTTCTTGCCTCTCTGTGCCACAACAGAAAGAATAACGTACGGTTCAAATGCCTTAAATGCGGCCGGGTCGCAATCAATCCCGAACTACTCTGCGAACCGGAGCAGTTGCCTTTGCCTGAGTGAACGGAAAAAGACTTTTGCAGGACTATCGGGCAATCAACCCCGTGCTTGAGACAACCGGCCTTTTCAGGAGCCCGTGAGTTACAAGAACGCGATAGCAAGAAATCTGATACTGTATACTGCGTTAGTATTTGTTCTTCTGGCAGGCGCATCCTGCATTCGGCAGGAGAGTCGCGAACGCACAAGCAATCCGAAAAAGACAGACCTTACTGGAGAAAATAAGGTGTCCGAAAAAATCGGCAGCCCGGAACAATCCGGTAAAGATAAGAAAACTGAAACAGCAACATTCGCGATGGGATGATTCTGGGGGCCTGATGCCCGGTTCGGGCAACTAAAAGGTGTGATCCGTACAAAGGTAGGTTACGCCGGGGGTTCGAAAAAGCTTCCTACATACGAAAACCTCGGTGATCACTCGGAAACGATACAAATAGTATACGACCCCACCATAATTTCATATTCGGAATTGTTGGAAATCTTCTGGCAAGATCACGAACCCACTGTGCCGCCGTATTCCCGTCAGTACATGTCAAGCATATTTTACCACAATGAGGAACAGCAAAGGTTCGCACTCAGGACAAAGGATTACGAAACAAACTCCAGAAAAAGAAAGGTACTCACCGCAATCATCCCGTTCGAGACATTCTGGCCGGCCGAGGATTATCATCAGAAGTACTATTTGAGGGACAACCGTCTGCTTATAAAGGAGTTTAGCACATTATATTCTTCTCCGGAGGATTTTACAAATTCCACAGCTGCTGCCAGGGTAAACGGGTTTGCAGGCGGCAATGGAACTATTGAAGATCTGAAATCAGAGCTCAAGCTCGCCGGTCTTGAACCTGAGAGCGTTGACAGGATCGTGAAGGCAATAAAGAGCAGGTGAATTATTGGGCACAAAACCAAGAAAAGACTTTGTGCACGTGATGTTCCAGTGCATTATCTGTTTTACTTTTCTATTCTCTTTTCCAAGGTGCAGCATGAACCCGCCCGCCTTTGATGAAGTGAAATGGAGAAACAAAACCACCAGTGTCGGTCCTGCGCTCCTTTATGCGCCTCATTTCAAAGATGATGTGTTTTACAACCCGTGGATACCAATGGAAGAACATGGGTTTGAGAGATTGCTCCGCTGGAAGTTCTCTTCCCGAAATACATATACCGAAGAGGAGAAGACCTTAAAAGCAAAACCTATCCCTAACCTCAAGGAACGCGTCGACCAGACACCTGAGGGAGACTTCATTGCGTGGATTGGTCATGCAACATTTCTCATACGCGCAGGCGGGGAATACTGGTTGACGGACCCGATGTTTTCGGATCGGGCTCTCCTGCCAAAACGGCTTGTAGCACCTGCCCTTTCTCTCGAGGAGATAGGCAAAATCAGGGGAAAACTGAATATCATCGTCTCACACAATCACTATGATCATCTCGACAAGCCTAGTCTGCGGGGACTTCCCGATGACGCGACAGTGTTCGTTCCTCTCGGTCTGGGAAATTACGTCGGACAGATAACTGGAAAAAAAACAAACGAGATGGATTGGTGGGAGGAACATGAGCTTGGAAACGGAGTAAAGATCGTGTGTCTTCCTGCCCAGCACTGGTCCAGACGTATTACGCAGGGCGTAAACAAGACGCTCTGGGCAAGTTTTCTCATCATAACTCCGAATGTAACAATCTATTATGGAGGGGACAGCGGGTACTTCGCCGGATATAAAGAAATAGGCAAAGTATATCCGAAAATAGACTATGCTTTGATGCCCGTCGGCGCCTACCACCCGAGATGGTTCATGCATTACGCCCACATGAACGTAGTCGAGGTACTGGATGCCTTCAATGACCTCGGTGCAAAGCATCTCATACCTACTCAATGGGGTACGTTTCAACTCGGTGATGAACCTGCTTCCTATCCTGTTGTGGATTTGAAGAGGACAATGGAACAGACAGGCTTTGATTCAACAAAGGCAATCATTATGGAACCGGGACAGATTATTCATACGCTCACAGCCAACCCCGGACAATAGCTGCAAAGAAGGTTTCCGACGTTGAGTATTCCGATCTTCAATTATTTCGGCGTGTTTGGATCAGACGGTATGGTAAGAATTCCGTCTCCGTGAACATCTTCCAGATCAAACCACCACTTTTTAGAATAATCCGGCGTTCCATATCCGAACAGGTCATCGCCTGCAATGGCCAGTTTGCGGGCCAGAGCAGACCTTCGCATTGTCCAGCCGATAGCGCGATGAAACGGAGTATAGGGTTTATTCCACGGGCAGACTTTAAAACATGTTCCACACCCTGACCCGTTTGGGTTGCCCACCCTCATTTTTGTGCACGCCTCAACATTTACGGGCCACTTCTCATACCCGTTGTGCATGGTCTTGCCTCCATGATTCAGGGCACCTGACGGGCATTCACGGGCACACTTCCTACATTTTGAACAGAAATCCTGCAAACCGAAATCTATTGGCTTGTCGGCCATCAACGGCAGATCCGTCGTCACAACCGACGCTTTAAAACGCGGTCCCAGAAAAGGATTAACGATGCAGTCTCCAATTCGACTCATTTCGCCCAGACCAGCCCAGAGCAGGATGGGCGGTAACACAACCTGATAATTGACCGCGAAGTGTGCACGGGACGGATAACCGAGCCTTCGTATATATTCCGCGAGGATCATTGCGATAAAGCCGGACGTTGAATACGCGAGCATGCTCATGGAGTTGCTGATCCAGTCACTGCCTGTGAAGAGTCTTGACGTGGGTTCGTCCTGATCAATAAGGATAGCAATCGCATTCTTATGCTTAAGGTCTACCGGTATGCCCTCTTCAACATTTCCTTTCCAGTCGAAGGCGTGAGTGTACACCGCATACCGGGGCAGAGCGCATATACCGACCAGATCAGCACGCAGAAAGTAGGCAACGTTTCTAATGTGGTGCGCGAGCAGTGCGGGGTCATCAGGGATCGGGGCTTTCTGCTTTGCCACCATGCCATCAACAAATTCCCGCATCAGGTTCATCATCCAGCGTTCAGCTCCCGACAACGGATGCTTGCCGACAAACCGCATAACTTCGTGTTGAAGTGCAGGACCGTAAATACCACGGCGAGCCTTCATGAATCCGGCGTCGAGTTCGCTTACCGGCCTCACCTCTTCATCGTGTATGATAGTTGTAGGTCGATCTACCCGTTTAAGTGTGTGAACCGGGAAAGGCTCCCTATCCAGCATGTCCGAATAGCCCATCGAATCAGCTTAGCACGAGACTTACGCCCATGCAATCACGAAGAGGTCTAGTCAACAATAGGGGCAATAGAACATTTTGCGCTGTTTATTATATCCGTCAAGGGCGTCATTCTTCACGGCCTCGCGCAGATACCCGTCATCCCTCCCGGAGATGTTCTATGACGTCTTCCGCTGTTGTGACCAGTGCGTATCTGGAAAACATTTCAAGAAATGCTGCCCGGATCATTAACATATCTGGTGTACAGTTCGCGCTCAAGGTCGGAACACAGGCGTCCTGCGGGACGACGACTGAGTAAGAGAGGTCGACAGCCTGGATGGTCGCGTTGAAGACTGCGACATGCAAAGCCATTCCGAATAGTACCAACGTACTGACACTATGCGTTTTCAGTGTTTCATCCAAGCCCGAATGCGTAAAAGCACCTAAAAACCGGTTGAACAGCACAGGTTCGCCGCCGCGGGGTGCCAGTTCAGGAATAACGTCGCGCCTCCTCAGATTGTCTTCCCCTGATCTCCTCATCTCAGCCTGCTTTCGCATAAAGTCGAACATTCTTCCATATACCGGATAAATCTCAGGCGTATCTACCGGATTATCAACATTTACAAAGATCACAGGTAGTCGTTTTACGCGAAATGCGGCTAGTAATGCCTGTTGACGAGGAATATGATCCGATTCTCTGATTTCACGGGCACGATCGTCCGAAATCAGTGAACCAGCAATGCCTTCCTGCATGTGCACTATAATCAGTGCAGGTTTGCCGTGCAGTTTCCATTTATTCATAGCGCGCTTCCCGCGGCTTCTAACCGATTACAGGTCTACTCGGGGGTTCTTTACCGGTTACATATGCCGAGTCTCCGTCCCTCAACTCTATATAGCCTACGTCTTCCAGTCCATTCAATAGCACCTGTATGAACGGGATCGTGAGTACCGGTGATATTTCTTCACGCTCAAATACAGAAAAGTTCTCCAGCAGTCCTTTTGCATCCATTCCAGGATGGGCTGCAATTCGGTCCAAAATTGAAATAGCTCTTCTGTAGAAGGGTTGACAATAATCCGCATCGCTCAAGTCGGTTGCTTCACATGAAAACTGCGCCAGGGTACGCGTATCAAGACAACCGAAGCGCATGCCTCTGATCTTATCTTTCTTCAGTGAAGGGTGGAGAGTGCGCATCGAAGGCGGCAGTCGGTCAGGGAGCCCCTTTCTGGGAGAAAAACCAACCCCATCGTATTTTTTCATTTCCGGATTCGCCACGTCAAGAGCGCGGTACTTGAAAGCAATCCCCGCCGGATATCGATTTCCCATGAGATGGACATTATGGACAACGGGAAACATGGTGGGAAAAAGGCCCTGGCAGATTCTACCCGTAAAGTAGACCCCGTCATACGTTATCTCGTCCCCTATTTCGTAATGAAAGTGACAGGGGAAATTCTCGGTGTCCCCGTCGAAAGCAACCAGTCTGCATACAACTTTAAACATTTTTGTTCCTCCAGATGATAGCGGAAAAGCGTTTTATTCTATTGAAGCCCATAGCTGTGCAGGCTCTGCAGGTAATTCACACCAAAATATGTAAAGAGAACACAGCAGAAACCAACGATTGAGAACACCGCAAGCTTTCTGCCGCGCCAGCCTCGCAACATGCGTGCATGAAGAATGGCCGCGTAGACAAGCCATGTAATGAGAGACCACGTCTCCTTCGGGTCCCACGTCCAATAACTACCCCATGCAGAATGCGCCCAGACAGATCCTGTAATAATACCGATTGTAAGCATCAGAAATCCCACAACCGTCATCTGGTACATGAGCTCGTTAAGAATGTGGGCGGACTGGATACGTCGCGCGAGTAGATTCTCTTTATTTCCGCGGCGCGATGTTGCAAATATGTAGGTGATGCTGAAAGCAAACGCAATCGTGAACGCCGCGTACCCGATGAAACAGGTAATCACATGCACAATAAGCCAGTTACTTTTTAGAGCCGGCAGGAGGGGCTGAATGCCGCTGTTCACGTCTTCGGAAAAAGATGCATATGCCATGGCAAGGAACACAAGAGGCATAACAATCGGGGCTATAATCCTGCTCTTCGCGCGTCGTTCAATGAACACGTATAGCCAGCCAACCGTCAATGCAAAGAATATCAGCGACTCATAAAAGTTTGAAAGAGGCGCATGGCCAACACCCAGTTGATACGACTCATACCACCTTAACAGCATGGCGATCGTGTGTGCTGAAAGAGTGATGAAAAGTATCCGGCTTCCGATTCGACCGGGGACATCTTTTGCTAAGACAGCCGAAAGGAGATACATAAGGAAAACAAAAAAGTAAGCAAATGTTGCATAGCTGAGAATAAGAGAGCTGGTCATGATGTGAATTTCTCCAGTTCTGTGGAATAAAACTCCAATTCCTTTTCCAGACCTAAAACGTTTTTGCTTACTCTACCGGCGATTGTGACGGTTGCCCCTGACGAGGAACTGTTTATGGTGATCCAGACCCTCTTGAATGGAACAAAGAACGTGAGAAACAAACCTGCTACAAGCATTGAAAAACCGAGCCAGATAAAAATCACACCCGGATCCTTACTAACCTGCAGTCCAGTAAAGAATACTGTTTCCATATTCTGAAGCTGGAACGTATACGGCTTGTAAGCGGCAGGGTTGAATTTTGGCGATTGTTCGAAAAAACCGGGATACATCTGATCGATAATACGCTGATTTTTAAATATCCAGATCTGCAGTTCATCCTTATCCTTCGGTTTGATTGAGAGCTTAACGGCAGGGCCGATGCGCATGAAATCGGGCTGTACGTCAATAAGTGAGATTTTACTGTCGCTGCCGGGCAGGATGTAATCAACACCATCTCGCATCTCAAGATACACAGGTTGCGCGTTGCTGCTTCTGTTTATGGCAATTTGCACGCGGCTCGCAGGAATACTTCCGTAATTCGACTGATAGAATGAGATGCCTTTGTACTTTGCAGGTCGATTCACAAGAAGTTTTCTTGGCTCTGCCGGCTGCCCATTTTGCATAAAGGACAGATCGGAACGGTATTCTTTCGGGCTTCCGTTTTCATAAAATGAGACACTGAATTTCTCAAGCTTGACGGAAAAAGGCAGGGCTCTTTCCACGTTGCTGTTCTTGAGCGTGAAAGTGTTTGCGGTTTCTCCCTCAAGAATGGTCATGTAACCCTCAAAGCCTGTAATAGAGCCGATGAAGGCACCCAGCAGTATCATCAATATACTGCAGTGGACAAGGTACACCCAAAAGTAGGAATAACGGCCCTTTTCAGCGTGTAAAATATGGACGCCCGGTTCTCTTTCGGTCTTTTGTACGACCCTGAAGTTGCTTCTCAGCAGCTCATATCCGGCAGATGCAACATCTGAGGGTTGGATGTGTGGTAATATATCTTTTTCGATTCTGGTCTTTGATTCGGGGGTAGCATCTACTTTTGACCTCGTTCGAAATAGTGCCAGAGAAACGGGGAACCTTTTGACCGAACAGACGAAGAGGTTCAAGGCAAGGGCTAGAATGAGCAGTCGGAACCAAAAAGAATGATACATGTCGAGTAAGCCGAATCTCATGAAGAGACGAGCGCTAATGGGGTTCAGATGCTGCATAAATGTGGAGGCTTCGTTGCCCTGTGGTATGAGGGTGCCCACAATGGAGGTTGCGGCGATCAGCACAAGAATTACGATGGTGAGCTTGACCGAGCTCATTAGGAGCCACAAGGGATTGCCGATCTTCTTCTTTCGTTCATTCATACGAATACGGTATCGCGTCTCTTGATACAGCCACGTCTATTCTATCCTTCTTCGCTCGATCATTCAAGATCTCCTTAGTCGCCGGTGTAACGCGATAGATATGTTCATGATTCTCACGTTGATACAAGGCCCGGTCACTTTGTTTTCCTCAGGTTCGTAATCAACAGTCACGTCTGCTGAACATTCGGGCATAACAACACGCGAGGGAAAGCCGGGTCAACCACAGCCGGCCAGAATCATAGGATATAGAGCTGACATGCGATGGATTACGTAAGAACGCTGTGAAAATGTCGGTGATACGTTGAAATGAGGAACTTTCCGGCATGATAGTCTCACTCATGGTGATCTCACTGGAAGTCCCGATTCATTGTACATACCCAAGAGCTGCGGCAGCGATTCGGAGGTATGCGGAACGCGAACACCGGTCGTCCTGTCTGTGAGAACGACAATATACGTGCTGTAGTCATCGAGAGAGATTCTCCAACCGGCAGAATATGTATGTCCTTTCTGAGCAACAAAAGAGAAGACCGGGTTATTTGCGGACCAATACGTCCAGTATCCCGGCACACGGTCGTAAAAAGACATTTCTATCACATGTTCACCTGGTAAAACGGCAATGCGCGAATGGCTTGTCGGTTTACCATCACAACCCTATTGTCACGGAAAGATCGGCGCTCTCGATTATCGCAACCTGGTCAGCAGGTAAATCCGGACCAGAATACATCTTAACAGTGGTACAGCCTACGAAAACGAGGCATGCTGCGAAGGCGAGCAGCACTTCTACTAATCTATTTCTTCTTTTGAACACAATGTCGTTCCTCATTTTATCACGAACCGAGAATCACCCGTCGTCACGTAAAATGCATGCATTCCCCGTAATCCTTAAAAGAGCAGGCTGCCGGTTCTTGGTTGACCAACGGGATACCGGCTGATGTCACACCACGTTAGTCGTTGGCAACCCCGCGCAATTATCCTGTCAAGGCTCCATTGACAAGTGTGCAGCCTGTTTCACCAACGGCAGTTATGCTGACGAAAATACCCAGTCCCACGAAATCGATGACGAGAGATAATGATAACAGTTGAAGTTGTTTATCCAAGTAATTAATATAGAGTCGTTCTTTGTGTGACAATTTCCTGCGGAAGGTTCTATGTCGAATCGGTATGATGTGGTGGTAGTGGGTGCCGGCCCTGCCGGATCGGTTGCTGGTATCAACTTGTCCAGAGCCGGTTATAGAGTGATCGTAGTTGAAAAAGATGAAATATCACGCGACAAAATCTGCGGTGGTGGTCTTACACCACGAATACTGACCAGATTTCCTTACCTGAAAACCGAAATCGAAAAAATGGCAATCCACAAAACTTCTGAAGTCACGTTGTATTCCCCCGCCCTCAAGGTACTCAAAAGTTCCGCAGATTGTCTGATGGTAGAGAGATCCCATTTTGATGCGATGCTCACAAACAAGTGCACGGAATCAGGGGCTACTGTTATATCTTCCGCCAAGGTAGTGCAAATGAGAATAGACAGCGATCGAGCCGAAGTCACTTTGAAAGATGGGTCAATACTAACGGCGAGGGCAATCATAGGAGCAGATGGCATCAACGGCTTGACGGCAAGGTCAACCGCTCTTCGGATCAAAGCACCCGAGAATAAGATTGCTGTTTGCCTGGTCAGCGAAGTAGCGGAAGAACCCGCAGAAATAATGGAACAGGATACTATGTGTATATTTTATGATTACGGACGTTCCGCCGGATACGGTTGGGTGTTCCCGAAGAAGAGATGTATAAACGTGGGTATCGGTATCATTGCGCACAGGCGGATCAATATTAAAGAACTGTGGAAGAATTATGTTCAAGAACTCAAGAAACAGGGGGTCGTCTCCAATACATTTGCGCATGACAGGTTCGTTAGCGCAATTCTTCCGGCAGGCGGCCCGTTGCCTAAGACGTATTCGGACAGGGTCCTTCTTTGCGGAGATGCTGGAGGTTTCGTAAACTCTTTTACCGGTGAAGGAATCTATTACGCTATGATAAGCGGTGAAATCGCCGCTTCAGTACTCTGTACGGCACTCAAGCAGAATGACTTGAGCGAAAAAACGTTGATGAAGTATCAGAAACTTTGGAAGAAAGAAATAGGTGTTGAACTTGGAAGGGCCAGCCAGATCAGCCGCATAGTCCTGAACAGGCCCGCTATAGTGGAAAACATCGTTAAGATTGCTAATGACAAGCCGGACGTAAAAAAGGTCCTGACGGATTACTGTATCGGCAACATGGCTTATGAAAATATGAAAAAAGAGTTGATAAGAAAAGTACTCCCGCTGTGCGTAAAATTTAAGATTGAACAGTTTTTTGACAGATGGGGATTCAAAAGAACATGAAGCAAATTTCCGAACCGAGGCTGCTGAAGAGTCTTCTGTACGTCTTCAAAACTCATTTCACTTCTAAATCATAGATGAAAACCCCGGCAGGGAACCACGCGCAGACGCTTACCCGAAGCAGGTGTACTCAAAATGAATCAGCATCGCCGAACTGATGGTTCGCTGTGCGCACTCGCCGGACTCAGAAAATGACCTTGTTTTTGAATGAATAATACAGAGAATGCGCCGTCTGCCGGATATTTCTCATTCTTCGTCGAGAATTATGTAGCGAGGATGCTTGTTGAAGATCTTATAGTAAGGCATGTCCCACCGGATGCTCTGAAGCGGCACAAGCGGTCTGAAAATCCCTTCAGCCTGAGCTTTTTCCAGACTGCTTACATATACGGTTTTCCCTCGTCGATGGCCTTTCTTCACAAAGGATTCATAGTCAACACTGATGGCCCCCTCGGGGCAAATCATCTCACAGAAATGACAGGTGTGGCAGTCTCTGCCAAAGACTATCGGATCCGCCTTCAGATCTATGCCGTGCACGGGGCAGCAATCAACGCAAAGGGTACATGAGGGATATACGCATTTGCTGCGATCATATTTCGGCCTTGGTCTTTTTAGTCTCGAACGGGGCGGTAATGACATCTTCGGGAACCCTGGTATGATGCCGGCGCCTTCTTTTCTTATCCTCAACCGAAGTTCCGCCATTTCTTTTCCAAACCTCTCCGCCTGCGCAAGGTCGATCTCATCCGGGTGGCCTTCCGTGAAATATGGTTTTGGCATCATTGGAAGGTTCACGGTCCCATACCAATCACAGACACCGATCGCTCTCAATCCTTTTCGTTTTAGCAATTTAAGCAGGATTGGAAAAAATCTCTCTCCTTTTGCACCATGCGAGCAGAAGGCAAACACGTATTTTCCCTTCAGATCAGGCAGGCTATCGACAAACCATTCCAGCTGTTTTGGAGGTCCACCCCAGACAGGGCTGCCTATGCCGATTAGATCGTAATTGCCGAGGCTTTCCGGATCGACATCCGCCAATTTGACAAGATCGCACGTTCCAAAAACATGTTCTACGCCAGTGCGAATGGCTTTCGCTATTTTTCTTGTACTCCCCGTAAGAGAGAAATAGACAATGATGCATTTCATGATGTGCTTTCTCCTGTTCTTTGAGACGCAATTTGCATAATCGGTTGGGCCCCTGAGAACCAGGGAAGTTTATCTTTGATGAACGTGAATATGTTTTCCATGAAAACCTTGATCCTGCTTATAATACTTCGCCTGTTCTCTTCTATGGACGATGCACGCCCTTCAATTTGGGCCTGTAGCCTTTCTGCCCTCCTGTCCGGATCAGGATGGCTCGAGAGAAAAGAATGGCCTTTGCCGAGCCTTGCGAGTTTCTTCAGGGCGGAAACGGCATGCTGTGGTTTCGAGTTGTTCCTTTTCAAGAACAACAACCCATAATCGTCTGCTTCCTTCTCTTCGAGCTGAGAGAATTTTGCATTCATCAACGACTCCGCAAGGCTCCCGAATACAGACCGGGCCAATTCACCGGCAGTACTGTTCTGTGATGCTATGCCTTTCCGAACAGCGCTTGCGGCATAAGCCAGCTGTATTTGTTTTCGTATATGCTTTTTCAGAACATGGCCCATTTCATGCCCCACAACAAATCGCAACTCCTCATCATTCAACATATCCATAAGGCCGCTGTAGATCCGGATGGACCCGTCAGCCATTGCAAAAGCATTTGCCTCGTTTATCATGTAAACAGCATGGTTGAATTCAACACCGCCGTCTTTTACATTCCGGCCCATTGTCCTGTTGAGCCTCACCGAATATTCACTGTCAGGCGGGGCAATGTGATGTTTGTTGTCGGAAAGCTCAGCAGATTTTGAGGCTATGCTAAGGACATCCTCATCAGAAAGTGTTACAGCTTTAACAGCATCAATCCCACTGCCTACCGCAGTCACTACGTCGGTATTGTCACAGGCTGTAATCCATAATATACAAAACAGTACGAGCAGCTGCCGTCTCATCATGCTATTACAGTTCATCCCGGGTAATTAATCAATCGATTAATTTTCTCAAAGTATACCCGTCTCTGTCAAGTGAGGACATCTCCCTTCTAGATTCTTGTAGAAAAGCATTCGCATATCCTGTATGATACAAGCTCGAAGGTGCACAATTGCACGAATCATTTTTCGTGCACACTGACATATACCGCGGTTTCGGTCATGAGAATTACTCTTGATATTGTTGCGGAGAGACTCAGGGGCAAGTGTTCCCTAGTTCACAAGCATTCCCTGCTGAATACGGAAATCAATTGCGCAAAGCTACTGCAGAGAGAGATAGTCTCCTTTGAACCGGGCGTCCTGTATATAGGCAGGGTCTCCGAATTCCCACCAGACGCCGGGAATTTTGACAAATGCAGCTTTGCGCTGCTTATTAACCCTCACCACGCGGCCCCACCACCGGATATCCGGAAGCCCAATATACTATTGGTTACCGGAACATCACTGGCCCTGTTGTTCAACACCGTTCAGGACATCCTATCTTCAGAAGCAAGGTATCTCACCGGGTCCGCAAGATTGCTCGCGTCTCTCGTACAGGGTAAAGGCATACAGAACGTAGTCGACATTGGTTCGGTTCTGATCGCGAAGCCCATGTTCGTCAGAGACACCAGTCTTAAGTTGCTCGTACATACGAGGAACGTGAAGGTGGACGACATGGTCTGGAACAGTCTGGTGAAGAAAGGTTACCACACCTACGAGGACGTAAGAAAAATGATGAATGTCAGAGCCTTCGAGAGACTCAGTGCCAGCTCTTCCCCGGTTCTTTTCAAGAGTGACCGACGACCGGGAACTTCGAGAGTCTGGTCAAAGATTACTGTCGGGGATACGATCGTAGGCCACCTGGTTGTGCTCGCGCTCGAGAATAATTTTTCAGATGAAGACATCGAACTCGTGCAGCTGATTGCAGATGCCGTATCGCTCGAGATGCAGAAGGACGGAAACTTATATAATGGACTGAGAAATGAGGGTTTCATCAAAGACCTTCTGGCAGGGAAACTGCGCGAACCGGAGGAGATTCGGGAGCGCCTCAGGTATCTGGATTGTAAATTCGGGAACAGGCTTTATATAATGACTGTCGCATTCAGCGATACCGATTCCTCGAACATGCCCAAGTTCTTTATGAAAGATTACTTGAGCCGCATCATCTCCGGCGGTACTGCTCTGATCTACGAAAAGCACATCGTGATCATAATCAGCTGTGACAATGAAGAGCCCTTTGCACCCGAACTGGTACAAAAACTCATTGTGTTTCTTGCGGAGAATGGCATGGCGGCAGGCCTTAGCAGCGGTTTTTCAACTCTGACTGAAACGCACAGGTACTACAAGCAATCCTTGAAGGCTATTGAACTCGGGTTGCACATGTATGGGGAGAGGGTGCTGTATCAATACCACGATTACCTGTTTGAACATATGCTCTCTACCTGCTCCGATCAGCAGAATTTGTATCAATTCTGTCACCCTTCCATTTTTCTTCTGAAAGAATACGATAGAAAAAACAAGAGCAGCTACCTGAAGTTCCTTTATCAATATCTCGAGAACGTCAACAACCCGTCGGGCGTCATCTCGGCGTTGAACATACACAGAAATACGCTGAAGTACAGGATAGACAAGATCAAATCGGTTGCAAATATCAATTTTAACGATAGTAAACAGCTCCTCCTGCTTTACTTATCCTTTCAAATCCTGCGATACAAGGAAGGAAAAGACTTTCTCGATCCATAGTCGAGCAGGATCTGAGCGGCAGAGATCGCATCGCGAGCATACAACCGGTCTATCAATCGTATTCAGGTTGACACAATGCAGAATTATGTGTTTTGTGTATACGTCTGCTTATTGCAACAGTTCATGCAGTAGAAAATAGAGATAGCGGAGATTACGTATGATGACATACACGCAATTAACAGAAAGCTTTCCCGGGATTTCACGTCTTTCTCTGGGATCGTGGAACTCATTTTCGCGTCTCAAGTTTGAAGACGGACTGGAACTGGTGAAACAGGCGCTCGACCTCGGCATCAACTTTTTTGATGTCGGATACTATTGGGATAAGCCGCACACCGAGATAATTTTCGGACGTATTCTACAGGTCCTCGCACCGTCACGCAGTGACTACGTGCTGGCTGAAAAGCTCTGGTTATGGGACTATCCTGCCCAGCCCCTCAAAGAGCAGTTGCGGCAGGCGCTGGTAAGGCTTGCCATCGACCATGTAGATCTCGTGATGGTTTCTCGTCCCACACCGGGTACAGACTTTGGAGGTTTTTGTGAAGAAATAGCGGCTCTGGTAGAATCAGGGCTGACACGCGGTTGGGGAGCAACAAATTGGGAGCCGGAAGAGATAAAACGCGCACACGATTATCTTGGAAAGCTGGGCAAAGCCCGGCCTTTAATGGTTCAACTGCAATATAACCTGGCCCGTCGAGCCATTGTTGAAGGCCCGGAGTATACCAGATTGTTTTCCGAAACCGGTATACGTCTGTGCGCGGCACACACAATGGAGGGCGGTATTCTTGCGGGACATCTCGATCGCGATCGCGTAGACCCAAGCGCGGCGGCACAGGGAAAAGTGCCGGTGGATCGCAATATCGCCCGCGACGCCGGAGGTATCCGCGAGCGCATACGTTCTAATTATGGGATTCTACAGAAGATTGCCATCCAGTTTGATGCAACACCGGCCCAGATTGCCATTGCAACTGTGCTCGCAAACAAGGCTGCCGCCACCGCATTGATAGGCGTAACCCGTATTTCTGATCTGCAAGAGGATATTAAGGCGCTGCAGCTATTAGAGCGGAGCGATGAACTGATTGCGGCAATTGCACCCTTGGCAATTGATGGCGTTGCACACCCGCGCTTGTTTGATCCGGTAACAAACGAGTAGATCAAAGCTGGAAAGCGCAGAGAATCGGACACACAACAACGACGTGGTTATGACTGTTCTTGGCACGGCTCCGAACACTGCTATTGGCTTACCTCTGAGCTCGGGGTTAGATTGCTGCTCCACAGAGGCGAAGAACGCATCCATGTCAACGCAAAGAATGACTCTGGCCATTCGATATTATACAGCGATCCACGCGCTGCAGACAATGTCCGGGTGGACGGTGCACGCTTCCGTATACTATTATCGTATTGCTTTTCAACTCTTGACTCAGTAAAAAACTTTTCCTTCTGCCTGCAAAAAGTGCTATACTTCACCCCAGGAAATCGGTGCCATGCTTCATAAGGGAAACCCCGTCCACCAACCAAATCAAATAGTCCGGTCGATAACTGTATCTCCGTTTCAACCGGGAGCGCAGAGTTCATTCTTACATCTGGAATGAAATGTGACACGTCTGATTGGTTCTCATTGGGTGGCAAGGCCTACCTCGAAGCTCAAACTACAAGGAGGTAGTATGAAATCATCAGTTCGCACTCTGATCGGAGTGGTTTTAAGTGTGTTCATTTTTGTAACCATTGCAGTGCCGGCACAGGCGGCGTCATTCAAGCTTGGCCTGGTCTTCAGTATGACGGGCGGCGCGGCAGTGTACGGCGCCACTCAGAAGGAAGGCGCTTCCCTTGCGATTGAGCAGATCAACGCGGCTGCCGGGAAAAACGGTTTGCAGATCGTCCCCGTCTGGGAGGATGATGCCAGCGTGCCTCAGCAAGGCACCAATGTATTCAACAAGCTGATCAATGGCGATAAAGTCTCAATGATCATTGGCCCGACCTTGAGCAACACAGCCAAAATCACAGACCCGATCGCGCAGAAAGCCGGCGTGCCGGTGCTTGCTATCAGTAACACAATTTCCGGCATTACTGAAATTGGCGATTACATCTTCCGCAATTCTTTAACCGAAGATGTCGTTATCCCTCACACAGTGAAGGTCGCAAAAGAGAAGCTGGGCCTGAAGAAGGTAGCGATGCTTTACGGAAATGACGACGCGATGACGAAGGCCACATATGAAGTGTTTAAGAAAAACCTGCAGGCCTCCGGGATCCAGGTTCTCAGCGAACAGGTGTTTGCCAAAGGCGACCGTGACTTTTCGCCTCAGCTCACTCAGATCAAATCTCAAAATCCCGATGCAATCATCGCCGCCGCGCTGGCAGAAGAGGCATCCGGAATTGCGAGCCAGGCACGCCAGTTGGGTATACCAAAGACCGTACGCATCATCGGAGGCAACGGGCTTAACTCTCCGGGCCTGATCAAGAACGCAGGCGATGCGGCTGAAGGCATAATCGTGGGTGCAGCATGGAACATTACTTCCACCGCTCCGCTCAATGTTAAGTTTGTCAACGACTTTACGAAAAAATATAATCACGCGCCGGACCAGTTCGCGGCACAGGCGTATGCCGGTGTACAGATTGCCTATCAGGCGGCAAAAGCGTCGGGTGGTGGTGCAGACCGAAAGACACTGCGCAATGCCCTCGCCAAGGTCAAGAACATGGATACAGTGCTGGGCCGTTTCTCCTTCACGGAAGGCCGTGATGGCAACCACACGGGTATCGTCCAGGAAATCAAAGGCGGAAAATTCGTGGTGTTGGGCAACTAGGACTTCGAGAGAACAGTGAGCATACTTCTCCAACAGCTGATCAACGGTCTCTTTCTCGGCAGCGTGTACGGTCTGTTCGCGGTGGGCTATACGCTTGTATTCGGTGTGCTTGATATGTTGAACCTCGCACACGCTGCCATTTTTACGCTTGCAGGACTGGTGGCCCTCTGGCTCGTAGAAAATGCCGGGTTGTCCATCTGGCTTGCCTTCCCTGCGGCAACTATCATAGCAGGCCTGCTCGGGCTTTTGCTCAATCAGGTCGCGTTCGCTCCCCTTCGTAAACGCAGCGATAGTCAGTTCTCCGGATTGATATCATCTATCGCTATGGCAATTATCTTCGAGGCGGGCGCTCTGGGATTGTTCGGCGCCCGATCCGTGAGATTTCCGGTAGGCACCGTGGCAGCACATGCGTGGCATATCGGCGGGGTAACCATCACTCTCCTGCAAGTGGGGATTGTTTGCGTCGCCGCCCTGTTGATGGTCATTCTTACAATTTTTATCGGGCGCACACGAATGGGCAAGGCTATACGTGCCATAGGTGAGAACGAACGGACTGCCACACTTCTCGGTGTCAACGTGAACGGCATCATTAACCTTACATTCTTTATATCTTCAGCTCTCGGTGGAGCTGCGGGCATTCTCTACGGCCTTTACTTCAACAACCTTACACCGGATATGGGCCGTTCTATTGAGCTTAAGGGTCTTGCCGTAATCATCCTCGGCGGCATGGGAAGCATTCCCGGCGCCATACTGGGTGGCCTCGCTTTTGGCCTAAGCGAAGTACTCACGGTAGCGATAACCGGCACGTCTAACTTGAGGGACGCGGTTGCGTTTGCAGTTCTCTTTATTATTCTTCTGATCCGTCCTTCCGGTCTTCTGGGGCGCGGGAAAACAAGGGAGGCATGAGGTTGGAATATCTTGCTCAATTCTACGCCATATACGGTAGTGTACTGAACTTCATCGGCATTAACGCTCTCCTGGCGTTGAGCATGAATGTGACCCTGTCGGCGGGCATGTTGTCGATAGGTAACGCTGCTTTTGCCGCGATAGGAGGCTACACCGCCGGCATCCTGAGCCTGCACTTTAAACTACCCTTTGTGGTCTCCCTTGCTGGCGGCGCCTGCGCTGCGGGGATCGTAGGACTTGTGGTCGGACTTCCCGTGCTGCGGCTTCGCGGGGTTTTTCTGGCGATGGCGACCCTTGCCTTCGGTGAAGTAGTTCGGCTTGCGGCGGTCAATCTCAATATTACCGGCGGGGCTGAAGGTCTGACAGGTATACCGAATGTTATCACAACATGGATGATCTATCTGGTTCTTGCCGTGACTGCTTACTTTGTAGCTGTACTGAGGCGCTCCCGCATCGGTTGGGGGCTCATAAGCATGCGCGAAGATGAGACTGCGGCAAGCTCTATCGGTATACGCATCACACAGTACAAGGTCGTCGCTTTTGTGATCGGCGCAATGATTGCAGGACTTGCGGGTGGTATGTACGCTCACCTGAATTACCTGCTTACACCACGTGATTATGGGTTTTTTGTGGCAGTCGATCTGTTAACATATAATATCGTCGGGGGCATAGCAGTCTGGTACGGACCTATTCTGGGTGCCGTGATGCTTACCGCGCTCCCGGAAGTTCTGCGCGGGATCGGTGTGACCGCGGGACCTATCCGCCTGGGGATAAATGGATTAATCCTCCTCCTGGTGATCCTGTTTCTCCCGAATGGGTTAGCCTCCGTCTTTTCAAAGAAGCGAACTCCTGAAACAAAGGCAGTGGCGCAATGAATAGACTGACCATAGAAAACGTTTCGAGGAATTTTGGCGGCGTACGTGCATTGGACGGTGTTTCTTTCGTGGTTGAACCCGGGACTATACACGGTCTGATCGGCCCTAATGGTGCCGGGAAAACAACGCTCATCAATGTTCTAAGCGGTCTGATTCCGCCGAGTGGCGGTAGAATGAGCTATAAAAATCACGATCTGAACCGATTGGCCGTTCATCAAATGGCAGCAATCGGCATAGCAAGGACATTCCAGAACATTCGTCTCTTTCCGCATATGACTTGTCTGGAGAATGTTGAGGCAGGCCAGCACCTTACATCGCGTCGGTCGCTTCTGCCACGATTGCTTCAGATGCCGTCGGCACGCCGCGAGGACCGTCAGCTTTATGACCGGGCTATGAAAACACTGGAGCGGGTGGGGCTTGCTGATAAAGCAGGCTACCAGTCACGAAACCTGTCGTATGGAGAGCGTCGCCGTCTTGAAATAGCGAGGGCACTGGCTCTTAATCCAACTCTACTGTTTCTCGATGAACCGGTCGCCGGCATGCGCCAGGGGGAGGCATCCGTCGTTGCGGATCTTGTTAGGAACCTTAGCAGGGAGGGTGTTACTATCCTCTTGATCGAACATAACATGTCTTTCGTCATGAACCTGTGTTCCCGCATTACGGTTCTCGATTTCGGTCGAGTTCTCACCACGGGCAGCCCCACGGAAGTCCGGGCGTGTCGTGAAGTGGTCGAAGCATACCTCGGCACCGGAGGACAAAATGCTTGAGGTCAGCGGGCTCACCGTATCATACGGACACGTAGAGGCGGTACGTGAGATTTCCTTCAACGTCTCCGAAGGCTCTATTGTTTCTCTGGTTGGCCCCAATGGTGCGGGCAAGACCACAACGTTAAACGCACTCAGCGGCGTCGTTCCGGTCTCTCAAGGTAGCATACGATTTCAGGGAAAAGATATTACCCACGCGAGCGCCCACAAGAGGGTCTCGGAAGGTATCGTTCAGATTCCTGAGGGCCGTCTGGTTCTGGCAAACATGACGGTAAGGGAAAACCTTGAGCTTGGTGCTTACCGCAGGTCTGCCGGCGAGACTCGCAACTCTATTGCCGCCATGGAGAAAAGGTTCCCAATACTGGGCGAACGCCGGAAATCACCGGCGGGGACTCTTTCAGGTGGCGAACAGCAGATGCTTGCGATCGCACGTGGTCTCATGGCGAAGCCTAAGCTCCTGCTCCTGGATGAGCCGTCGCTTGGATTGGCGCCTTTGCTCGTTCAGACGATCTTCGATATCATCAATGAGCTGCACGCCGAAGGTCTCACAATTCTGCTGGTCGAACAAAATGCCCATCAGGCACTCACGATTTCCGACCATGGTTATGTGATGGAGAGCGGAAAGATAGTCCTCGACGGATCTGCAAAGCAGTTGATGGCCGATCAGGCAATTATCGACTCCTACCTCGGACAGGTCACCGTTTCGGAGTGCACCAGCTGAAACAAGAATGTCCATTCCCACCACCAAATCTGGTGGACAGGTGCTGCGCTCATCAGGATGGAACTGAAACCAGATGCTGAACTGATGTTTGGCGGCAAATCAAGATATGGATGCCAGCTGCAGAACACAAGCAACGACAGGAAATGTATTTTCAAAACCTGCAACTGCTCATCGGCACGGTACCGCCTGTGATCTGTTACTTGCGACTTGCCAAAGAAAGCCGATCATTTGCCCTCATTCTTTCTTACTTCCTCGTACGCCCATTCCAACCAGGGAAGAAGTTTTTCGATATCTGATGTCTCTACAGTCGCCCCGCACCAGAAACGAAGTCCCGCAGGCGCGTCTCTGTAAGAACCACAATCATATGCTGCCTGTTCCCTTTCCAGAAGCTTTATGAAAGCCTTTATATGATCAGGAGGAAGGTCCAGGGTGAGACAAACGCTCGTATTGGATCTTATCTCCTTCTTCTCAGCAAGAAAGTGTATCCAGTCGTGTTCTTTCACAAATCCTTCAAACACATTGAGATTGGAATTTGAACGCTTTATAAGAGCGTCAAGACCTCCGGCACTCTCAGCCCACGCGAGGGCATCGAGGTAATCTTCGTTACACAGCATTGATGGAGTATTTATCGTAGAGCCTTCGAAAATCTCGGACATGAATTTGCCGTTCTTCACCATACGGAATATCTTGGGAAGAGGCCAGGAGGGCGTGTACATTTCAAGGCGCCTTACGGCCCTTGGCGAAAGTACGAGCATACCGTGCGCAGCTTCGCCCCCGAGCACCTTTTGCCATGAGAACGTTATTACATCCAGTTTCCTCCAGGGCAAAGCCATAGCATACACAGCCGATGTAGCGTCGCATATTATCAGGCCTTCTCTGTCATCCTGAATCCAGTCTCCATCAGGGACTTTCACACCGCTTGTAGTGCCATTCCATACAAAAACAATATCGTTCCGGAAATCCGCCTGCTTCAGGTCCGGCAGTTTGCCATATTCGGCCTTAAACACGCGCGTATTGGGCAGCTTGAGCTGCTTCTCAATATCATCCGCCCACTCTTTTCCGAAGGATTCCCAATAGAAGACGTCGACACCTCTTGCACCGAGCATTGACCAGAGTGTCATTTCCATTGCACCTGTATCAGACGCAGGGACTATGCCGACAAGATAATCTGAAGGTATCCCAAGAATACGTTTTGTATTCTCAATGGACTTCTGGAGTCTTTCCTTCCCCAGGGTTCCCCGATGGGACCTGCCCAGAGGAGCGGATTGTAGGTTCTCGAGCGAATATCCGGGGCGCTTTGCGCAGGGTCCCGAAGAGAAATTGCCAATGTGGGGTTTTACTTCTGGTTTCATTACACTCTCCTTGTCTACAGCCTTTCATAAACGAACGCAGGCAGCATTCTCATAATCCACGCGATCAATAGCCAGCGTTTTGTAATATACGTGATTGACTTTCTTCGTCTAATAGCCTGGTATATCTGCTCTGCGGCTTCTTCAGCTTTGGCAGCCCAGAAAATGCCTTCACCTTTGGCCATGACCGTCTTAACAAATCCGGGCCTTATATCCGCTATTGTGATTGATAATCGGAACTTTCTTACCTTTTGCCGAAGTCCTTCAAGATAGTTTGATTCAAACGCTTTCGACGCGTTGTATGCAGGAGATTCCCTGCCGCCACGCAGGGCCGCTATCGACGAGATGCCTACAAGATGCCCCGAACTCTTCTGCATGAAATGCTTCATGGCGATATTGACAAGAGCCGAGAATCCGCTGACGTTCGTCCTGATTGTTTCATTCTCCAGGTCCCAGCTCAAATTCGCGTTGATCTCTCCTGCGCCTGCACTGATCACAACGAGATCTGCGCCGTCCATTTCTTCTATTAGATCTGATAAAGCCTTCATTGCGGATCCCGTATCCGAAGCATCGATGCGTTTAATAAAAACTGTTCCTTTTACCCGTTTCGCGAGTTCATCCAAAAGGTGTACCCATCTTGCCATGATTCCGACAGTGTAGCCGTTCTCAGACAACACTCTTGTTAATGCGTATCCTATCCCGGAACTGGCGCCGATGAAAATTGCTTTATTCATGACTATTCTTTTCTTACGGCTGTCCTTTTTTCTCCGGATACAACTCAGCAGGCTGCCGGGCGGCAGGTTTTCCGCATTGTATCCCTGTACTAATGATATCATACCAAGATCAGTTTTTGTTCATAATAGACAGCAAAAACCGTTTGGTCGGTCAACAATTTCCTTCAAAGGCGAGTGAGAGCTGCTTTTCAGTTAATGAGCAATTACGGGAATATTTGAAATCGCTTAATCCCGAATCTGTCATCAGGCGGAATGTCAGTTTTCCTCAAGCAAACTCTCACTCGAAAGCAGTCCACACAGCGGATGAGAAGGGGTGGCTCCATCGGGCTTATGCCCGTGGAGGGGACGATGCAAGTCCCGGTAATAGAGGCCGAGTGGAAGCTACTGGAGCCGCAGGGCCGAAAGGAGAGTGTTTGCACAGGAAGCTGACCGGAAGGAACCGGCATCCTATCGTGGATTCCCACACGTTGTTCTCCACGTTCGGTAGCCATGAATGAAGGCAAAATAAGCTGAGATATTAGCGGAACTCTTTCTTCAATTCACTGTCCGATTGGACCGAACAGCCAACATAGAAAGGCAATCAAAGCACTTTTATGTATCAGGGAGACATTTCCACCTAGTCAAATAAACGGGCTATCGTCTTCTTTTCCCTATTTATGCTGTATGCTGTGCAAGTGCACTGGAAGTAGTACAACAAGGTAGTCTCCAGCTGCTCTCATGGGAGTGAAAGCGGAAGTCGCGAGGCTGTGAATTCATTTTTCCTTTTGTTGATCTTTGGGACTGCGATCATCTGATTATTAGAATCGATCGCAGTCCCATTCTACGGAGGCGGAGTACAGAGAATTCAGATATCACCACTCATCGACTTCATTCTTCTACTTGGTCGTTTTATATAGCTTCCAAAACTCCGGACAGT
>CAYYLU010000002.1:27886-60686 GCA_964472475.1 uncultured Syntrophus sp. | reverse complement strand
TAATTAGTCGCAAAAATGAAAAAACATTTCCATCTTCTGGAGCCAAATTACGAGATTATAACTTTTTTGAAATTGCGCTTGCCGATTTTGAGGATTAGCTCGGTTACCGTCTCTATTCCCGGAATCGACTCGCCCATTACTTTCACAAACTTTCCGTCCACCGCGTACGACACACCGCCCTGCTGTACCATCCTCTTTCCTTCCGCAGTCGAGGGCACAGCACCGATATCACGCAAGAAGTGCGGTAGCGATACAGGACTCTTCGGTCGGACAATCGTTACGACTTCTATCTCATCCGGTATCTCTTTGTCCCGGAACATCTTTTCAAAGTTCTCGTGTGCCGCCCTGGCGGCATCTGCCGTGTGAAACCTCGCGATGATCTCTTTTGCAAGATTTACCTTCGCTTCTTTCGGATGAACAGCGCCGGTGCGTATTCCTTCTTTCAAGCTATTGAGTGCCTCAAGCGTGATGTCGCTGAGCAGTTCGTAGTATTTGACCATTAGCTCATCGGAGATCGACATGAGCTTCCCGAACATCGCGTCAGGCGGCTCGTCAATCCCCACGTAATTACCGTAGCTCTTGCTCATCTTCGCCACACCGTCGGTCCCTTCGAGCAGTGGCACGGTGACAATGCACTGAGATTCCTGTCCGTACGCCCTCTGAATCTCCCGGCCCACAAACAGGTTGAATATCTGATCATGGCCTCCAAGTTCAACATCGGCATTCAGGGCAACCGAATCATATCCCTGTACGAGCGGATAGAGAAACTCATGAATACTTATCGGGAGATTGTTTTGATAACGATTCCGGAAGTCCTCCCTCTCCATCATGCGCGCCATGGTGTACTGCGCACAGAGACGGATCATATCGGCGGCATTCATTGCTTCAAACCATTCACTATTGAAACGTATCTCAGTCAGCTCCGGATCAAGGATTTTGAACACCTGTTTTTTATACGTCTCCGCATTTGCAAGAAGTGCCTCTTTGGATATCTGCGGACGTGTTTCGATACGACCTGTGGGATCACCGATCATGCCCGTAAAATCACCAATAAGGAAAACGACTGTGTGACCCAGTTCCTGAAACTGCTTCAGTTTCTGAATAACGACGGTATGACCGAGATGCAGGTCAGGCGCTGTGGGATCGAGACCGAGTTTAATCCTGAGAGGTTTCTTCTGTTCGATAGATCGGGTAATCTTCTTCCTGAGCTCTACTTCGTTTATAAGGTCTACCGCACCCCTTTTTATGATCTCCATCTGGCGGTCAACGTCCATGTTCATCTCCATCGCTATTCATCCCGCTGAGCAACTTTCTTCTTGATTCTCTCTATTTTCGTGCATTTATTCGTATTCGCATCGATGGTTACAAAAACACCCTGTGCCTCATTGTCGTCTCTGCCAACTTCAAACTTCTGAGGCAGCTGAGTGGTAAACCTCTGAAGCACTCCCTCTTTCGCCATACCGATCACGGAATCAGCAGGTCCTGTCATACCGACATCGGTTATATATCCGGTGCCATTCGGCAGAATTCTCTCGTCCGAAGTCTGCACATGGGTGTGTGTCCCGACAAGAACGGAAACCCTGCCGTCAAGAAACCATCCCATAGCTATCTTTTCCGAGGTTGCTTCCGCATGAAAATCGACGAATATGGGCACAGAATTGTCTTTCCGCAAAAGATTATTCATTGCGCGAAAAGGACAATCAATTGAATTCATGAAGATTCTGCCTTCGATATTCGCGACACCTAGGGATTTGCCGCCTTTCTTAATTACCGTAAAACCAGATCCGGGCGTGCCCTCAGGATAATTCAGCGGACGTATTACCCTATTTTCCTGCGTGAGATAGTGTGCCATCTCCTTTTTTTTCCAGACGTGATTTCCTGTCGTAATGGCGTCCACACCAAGGTCGAACATTTCCGCGGCCGTGGATACGGTGATGCCTATCCCTCCGGCAAGATTCTCACCATTCACAATGATAAAGTCGGCGTGTGCGTTTCTAATAAACTGCGAAACCGCTCTTCTCCCGGGTTTTCCTATGACATCACCCAAAAAAAGCACGGAGATATTATTTTGCATATTCAACCGACCTGGTTTCTCTGATCACAACAACCTTAATCTGACCCGGGTATGAGAGGTCAGTCTCAATCTTCTTTGCTATATCCTTTGACAACATGATGATGTTTTCATCGCTGGTTTTTTCACTATTCACAACTATACGTATTTCGCGCCCGGCCTGTATAGCGTAAGATTTTTCAACACCCTGAAAATTATTCGCGATCTTCTCCAACTCATCGAGACGTTTGATGTATGTCTCAAGCATTTCCCTGCGCGCGCCGGGTCTCGCGCCTGAAAGCGCATCGGCGGCCTGCACGATGACATCAAGCAAACTGTTTACAGGCACATCTTCGTGGTGTGCCTGTATTGAATGAATTATCGATTCCTGTTCACCGTATTTCCTCGCCAGGTCTGCACCGATTGTAGCGTGTGAACCCTCCACCTCATGGTCTACTGCTTTTCCGATATCATGCAGAAGTCCCGCACGCTTGGCCTCTTTGACATTCACGCGTAGTTCTGCAGCGATTGCCCCACAGATGAACGCAACCTCAAGCGAATGTTGATAGATATTCTGCGCATAGCTGCTTCTGAACTTGAGTCTTCCCACAAGCTTCACCAATTCAGGATGTACGTTATGTACACCCAGATCAAACACGGCCTGTTCTCCGGCGTCTTTAATCTTTTCTTCCATTTCTTCGGCAACTTTTGAGACAATCTCTTCAATACGCGCCGGATGGATCCGACCATCGCCGATCAACCTTTCGATAGCGATGCGGGCGACTTCCCGCCTGACGGGATTAAAACAGGAAAGAATGACCGCCTCAGGTGTATCGTCTATAATAATGTCTACACCTGTCGCAGCTTCAAGTGCCCTGATATTGCGGCCTTCCCTGCCTATGATGCGGCCCTTCATTTCTTCATTTGGAAGGGCAACAACAGAGACTGTATCCTCACCAACGTAGTCGCCGGCATATCTCTGGATAGCAAAAGCAATAATCTCCTTTGCCTTCTTATCCGCCCTTTCCTTCGCTTCTTCCTCAATCTTCTTTATGAGCTTTGTTGCCTCGTACTTTGCCTCATCCTCCATAGTCTGGACGAGCATCTTCTTGGCTTCCTCGGCAGTCATGTCAGATATCTTTTCAAGACGTTCTTTAGCCTGCGTTATGAGAGATTCCTGTTCGCGAATTTTCGTGTCAAACTGGGACTGCCTCGCGGAAACCTCCTTTTCCTTTTTTGCAAGGTCCTCTTCTTTTTTCTCCAAGGCATCCATCTTCTTGTCGAGATTGGACTCCTTTTGTGACAGCCGCCTCTCAGAATTCTGCATCTCGAGCCTGCGGGCTTTTACCTCCTGTTCGAGTTCATTTCTCGCCTGGAGGACAATATCTTTGGCCTGAATAGCCGCTTCTTTGAGCTGTACATCTGATTCTTTCTTGGCGTCTTCGAGAATTTTTTTACCTATCTTCTCGTATTCGCTAATCTTTTTCTTTTGCACCATCCACGCGAGCGTAAAGCCGCAGATCAGCGCGAGGATAAAACCGATTATCATAATCGTTGTAAGTAGTATAGGATTCAAGAGTACCCCCTCAATCTAGTGCATTAAGGGGTCAGATTTATAGGAAAAGCGAGGAGGAGGGCTCACGTCCCGCACAAAAAACCTGTTATGTACCTCCAAGCAACATAAAGCTATTTATGTCAAACCTCTGTTTCCTTAAACTCTGCCCCGCAAATAAAACCAAACCCCCGCGGGTGCCGTGTAAACAGTATGTCTTGAACCTCGATGTTAAGTGGGCACCATTTTTGTCGTATCAGGCTTCCCGCCTAAGCGGGCATGCACACCACGACAAGATACAGTTCCCGGCAAAGAGGTGTTGGCTCTAAGCCTACCATTTATCACGTACACCGCAGGGTACGTCTATTTCTTCAATATCCTCAAACTTCTTGATAAGCCGAAGCGTTTTGCCCTCAAATTTCTCCGCCTGTTTCTTCATTTCCAGATATTCATCTGTGATTTCCATCATGGCCATTATAACTGCGTTCATTGTATTAATGATTCCGTAACGATCTATAGCATTCGTGATCTTTTCGTTTACGTAACGCGCATCTCTCTTGATACGTTCTTCATCTTCTCCCACAAAGACATAAGGTTGCTTCGCAATATTTACTTCAACCTTTTTCTCCATTTATGCCTCTATCTTATTTAAATTTCTACCTTTTCCACTTTTTCCAATATCTTCGTTACCTTCTCAAGCAACAGCTGTCTTTCTCCGGCCAGTTCAGCCACCTTCTTTGCGGCCTCTTTGTCGTTTGTTTCTATGGAGTGAATCTTTGCTTTCAATTGGTCGTTTTCCTCTTTAATTGCCTTGTAGTTGTCGATGATCCGGTCGATCTTTTCTTCCAGTTCTTCTATACGGTTTTCGCTAATTATTTCCTTATTTATACTGAAAATATCCATATGTATCTAATTATCCTCCCTTTTCTGTTCGAAAGTCAAGTATAAAAGGTATGCTTTGATGAAAGCATCGATATCTCCGTCCAGTACTGTTTCCGCATTGTGCTCCTCATACTTGGTCCGGTGGTCTTTGATGAGTTTGTACGGATGCAGCACGTATGAGCGAATCTGGCTTCCCCACGAGATGTCTTTCTTTTCCTTGTTCAGGGATTCCATCTTCTCTTCCTGTTTTTTCTTCTCGAGTTCATACAACCTTGACTTAAGGATCGCCATGGCCATTGCTCTGTTCTTGTGCTGCGATCGTTCATTTTGACATTGTACCACAATGTTGGTCGGCAAATGGGTAATTCGTATAGCAGAATCGGTCTTGTTCACATGTTGCCCGCCGGGTCCGCTTGACCTGAATGTATCAACACGAATTTCTTCATCTTTGATATCTATCGGAATATCTTCTGAAACTTCCGGATAAGCGTAAACTGATGCAAAGGATGTATGCCGTCTGTTATTCGCGTCATAGGGTGACACACGCACAAGCCTGTGTATACCTGCCTCACATTTCATATATCCAAATGCATGTTTTCCGTTCAGCATAAAAGTGACATTCTTGATGCCGGCTTCTTCCCCCGGTAGGAGGTCAACAATCTGGGTCTCGAACCCTCTTCGTTCAGCCCATTTCAGATACATTCGTAGAAGCATACTGACCCAGTCTTGTGCTTCAGTACCGCCGGCTCCCGAGTTTATATATACAATGGCGTTGCAATCGTCGGTTTCGCCGCTGAACATCCGTTGGATTTCGTAGACGCCGAGCGAGTCATCCAAGTTTTTTACTTTAGTTTCAAGCTCTTTTATATCATTAACGTCAGCTGTTTCTTTGACAAAATCATTAAGTATTAGAATTTCTTCAAGTTCTTTCTCTTTAGCAGTCCAATCATCAATCTCGGCCTGCGTTTTTGAACGTTCTTTTAATACTTTTTGGGCCTTCTCCTGGTCATCCCAGAAGTCAGATTTGGATATTTCGGAGTCAAGTGATGTTATGCTCTTATGGAGACCGGGAAGGTCAAAGATAGCCTCTGAGCGCGTGTATCCTTTCCTGTAATTCGTCGATCTTGCTCTTTATGTCATCAATCATATGCTTTTCTCCCCTGCTATATGCGCTGTTTCAGTTTCCGGTATCGCTCTCTCACAACCGTTTTGCCACTTCACTCCCAAACCTGGACGAGGCTACCGGATCAATACCGCTCAATTGGCGTGCCAGATCATAGGTAACTACCCCGCTGCGGATGGTCTCTTCTACGGCTGTCTCAATAAGCATAGCCGCACTTTCCATACCAATATGCCGAAACATCAGGGCACCAGAGAGTATAAAGGAAGTGGGGTTTACTATATCCTTTCCGGCATACTTGGGGGCACTGCCGTGAGTCGGCTCAAAAATCGCTATATCATCCCCGATATTCGCCCCTGGTGCCACGCCAAGGCCGCCTATTAGGGCAGCGCAGGCATCAGAGAGATAATCCCCATTCAGGTTGGGACACAGGAGTACATTGTACTCGTCAGGTCTCAGGATGACCTGCATGAACATGTTATCGGCAATCCTGTCATTCATCAGAATTTTGCCCGGCTCTTCGCGGAGAGTAATCTCGTTGGGATAGTTCTTCGCCGTTTCGTACGCCCATTCACGAAAAGCACCTTCGGTGTACTTCATTATGTTGCCCTTATGCACGATTGTGATGGGGCCGCGTTTGTTTCGGACAGCATATCGTATCGCCCAGTTTGTGAACCGCTCTGTGCCTCGCTTGCTGATCGGTTTGATTCCAACACCCGTATCTGCTGCCAAATCAACGTTCAGGTCCTTTTTCAGAAAGGAGATAACCCTCAGGGCATCTTCACTGCCCGCCTGCCATTCAATCCCCTTATACAGGTCTTCAGTATTTTCTCTCAAAATCATCAAATCTACCTTTTCGGGGTTCTTCAGCGGGCTCGGCAGACCTTTGAAATACCTGACAGGCCGCATACAGACGTACAGGTCAAATATCTGCCTCAAGTACACATTTACACTTCTGAATCCGCCTCCGACAGGTGTTGTCAAGGGGCCCTTTATGGCGATTTTATGCTCTTTTATTGTCTCGAGAGTAATCTGCGGCAACAGTTCCTTCCCGCTCTCCAGCGCTCTTATACCTGCGATGAGGGGTATCCATTCAATTTTCTTCGTTCGGTCGGTTGCCTTGAGGACTGCTTCTTCGAGTATCTCCTTCGAAGCGTTCCAGATGTCCTCGCCGGTGCCGTCGCCGGCCATGTAAGGAATAGTTATTTTCTCCATTAGATTCTCAATTCTCCATTTTTTCTGATGTAATTATCTAATCCCCCTTCATTGAGGATTTGTCGCATAATATCGGGCAGAGGGGGAAACCTTTTATCCCTGCCGCTTGTTATGTCTGTAAGTAGCCCTTCATCTACCTTTATGTCCAGCTCATCGCCTTCATCTATATCCTTCACCGGGCAGATGATTGCCGCGAGGCCCACATTGATAGCGTTTCTATAAAATATCCTGGCAAAAGATTCGGCAACGACGGCATCAATTCCCGCGAGCTTGATGGTCAGCGGTGCATGTTCCCTGCTTGATCCCAGTCCAAAATTCTTTCCGGCAACAATGATATCGCCCCGCGTAATTCGCTGGGCGAAATTTGGCGATACATCATCAAAGATATGTTTTGTCAATTCCTCCAGATTCGATCTGAGATGATAGAACCTTCCCGGAATAATGTGATCTGTAGATATATCGTCACCAAATTTCCAGGCCTTTCCTTTTATAATCATGCAACCTCCTCCGGATCTGTCAGACACCCGCTCAATGCGCTTGCTGCTGCCGTAGCCGGCGAGGCAAGTATGATATCCGCCTTCGGATTACCCATCCTCCCGAGAAAATTTCTATTCGCGGTAGAAACACATATTTCTCCGTTTCCGGGTACTCCCTGATGTATGCCTATGCAAGGACCGCAACCCGGCGGAAGGATTACTGCCCCTGACTCGAGCAGGTCTGAAATGATGCCTTCACGAATAGCACGTTGATACACGGATCTTGATGCCGGGCATACGATAAAACGTACGCCGGGATGTTTCTTTTTCCCCTTGACTACGTTGGCAGCAATTTCGAGATCCTCGAATCTTCCATTTGTACACGTTCCTATGAAGACCTGGTGTATCGGTGTGCCTGACACCCCTTTTTCGGACACCGCCTTCGCATTATCAACGAGATGGGGCAGACTTACCATCGGAACAAGTTCTGAAGCATTGATTTCAAAAGTCTTTTCGTACACGGCATCCACGTCCGCCTTAATCTCGCGATATGCTGCCGGTCGGCCGTAGTTTCGAAGATACAAGAGCGTCCTCGCATCAGACGGGAACAACCCGCATTTTGCTCCGGCTTCAACGGCCATGTTCGAAATCGTAAGCCGCTCTTCTACGAGAAGCCGGTCTATCGTCTCACCGGTGAATTCCATGGACCTGTACGTTGCGCCGTCGGCTCCTATCATTCCGATGATCTTTATTATGAGGTCTTTTACAGATACGTTCTTCCGGAATTTTCCATTGACGCGGAAAAGAAACGTTTCCGGAACACGCATCCACGTCTTTCCGAGGCCCATAGCTACGGCAATATCCGTGGAACCCATACCCGTTGAAAAGGCACAGAGCCCGCCACCCGTGCAGGTGTGCGAATCTGCGCCGACAAGCACTTCTCCAGGGCCCACAGCCGATTCTGCCATCACCTGATGACAAATACCTTCTCCTATTTCACTTGCCTGTGCACCAAACCCGGCTGCAAATTCCCGAATGGTGACATGGTCGTTTGAGAGTTCCATTCTGGGGCTCGGCGACGCGTGATCAATAAAGAATGTTACCCTCTCCGGATTGAAGAGTTTTTTGAACCCCATCTCTTTGAATCTCTTTATCGCCAGTGGTGCCGTGCCGTCCTGCAAGAGAATTCTGTCTATATTAACAATTGTATACTGGCCACCTGAGAGATCAGTACCAGTGTTCATGCTCAATATCTTTTCTGCTAGTGTCTTTCCCACTTCTATTCCACCTCGGCCTTTGTTAGATCTTCAAAACGTATGTCAAATCCGAGGATCCCGACAATCTCTCCCACTTCATCCCGTATCGGACCTGACACGGTGACGCAAAGAGCAGTTGTTATCCTGGATGAATATATGTCTGTTACCTCTATATTTCCTGATTTCATCGGGTGGATGAACCAATCTCTATCCGAGAAATCTTCGTGCAACCCGATTTTGTGGTATTTAGCCCTGTCAGCGGCCTGAGTGATGTTCCTTGTTATCTTAATGCCTTCACCGTTGACAGTATACGCGAATTGAATGAACGGGAAATCCTGGACAACTTTCTTCAGCACGACTTCCTGTGTCTCCGGGTCCATACTCTTGATCGAATCGTCCTCAATGTAGCGCTCGATTAGATGGGCGGCCATGTCATACGCTCTGTTTTTCAGAATTGCGAACTCAGATACAAAAATTCCCGGTATGTGCAGCCTTGCCTGATGCTCAATTTCTTCCTCAGAAATCGAGGTGACCCTGCCCTCTTCGTACTGCTTGGAGATCCATTTGTTGATACGCGCTATACCGGGGTTGGTCTTCTCTACTTTTTCCTTTCCTGTGAGGGCAAAATGAGAATTGATCCAGTGGGCAATACCCGCCAGCCCTGACTTATCCGTGATGTTAACAGCCATCGGCCGGTTCAGTATCTTGTTCGTATCGAACGACGAATAAATCTCCTCATTCTTGAGAATACCGTCTATGTGCACGCCGGCAGAAGTAGAATTGAAATCGAGGCCCAGAAAAGGCTGGCTTTTCGGTATCTGATGATGTAGTTCCTTCTCGAAATAATTCCTGATCTCGGTAATGACGGTTGTGTCAATACCGTTGTCTTCCCCCATGAGGGAGATGTATTCCATAATCAGGCTCTCAATGGGTGCATTACCCGTCCTTTCACCTATGCCAAGCAGCGTTCCGTTAACAAATGTGCAGCCATACAGCCATGCACTTACGCTGTTGATTGAGACCTTGTAGAAATCGTTGTGACCGTGCCATTCAAGGTATTCCGATGGTACACCCGCATCGTCAATCATTGCGCGTATGATCTTGCCAATAGACCTTGGCAGGGCCGTCCCGGGGTACGTAATTCCAACACCCAACGTGTCGCACAGGCGGATTTTTACTGGTAATCTTGATTCTTCCGAGAGTTTCACGAGAGCCTGTGCAAATGGCACACAGAAACCGTAAATGTCGGCGCGCGTTATATCTTCAAAGTGACATCGCGGGATTATCCCGTGATCCAGCGTACTCTCGACTATCTTCAGGTAATCTTTGAAAGCCTGAGATCTCGTTTTCCCCAATTTCATGAAGATGTGATAATCCGAAATGCTCGTGAGGATTCCTGTCTCTTTAAGACCCATATCCTTCACAAGCTGGAGATCGTTTTTGTTCGCCCTGATCCAGCCCGTAATCTCGGGATAACGATAGCCCTTTTCCATGCACCTCCGCAGTGCCTCTTTGTCCTTATCCGTGTAGAGAAAAAATTCTGATTGACGTATTATGCCGTTCGGCCCGCCAAGACGGTGCATAAATTCAAACAGCATTTCAATCTGCTGCGGCGTGAAAGGAGGTCTCGACTGTTGCCCGTCTCTGAATGTGGTATCGGTAATGAAAATGTCTTCAGGAGGATCAATTAATTCTATCTTATTATCGAACTTTACCTTGCATATTTCACTATATGGAAAAACGTCCCTGTATAGTTCGGGTTTTTCGACTTCAATAAGAGGATATTTTGTATTCTTGGCTACGTTCTTAAAGATAAATCCCTTGCTCTTATCTTTCTTTTTCAAGATAATCTCCTCCTTCCTCAACGATTCGGGTCAGCGGTTTTCTCCGGTGTTTTTTATCTTCAGCTCGTTCAGTTGTCTCTGCCCGATCTTTGAAGGGGCACCGGTAAGCGGGCACGTACCTTTCTGTGTTTTCGGAAAGGGGATTACATCACGTATACTGCTCAGGCCGAGGAACATCATAATAATACGGTCAAAACCAAAAGCAAGCCCGCCATGGGGAGGGGCCCCCATTTCAAGGGCTTCCAATAGAAATCCAAACTTTTCGTTTGCTTCATCCTCTTTTATATTTAGAAGCTTGAACATCTCCAACTGCTCATCCATTCTATGATTCCTGATACTTCCACCGCCAAGTTCCACACCATTGAAGACCATGTCGTACGCGTTGGCGAGAATTGACTCGTAATCACCCTCAAAATTCCTGATCTCGCCCTTAGGAGACGTGAACGGATGATGTCGTGCCACATATCTCTTGTCTTCTTCGCTGTACTCAAGGAGGGGAAAATCTATAACCCAGAGGAACTTGTCGGCAGCCCGGTCGATCAGATCGTATTTCTCTCCGATGTACAACCGGAACCTACCCATGATTTCGTTGACTTTACTACGTTTGTCGGCCATCATGAAAAGAACGTCTCCTGCCGTGAGACCGAGGGTTTTATCCATAGCTGCCTTTTCGTTCTCATTCAAAAATTTCGCAATGGGTGATTGAAGTCCCTCGGCATCCCTGCGCATCCAGATGAGGCCGCCTGCTCCCATTTCTTTGGCTATATCCACGGCCGTGTCAAGATCTTTCCTGGAGAGCGTCTTTCCCGAAAGAACGATCGCCTTTATCACTCCGCCTTCACTCACCGTTTTTTTGAATACACCAAAACCGGTGTCCTTAAAAATGTCCGTGAGTTCCGTGAGCGGAAGCGCGAACCGCAGATCCGGTTTGTCACTGCCGTATGTCTCCATTGCCTCATTGAAGCTCATTCTCGGAAACGGAATTTCGGGCGGTTTCCTTCCCTTCAGAGATTCATAAAGAGCTATAATCAGGCCTTCGCTGAGGCTCATAACGTCTTCTCTGTTCACAAAACTCATCTCAATATCAATCTGCGTGAACTCCGGCTGCCGGTCTGCACGAAGGTCTTCGTCTCTAAAACACCGTGCAATCTGGAAATATCTTTCAAACCCACCCATCATCAATATCTGCTTGTAAAGCTGGGGCGACTGCGGCAATGCGTAAAATGTGCCTGTATTCAATCTGCTCGGAACGATGAAATCTCTTGCTCCTTCGGGCGTACTCTTTGTAAGAAAAGGTGTCTCAAATTCATAGAATCCATGTTGTGTCAGGTAGTCCCTTGTTATCTTGTACGCTTTGCTTCTCTCGAGAAACACCTGTTTGACGTCAGGACGTCTCATGTCGAGATATCTGTATTTAAGTCGGATGTTCTCATTGACATCTTCTTCGTCAAGCTGAAAGGGCAAGGTCTTACACGTATTAAGGATCTCAAAAGACTTGACGTATACCTCCACTTCTCCGGTAGGAATATCTTTATTCTCCGTCTCATGAGGTCTTCTCTTGACATCCCCGGTTATCCTCAGGACATATTCATGTTTTATATCTCCCGCCCTCTCGTGTGCTTCCTTTGATATCTCCGGAGAGAATACAATCTGGACGCTTCCGGTCACATCACGCAGGTCAACGAAGATGAGGCCCCCGTGGTCCCTTCTTCTAAACACCCAACCCGCAAGCGTGAGCTCGTTCCCTGCATCTTCATTTCTAATCAGTCCGCAATATTTATCTCTCAATGGTCTACCCTCTCAAAAAGTCTATTATTATAAATGTTTGGGCATACTAAGTCAAGATTACCGGGGACGAGGTAATGGCAAGGTAACACCACCCGGCAGTCATTACATAATGTGAATTTGGCAGGAAAACTTGAAGACAAAAAACCTACTGGATGCTGTACGCCTGTTCCCAGTCCAGCTTCAACAATGCCGTTTTTCCAAGTGCTGACTTCAAGTACTCCAGCATCAATTCTTCCACCATTTGCTCTTTCGGGACACCGGATATCGATTGCTCGTCTCTTGCTTCCTGACTGATTTTTCCGGCTTTCACTGCGGATGACCACTGGGCCCTTCGCAATGCACCGTAATTTCGATGCAATACATCCGCCGGCATTCCTGAAAGCCAGTAATACGTGGCAACCATCCTGCTTGTGGCGGGCAGTCGCGGAGACTCCAAAACCAACTTACAGTCTCTGGCAAAACGCTTCATTCCCCTGATCATGTGATTTGAATTAACAAAATTTATGCCTGACCATCCAGCCTGAAGCCATTGAAAGACACCGGTTCGAACGGTTCCGGGCACAGCGTTCGACTCTACATATACACTAACTGCAAAATAGTCGTAAATATATGACTTCGCCCAGCCGAGACCCGTCATTGTCGATCCGGGTTCACTCGTGTAATGATAGTGCCAATCCGTGTCGTTCCCGACAATAAACCCTTTTTTACCGACGTCCGATTTGCCGATCTGTTTTGATACGGAAAAAAGGACCTGGCGACCCTTGTAATTCAGGAGTACAAGCGTTCTCTTCAAATTGTATTCGTGATAAACGCCCGTGTTAAGATCGGGAGAATTCGAGTCACGTTCGATGCCGTGTATCACGAGCGGCGGCATTCCCGGACTGGCAGGCTTCCACGATCCCGGCATCCTTTGCGTTTCATTCTTTGCGCTGGTCCAAAAGGAGTATCGCAGTGAAGATGGCCGCGTTATGACGGACATTATCGCGGGGGTATATGAATATTCTATAAACCGCGGAAATGTTATCTTCGTATCAAATTCATAATACGCACCGGTACTGCTGTTCGCTTTGGGAAGCGGACCTTCATTCGGCTTTTTTGCTGAGAGAACATATTCGACCAGGGTTGATATTGTCTGCTCATCGACGCTCCCCTTCTGGTCTGAACAGATCTGCACAAGTCTCATCGCAGCATCTTTGATCTGGACTGGATTGTCTGTGGTAGAAACAGCTTTTCCGGGGCTAAGGATCAGGAGACAGACAGCAAGGACAGATAACCTGATTACCGCACTAACAAGGGACCTATATTTCATTAATCACGTGCGCCTAATTGCGTTGGTGTGAAATAATACGATGTGAAGCCCTCCAAGTCAATGACTTTCAACACAACCATTTCGTTAATATTGGCTTGTGTATTCGCGATAATATAGTTGGATAGCTTCTGAATAACATATTGCCATACTTTTGTTTGGAGCATACAATGATAACAGTGAAAACGTGTACGGGGTAAAATCGATGGACAGGTCACAACTTCTGGCATTTCTAGAGAAGCACGGGCAGGAACACATTCTGCGACATATATATCACATGGATGGATCATCATCTGAGATTTTTATGAATCATCTGATGGACCTTGATCTGCCCCTTGTATTTGAGCTTCACAGGACGTTCTCCGGGTCCGTCGAACCGGTAAAGTACGGGTCTAACATTGGACCAGCCCAAGTCGTTACTATACCTCGAACTGAGAACGAGAAGCGATTCGAGAAACAAGCGAGGTCAGCAGGTCAGGAGCTTATCAGAGCCGGTAGAGTGGCTGTCTTGATAGTGGCCGGCGGCCAGGGGTCACGGCTGGGTTTTGATGGACCCAAGGGCACATTCAGGATTTCTCCTATCCGCGGCAAGGCACTCTTTCAACTTTTTGCTGAACAGATCATCGCGCTTTCCAGACAATACTCTGTTTCGATTCCTTTGTTTCTTATGACCAGTGAGGATAATCATGAACAGACTGTCGAATTTTTCGAATCAAATGCCTATTTCGGACTCTCATCTCAAATGGTGAGATTTTTCCGACAAGACGTCTTGCCCGCAATTACACCTTCCGGAAAACTCGTCATGAGGAACGATACGGCACTTTTCACAAATCCGAACGGGCATGGCGGATCTTTGAAGGCAATATACGATTCGGGCGTTCTCAGCGAATTGCTCAAGCAGGGTTTTACCGATCTTTACTATTGTCAGATCGACAATCCACTTGTGAAAATCGCCGATCCGGTATTTCTGGGCTACCACACGATTGCTCAGGCCCAGGTTTCTACAAAGCTTGTACGGAGAAGAAACATCGAGGAAAAAGTCGGTGTGTATGTCTCTTACAATGGCAAGGACGCTATTGTCGAATACAGCGATCTTAGTCCCGAATACATGTCCGCTCTTGATCAGGAGGGCAAAATCAAATACTGGGCCGGCAACACGGCCATTCACGTATTCTCGATTCCCTTCATCGATAGACTTAACAATCATGGATTTGCCCTTCCGTACCATTGCGCGAAAAAGAACGCGGATACTATCGATCTGAACGGCATAAAGACATCAACAGACGTGTGGAAGTTTGAGACCTTTGTCTTTGACGCGATTCCACTTGCGGAGAAAACGTGCGGTGTTGAGATAGACAGAGACGAAGAATTCTCACCCCTGAAAAACAAAGAAGGCAGCGATTCGCCCGAGACTGCCCGTTCAGCCATTGTAGACCTACACAAGAGATGGCTGAGAAAATCCGGTGTGGAGGTCAGCGACAAAGCAATTGTCGAGATCAGTCCGCTTTTCGCGAATGATGCAGAGGAACTTGCCGAAAGAATAGTGGAGCAGAATATTACACCAGTTCGGGGCGACACCTATTTTGGCGAATAATCATCCGGAGGCATTGATGGGTATTGTATCCACGCATGATCTGAGCAACATTCTTGAAACACTGCTTCTCATGGAAGAAATGGAATCTGCCGTATCTGCCTTCTACAAGGAATGTGCGGCGAAATGGCCCCTCAATTCCGAATTCTGGATTTCGCTTGCGAATGAGGAACTTCGTCACAAAACCAACATTGAAAAGATGCGATCAATCGTGTCGGGGTATCCGCAGGATTTTGAAAAGGGAAGGCCTTTCAATATGGTGGCTACGAAAACAATCATAAACGGCATAGTGCAAAACACTAATAAAGTAAAGGTGGAAGAAATCACCGAGCATACTGCGTTGTCAATCGCGCTGGATATCGAAAATTCATTTATTGAATCGCGTTATATGGAAATATTGAAGACAGACAGTCCGGAGTACACGGCCCTTGTAAGCGAAGTGTCCCGCGAGACTCAGCAACACAGGTCCCGGATCCTCAAAGCATTGCATGCGTGAGCAGACCGCTCGAGAGGTTATCCTTAGTTCGAATTACGCTTTCGCGGAACCGGCAATCGTCGTGTGAAAACTCGAACCTCGCAACATCCAGCCCAGATTTTATAAGTGCTTCAATCGACTGATCATTTGCCGTTTCCTGTCCCATTCTGCATACGATTTTTGCTCGTCTCATACGGCCAATATAATCATGAATATATCATGTGACGGTCTGCAGCCCTTCTCCCCATCGATGGCGCACCGCGGTTCGAATCTGTTCAATGTCCACGTCTCCCAGAAGTGGCATGGATTTCTCACATATATCCTTCGCTTTCAACATCAGGTCCATGTCCTGGACTATGTCCCCCACTCTGAACCGAGGCATGCCTGACTGCCTCGTTCCAAGCATATCACCTACCCCCCTTATCAGTAAATCCTCCTCAGCAATTTTGAAGCCATCGGTAGTCTTCTCCATAATGCGAAGCCGCTTAGTCGCTAGCTCGGTCCGCTTTGCTGAAGTCACCAGAATGCAGCGCGACTGATCAGAGCCTCTCCCCACTCTCCCTCGTAGCTGGTGCAACTGTGACAAGCCAAACCGTTCCGCGTGTTCAATTACGATCATTGTCGCATTCGGCACGTCTATTCCGACTTCAATGACCGTCGTGCAAACCAGAACATCGATCTTTCCGCTCTTGAAACGCTTCATGATCGACTCCTTTTCCTCAATTTTCATCGCACCATGGAGCAGACCAACCCTGAAGTGTTTAAAGACAGACATTTGAAAATGCTGCGCCATATCCGTCGCATTAAGAAGCTCCATCTTCGCGGATTCAGAGACCAATGGGTACACAATGTATACCTGATGCCCCTTTTGCACCTCCGATTCTATCACCCGGTACACTTCCGCCTTCCTATCATCCGTAAACACTTTCGTTAGAATTGGTTTCCTTCCATGAGGCAGCTCATCTATGATGGACACATCGAGATCGCCATAGAGCACCATCGACAGAGTCCTTGGGATAGGGGTTGCCGTCAACATGAGCATATGCGGGTTCATACCCTTTTCCAGAAGCCATCTCCGTTGCACTACTCCGAACCGGTGCTGCTCATCAACGACTGCAAGACCGATATTTTTGAATACAACATCTTTCTGAATAATCGCGTGGGTTCCCACCACAACTGAAATGCGGCCGGTCTTAATTTTCTCAAGGATGGCATTTCGGTCTTTGCCCATACTACCCCGCAGAAAAGCCACCGGGATTCCCAGATCATCAAAGAACCTGTGAACAGAGAAGTAATGCTGCTCCGCCAGTATTTCCGTCGGCGCCATAAAAGCAACCTGATTCCCGCTGTCGATTGCACTGCATGACGCAGCTATGGCGCATATCGTCTTGCCTGATCCGACATCCCCCTGCACCAGCCGGTTCATGGGCTCGCCTTTTGACATGTCCGACTCAATTTCCTGCATGACTCGTTTCTGGGCGTTGGTGAGGCTAAAAGGAAGATTCTGCGAAAGCGACTTGGTTAGGGGGCCTCCCACACGGGAGGGAACGCCTTTTTCCTTTTTCCGTTCCTGTCTATTCAGCCATAGGACGGACTGAAAGAGCATATATTCCTCAAGTATCATGCGTCCCAGACACGTATGCCGGGACGCACTCCTGAACCATTCGTCTTCGGGGAAATGGACCTCTTTTATCGCATCATACAGGGGCATAAGCCCATGTTTAGCCTCGACTTCCCGAGGAAACACCGGGAAAATATCATCCCTGAACTCTTCTAAAATCCTTTCTACGATTGTTCTCAATGATCCCTGCTTAATACCGTCGATCGGCAAATAGTATGGAATGATCTTCATCAACCGTTCATCCGGGCTGCACTCGTCCATGGGGATCACATCGGGATGTACCAGTTGCAATAAGGCTCCGAATTTACTTGGTTTCCCCGTGACAAACACGATGTTCCCTTTTTTGCAGATCGTTTGCAGGTATGATTTTGACCATTGAAACCACTTGAGGGATATCGTACCTGTCTCGTCCTGAATGACCATTTCATAAGCCTTCTTTCTTGAATGCCTGAAGAAAAGTGAACGATATGACACAACCGTTCCGACACAATTTGACTGTTCGCCCTCTCTCAATTCACCAATCGGTCTGACCGAACGCCTGTCTATGTAGCGTATCGGAACAAAATAGAGCAGGTCCTCGACAGTCCGGAGACCTCTTTCCTGCATGCCCTGCTCTATTTTGGGTCCGATACCTTTAAGCTGTGTCAGGGGAGTACTTACTGAATTTAGTTTGATTTCCCTCTTTCTCATTGTCTCAATTTATATTACAATATAGCGGTGCTCTTTTAAATAATTGAGCTTCTTATTATTCTTGTTACGAAATAATTCTCATGGGTATGCGCTGATGGATACCGGGAACAGCCTTGTGCGGAGCAAGACTGTGCTTTAAGGCTATGTATAGGGTATAATATGAAATCAATAAAACGAATCACTTTCAAGGGAACTGCTATCACGCTGATTAAGGGTGATATTACCGAAGCGCCTGTTGATACGATTGTAAACGCCGCAAATTCATATCTGCAGCATGGAGGCGGAGTGGCAGGCGTAATTTCCCGTAAGGGCGGCCCCTCAATTCAGGAGGAGAGTAACGCGATTGGATTTGTCCCGGTAGGCGAATGTGCCGTTACAACGGGCGGCAGACTGAAAGCCCGCTTCGTGATCCATGCAGTCGGGCCACGTATCGGAGAGGGTGATGAGGAGATTAAACTCGGCCGGACTGCACGGAACGTCCTCAGAACAGCAACTTTGAGGGGGTTCGAGTCAATAGCCCTGCCGGCCATAAGCGCCGGTATCTTTGGTTTTCCCAAAGACCGTTGCGCTCACATACTCATCAACGAGAGCTTGGAATTCCTCAGAGCAAACAACACGAGTCTGAAGGAGATCAATTTCTACGTGATCGACGACGATCTTATACACTTCTTCTCCGCCGAAATAGACGCAATAGAAAAGGAAGGCTAATAATCATGTGTGGTGTATTCGGAATTTTTGATCACAAGGACGCGGCGAACATCACCTATCTCGGTTTACACGCGCTTCAACACCGGGGCCAGGAAAGCGCCGGCATCGCAAGCACGGACCTGAGCATCGTAAAGAGCCATCGTGAGATGGGGCTTGTATCCGATATTTTTACGGCCGATGTTCTGACAAAACTGGAAGGGCGGGGAGCGGTAGGGCACGTCCGGTATTCAACCGCCGGTTCAAGCAATCTGGGGAATGCTCAGCCTTTGGTGGTGGAATACGCGAAAGGATATCTTGGCATAGCCCACAACGGAAATCTCACAAACGCTCAGTTAATCCGTGAAGAACTGCAAAACTATGGCTCAATTTTTCAATCAACAACAGATACGGAAGTTATTATCCACCTGATCGCGATGTCTCACGAAAATTCCACAACCGAACGGTTCACGAGCGCTCTGAAGCGCGTGGAAGGATCTTACTCAATGGTCCTGCTGACAAATGAGGAGCTTATAGCCGCACGGGACCCATTCGGTTTTCGGCCTCTCGTGCTTGGAAAACTGAAACGTTCATACGTAGTTTCAAGTGAAACATGTGCGTTTGATCTCGTGGGTGCCAAATATATCAGAGAAGTTGAACCTGGTGAGATCATCCGCATTAACAAGGAAGGTCTGACATCCTACAAGCCTTTTAAGAAACAGGAAAGGAGGTACTGCGTATTTGAGTATATCTACTTTGCAAGGCCCGATAGTTTTATGTCCGGCAAGACTGTATACAATGTACGCAAAACACTCGGACGCCAACTTGCGCTTGACGCCTTTGTTGACGCGGACATGGTCATCCCGATACCGGATTCAGGAATCGGCGCCGCCCTCGGCTACTCACAGGAAACGGGTACACCGTTTGAACTCGGGCTCATCAGAAACCATTACGTTGGGAGGACATTTATCGAGCCGAAAGAATCAATACGACATTTTGGTGTCAAATTAAAATTGAACGCACTGCGCGATACTGTCAAAGGTAAGAGAATAGTGGTAATCGATGATTCAATCGTAAGGGCAACTACCGGGAAGAAGATCATTGGAATGCTGCGGGAATATGGAGCAAAGGAAATACATTTCAGGGTCAGTTCGCCCGCGACGGCATATCCATGTTTCTACGGCATTGACACACCTAACCGTACCCAACTGATTGCAGCTTCTCATCAGGTAAATGAAATTAATGCGTACATGGGTTCAGATACGTTGGAATACATGAGCATCGAGGGCCTCAAAAAGGCGCTGGGGCCGGGCAAATACGAGTTCTGTGACGCCTGCTTCTCGGGTGCATACCCCTGCCAGTTCCCCTGGGGAATGGGATTGGCACAGATGGAATTAGCCCTAAAGAGTGAGAAGTAGTCCCGCTTTTCACACTACGATCAGTTTTGTTTTCAAGTCTTTCGGGTTAAAGGATATAGATGGAAGGAACTCTGGCGGGCCTTAAAGCGAGGCAAGAAGGAAAGAGACCAACTGCGCTTTACCCTTTCCCGTCTTTGATGAAAGCGTGAAGAGTGGCGCGGCGTTCAGGACATTTTCAAATAAATTCTTCTTTTTAGAGATGAAACTCTGGTTTTCTTTATCGCATTTTGTCAGAACAAAACAAAATTGTAGTCTGTTCGTCGTGAGCCACTCCAGGAGCATGGAATCGAGCTCATCCATTTCACGCCTGATATCAAACAGCCACACTATCCGGCGTATGTCTCTATTGAGCAGTATGTATGATTCTATGAGTTGCTGCCATCTTCGAGATTCGTCGCGGGACACCTTAGAATAACCGAAACCGGGGAAGTCCGAGAACAAAGCCTTCTTCTTTTCCACTCCATCATCATACGTGACGTTAAAGAGATTGACGGCGCGCGTTGCCCCCGGCGTAGAACTCGTCCGTGCAATTTTTCGACCTGTGAGCATATTGATGGCAGAAGATTTTCCCACATTGGATCTGCCGATAAAACAAATTTCCGGAATACCCCGCTCCATTGATTTGGAATAGGAGACAATGCTCTTTTCAAACTCCGCATGTACTATTCGAAAAGAAGGTTCTTTCATACTATTCAACCCGGTACAAACTAAAGGAGTATTTCCGGTATTTCTGAAAAGCAGGTATCTGGATCTTTTCAAAGCCCCTCTCGGCAGTGACTTTTCGAAGTTCGGGTATGTATTCATCGATTGATCTCTCATCAACCAGCAGAACTGCATTGTGATACTGCGAAAATACTTGATTCAAGGCTGTATCGTCGGATCCCACAGGCAACTGAACCATTTCAGCGCCGGCGTAAAACGCAACTCGCGCCAAACTTGGCGGTACGAGAAAAGTTGAGGCTGAGAACCCGTTTGCTCTGAGTTCAACTCCGGCTCTCCTGAGTTCTATCTTATCATATCTATAGGACATTGCTGTTTGAGGAAGCAATACGAGAAGAACCGCGATTATTAGAATTACGGTGTCATACTTGAGATAGAAGGAAAACGCTTCGTTCCTACTGAACACTCCTCGCAGTCTTTCACGAATCTCGAAGAAGCCCGCACCTGCCCATCCGAGGCAAGCCAGACCCATCACCAAACCGTGCCGCGTGCCGAGGTAATGCGTCTTCGCCACATAGACATAGGAACCCGCAAAAGCCACAGCAAACCACATAAGAAGTATCACATCTTTTTCTGAATATGGATTAGAGCGGCGCCGAAATACGCCGAACAAAACTAATACGAGAACCAGAACATTGATGGACTTCGAGAATTTGTATAAAGTCTCGGCAAAATAGGTTGTATATTGGTGCCTCCTGGACAATTCGAGAAACTCCTGCGGCTGTTGTGGAATATGACCCCGCAAATCCGTTGACTCTTTTGCGGCGCGGCCCTTATCGGACAGCAACTGCTGTATCTTGTTTACAGAGATGCCAGCTTCCCATTTATGAAGCCTGCTTTTCAGAATAATTAGTCCTGGTGACGCCAACACCGGAACGGCAAAAATGAAAATGCATCCATATAGCAGACCCTTTGTTCTGTTTTTCCGTCTGATCAGCAGATACCATCCAATCCACAGAATGATAATGCAAAACACCAATATTCCCTCTAATCGGGTAAAGATGGCAAGCCCACAGGAACAACTTGACATAGCAATGAAAAACCAACGTCTCCGGACGATACCTTCCCAGGCCAACCATAGTGCCGAGACGCAAAGAAACCAGAAAAGAGGTTCTCTCAGTACATCAGAGGAATACTCGACAAATCGAGGGTGCACCGTATATAGTAATGAACCCACAAAGGCAGTCTTCTGGCCAAATAGTCTCGCTATTAGCAGATACAAAGGCACAACAGTGAGCGAACCGAAGATGACGGATACCATCTTACCGGACAGTTCCCAATCGCGCAACAATACGTGAAAGAGTGATATCAAGAAGGGATAAAGACTGAAGAAACCATACGTATTCACGTGGTGCAGATTGCCCGCACTGATGTCCTGCGCAATCCTGACATACAGTACGCCGTCCTGCGTGATAATCTGTACATTTCCGATGATAAGACGGATTATCAAGCTGATTATCAGTAGCAGGCAGAGAATTGCCGTATTATTACGATACACAGATTGTCTAATGTTGTCCATACGCTCTCACAATCACCTTACACAGGCCGGATCTTGAACAATCAGCCCCTGAATGGACTCTATCAGTGAGACACTCCTTCAGATTTTAGCGCCTTTATAAGAGTCATGTATAATATCCTGACATCAAACCGGAACGATTTGTTTTTTGCATAGTATTCATCAAGTTCAACCTTCTGTGGAATAGAAATGCCATCCCTTCCATTAATCTGTGCCCATCCCGTAATTCCAGGCACCAGCAGATGAACATTCTTGCCGGTTCTCAGCGCAACAAGGTCGTCCTGGTTGTATAATGCCGGTCTCGGACCGACAAAACTCATTGATCCCGTAAGTACGCTCCACAACTGCGGAACTTCATCGAGGCTGAACTTACGAAGAAAATACCCGAAGGGTGTCACATGAGCACCGGCGTTTTCCAAGAGATGTGTTGCGACTACGGGTGTATTCGTGTACATGGTGCGAAATTTCGGCATCCTGAAGATAGTATTGCATGCGCCAATCCTGTCCGACCAGTAAATTGCAGGACCCCTGCTCGTCAGCTTGACAACTAACCCAATCAAAAGCACGGGTATGATCAGCACGACGGACAACAATAGGGCTAAACCTAAATCAAACAGCCGCTTTGACAAGGAATATCGTACGTTGTATGTTGCAGCCACCTTGCGTCCTGAAAGGGACTCATAATACGCGTGCATCGCAGAGATTACCAGGTGGCTAGAAAAATCGCGTATCACTCTCTTACGTGCCTGACTGCCCATTTCCTTTCTCACACCGGGATTCTCGACCATTCGCACCATCATTGTTGAAAGCGCCTTCACGTCACCCGGCTCAAACACTAAACCCGTAACCCCCTCCTCGATGGCATCCGTAATCCCATAAACTCTACTTCCTATGGAGGGAATACCAACGGCAGCTGCCTCAATTATTACATTCCCAAAACCCTCACGATAGCTGGGAAGACACAGTACATCGGCGGCGGCCATATAATGCTCCGGGTACCCCGTGTAATCCTCGAATCGTATTCTATCTCTACAACCAGAACATATCTCGGTCATTTTCCGCCTTAAACCTTCTTCGTCCGGACCGACGATCAGCAAATACACACTCCCATTATCAGCCGAAATGTCTGCAAATGATCTTGCAAGATCGATCAGCCCTTTGTCAAACGTCAATCGTCCGACGTAAAGAAATGCAACATCTGTTTGACATATCCCCAACCTGTCTCTAATCCTCTTTCGGGCAACATGATCAGGACAAAATCTGTCCGTATCAACGCCGCATATGGAGCCATTTGCCAGTACCGCGGAATTTGCTTCAGAAATGACTTTGGACTTAATCAGGAAATCCCGCTGAGACCAACTGTCGACAAGAATATTTGTTGCAAATCCAGCAATCAATTTGTCAGTGAATTTCAGGAGTGACCTCATGACGCCACTTCTGGTTACCCATATCTGTCCTGTAAATGTGTGAACTCTGAAGCGGACACCTGCAAGGCATCCCGCAATCATGGACAACAATCCTCCTTTCGGGGTAATCGAGTGGATAATTGTAAAACGATGCTTCCGGAACAGCGAATAGAGATGGAGCAGTGCCACCAAATCGTGTACAGGCGCAATTTTTCTCTTCAGGTTTAGACGAATTAACCTGACGTCTACGCCGGAAGCCGCTAAAAACCCGGGCTCTTCCGTAGTCGTTATTACGGTAATTTTGTAAAAAGGCGCCAGGGCCCTGATGTGGTCTGTCAGGAATGCCTTAACCGCAATATCAATGGTTGCTATAAAACAAATACTCTCTTTGGTCGATTCATTTTCTTGCATCTTTGTCGATTCCTCAGAATTTCTGCCAAACGTTCAACGCATAATGATTGTCTCTATTGTCTCTTTTCAGTAAACCGTGGATCCCTCACAAACCTGACGAGTGTTCTTCTGAAGTACTTGGACAAGGATACTACGTATAAGATAATTACTACCCAGGGTGATAGAAGGCCTTCTTTAACAAGTCGTCCGTATACATCCAGTTCTCCCTTTTCCATCTGCCAAAGTCGCGAAGATAGTCCACTTCCTAAATAGTCCGTTTTATAAGTGTAGCACAACGGCGCCTGCAGGAACTCTGCTTTGTTACCTCGAAGTATAATCCGCAGCCATAGGTGATAGTCCTCAGCGTATTTTTTCTCTTCCGCAAAGCGACATGCTACGTCTTTTCTCATCATTACCGAGCGGGTGGCAATTCTGTTAGAAATCAACATGACGAATGCATGGATAGGTTTACTCTCTGCTATATGAGGCACCCCGGACGGTCTGCCGCCTGATTTGAGATGTACACTCGCGTGCGCAGTCAGCACTATATCGGGATGCTCTTTCATCCACGAATACTGGATCTCCAGTTTTCTGGGGTGCCAGCTGTCGTCTGCATCAAGAAAAGCTATGTAGGGCTGTGTTGCAGAATCCCACGCCGTGTTTCGCGCAGCAGCAGGGCCCTTGTTTACATTCAGTCTAATAACTGCGAGATTGTCGATACTCCCGCCAAACCGTTCCTGCAAACGGGCAAGCTCAGCAATTGTTTTTCCATCATCATTACTGTAATCCTCAACACAAATGATCTCAGCAGGCAACACCGTCTGATCCACCACGGATGTCAGTGCCCGCCCGATAGTTGTATGGCACCGGTAGCAGGGTATTATGACACTTACCGGCACAGTCTGTTTTTTGCGCAAGACATCCATTGAAAAATCCGTTTTCTTCCCTCTACTACAGACGCATAGTACCGTAACTCCCCAAGGTTTCAATATCGATTATCAGATCTTGATCCAAGAAGAGGGAACCAAATCATCTGTCTGGAATCTGAGTTTACCTGAAAACCAGTTCTTCGGAGCAACAACGACTTTTTCGTCAGACGGATTGAGCCATGCACCCCACCAGCTAAAGGAACTGTTCGCAATTATATGGTGTCTGCACATTTTCATAAGAGCCATGTCACGTATACCTCTGTCAGCTGTGTTTACGGTAACGAGACTACTCGGGTGAACAAATTTGAGGTTTCTACGCACCCATTCATGATCGTCTGAAAACACAAAAAAATGAGCGTCTGGTATTTTAGCAGCAATATGATCTACGGCTTTTTGGTAGTAGTCAATTTCGCAGACCGGAAGCAGTTGTTTTGTCTTCCTGGAGGTGATGTAATCGCTTCGGCGAACGTGCAATGAAACTGATTGAACCGACGAAATTTTGGCCAGGACTTGCTTGTTCGTTTCATCGAGATCATTTGCCAACTTGAAATCTTCGTAGACGGCCCGTTTGTTCCGAACAAAGTATCGTTCGCTCTGCCAATAGCCGTCGAGGTATACGGACCGGTTAATATCCTCTATTTCACCGTTATACATCATTGTCCTTTCACGGAATATGCTGTCCGATCTGACCGGCATAAAACGGTGCCATATCCGTCCCGTTAATGAAAGTCTGTCGGTGCTCATCCTCAACGACTCTACATCCTCTCTTTCTGCTATCTCAGCTCTTATTTGAAAGCCATGCAATTCATATCTTCTCAATCTGTCGAAATGGTAGTCAAAGAGATCGAGCTTCAAACGTCTGCCCGTTCGGTCCGCCAATGAACGCGCAGCCGCATACTGAAACATCTGATTCCCAAGTCCGCCCATTAATCTGACTACAATCATACGGTTCTAAACTCCGTTAGCTGACATCCGATTTCTTGCTGTTGCCGAAAGTGCCGTTCGTAAGCCGATCCAACATATTGTATATGCCCAGATTCGAAGTTAGTCGTTTCGCGAGAGCGCGTATACTGAAATACGCCCTGGTTCTATATTCGCTATATCTGGTCCGGAAATAGTTGTTTTTTCTGAGCGCAGCAATTATTTCTCTTACGACGTTTTCCCGGTCCGTCGTGCTTATACCCCCAGCTCTAATCCGGGAAACAAGTACGGGCAGGTGCACTACCCTGACGTAAAGTATCCCCCTGAGCAGCCACTCGTAATCCATAGCGATCCTGAATTGCGGGTCGAATGTACCGTATTGCTCAAAATAAGATCTACTGGTAAAAAGGCATGGATGAGGAAGAACATGCCCGTAGCGCATTTTAGACCGGTCGAATTCTACCCGGCCTCTGTATACGAACACGCCCGACTCTCTATCGAGGATATCATAATCGCCATAGATGAGCTCCGGATAACCGTTTTCTCTTATCCGGCCGGCAATGGTCTCGAGTACATTATCTCCGGCAAGATGATCGTCGGAATTCAGAAAAAGGACATACCGCCCTTCTGAAAAAGCAAGACCTTTGTTGAATGCCGAGGCAATTCCGTCATCCTTTTCGCTGATCCATCTCGATATATATCTTTCATAAGATCGAATAATATCGACCGTTCCATCTGTTGAACCGCCGTCTATAACAATATATTCGAAGTTTTTGAAACCCTGGTGCACGACACTCTGGATGGTCTGCTCAACAAATTCTCTGCCGTTCCTAACGACGGTTATGATAGAAAACATCGGGGCCGATTCCTGAAAAATATCTGAGTCAAACCGGGTATTCATGAACTCCTGCTAAATTCTTCCTTCCACTAGAAATTTTACAATGTCGTTTAAATCAAATTTTGTCCGCCAATTAAGCTGAGCAGCGGCTTTAGCAGTAACAGTGTGAATAATTCAGGAGCGCTTTCACCAGATAAGCCTCGTCCTTTTCGCTTACACCACATATTAGTGCACGCTTACGTTTCATCACTCTTCCCTAATCACAACAAGCTACTGTAAGCGTCCAGCGTTTCCTGGGCACATTTTGCCCACGAGAACTGCCTGACGCGTTTATATCCGGCCTCAATCAACTTCTTCGATCGCACAGTATCTGTAATCACCCGTTCAATTGCGGCACACATCATTTCTTCATCTGTCGGATCGAATAATTCCGCAGCATCTCCGACGACTTCAGGTATGGAACTGGTATTAGAACAAGCCACAGGACAACCGAGCGCCATTGCCTCCAAGGGAGGTATGCCAAAACCCTCATACAAAGAAGGATAGACAAAAACCTTCGCTGAAGCATACAAGTCTGCCAGTTTTGCATCATTCCCGGACATCCAGATCAATTTTTCTGATGGGACATGCAGTGAACTGACAAATTCACGCTCTTTGTTGCTCAGCTCTCCGCCGCCAAAACAAACAATTGAAAACTCTTTTTTCAGAAAACCGGACATCGAAAAAGCACGCAGGAACCGCTCGAAATTCTTATACACGAAACGGTGACCAACATACAATATAAATGCTTTCCTCGCTTCAAAAGGCACTGCGTCGCTTTCGCTCCCTTTCATCGAACATCCCAGGTGTGTCACGGAAGTCCTTTCTTCGGGTACATTAAGTATTTCGATCAAATCCTTTCTTGTATTCTTAGAATTGCAGATAATATGATCGGCCCTTTTCACAGCTTCTCTCTTCACTGCCGCCGTTTTATCTTTCGGTGAGATAATCCCGGAGAATTTCTCGTGAATCATATCGTGACATGTGATTACCCTCCTAGCCTTGCCAGGAGAACAATCTTCACTCGTATAGTACGTTTCGTGAAGAATATCCACATTCCTTCTAGGTTTAACGAAAAATCGGGAAGCGGCAGCGTTGAACGAGAGTACGAACCGTCCGGCTCTCGGTATGTAGGGCACCCTGACGCCTCTGATATCTAATTCATCGGATTTTTCAAAATACCTGTTTACATGCAATGGAGCGAAAATCTCGACTTGATGCTGTCCGCTTTCGGTTATGCCTTTTGAGATTTCATAGATGTACCTGGAAATTCCTCCGTACGGTTGAGTACTGAAAACATCATGCGTGTATACAATTTTCATTCACGTTCTCGATAGAATTCTGCCAATAAAGAACTTTGTCCAGCCACTTCCTTGATAGCAGAGTCCAGTGTAGTTAGGAACATTTTTTCATCTACAAAACCTTTCTTCGAGCCAGGTAAACGTATTGTGTAGGTTTGGTCCGAGGGGTTTCCCGTAAATACGATTCTTATGGCGCCTGAGTCTGTTCACGATTCTGTAGCGTATATCCGGTAGACAATCATCCTCCAGAATGATTGCTTCTTCAACGAGGCTGAATACCCAATCAATGCCACTGGGAACTTTTTTCTTACAACCAGGGTTCACATTGGAATAATTTCTCAGCACCTCACAAGGCCAGTTGACCTGATCGATAATTTTCCGCGTAGCAGCAACCAGTTCGTCCTTACCTTCTCGACCTGCTCGTGGCCCATCGGCCACGACAAGTAATTTCGGAGGTCTGGCACGCCTTATTTCTTCAAACACCCGGGAAGCTGTGTCCGGACGATTGAAAATCATAAATGCAACGGCTGTTTTCATCGTGATGCCACCACTATCCTCTTAGCCTACAAATCCGGTCATATCAACATATACATCATACTGCTCATAGGTTCTGAATGACTTTACCCATCAAATCAAGGATTCCCACTCAGTAAAGTGCAAACAGCAACTATATTACATCTTTTGCTGTATTCATAACAATCCTCTGAACGGGTTCATAAGTGATTTCGCCTGGAAAACAAAAAGCGGCCGTAACTTGGGAACCAGCCCATTGAAAAGAAAAGCGGCAAAACATTGAGATATGAGTGTTGCCGCAGCCGCTCCGAGGGCGCCATACCTCGGAATGAAAAAGAAATAATTCAGACCGATGTTTATGCAGGCTCCGGCCACAGTCTGAAATAATGAATACCTCATCATCCCTTCATTGACAATCCATGGATTTGAACCAACGCCCATAAACACGAACACCGCCGTCCATATATGGATGCTGAGGATAGGTGCTGCGCCCCCGTATGAGCTTCCATAGAGACCCGCAATTAGATAAGGTGCTATAAAAGTCATCAGAATTGCGATGCAGAAAGCAATTCGTACGAGCCAATCGAATACCTGCTGCATACGCACCATATATGCTTCCATAGATGAGGATCGAATCTGCGTCAAGGATGGGGCCACTGACGTAATTATGGCAGCTGGAACAAAATACCAGATCTCAGAGAACCTTAACGCCGCCGCATAGAGTCCGACCTCTTCATCATCTATCATTTGAGCCAGCATGACCTGATCTACCCGCATGTAGATAAATATCGCAATGCTTGATAACGCAAGAGGCCAGCTTTCTCTCAGCAGGTTCTTCATAGTCCCTATCGATGCGCGAAGCAAGTCCAAAAAGTGTTTCCTTCTGAGAAAGAAGACAAGCAAACCAAGGGCAGTGAAGAAACTCTCTGCCAGCAAAGTCCACCCAAATGCGATCAAAGGAGCATTACAAAGTATCAGAAATATCTTCAACGAGGTAACCACCAGAAAAGCCCCTGATCGGGCAAGAACGGCGTACTTTGATCTCGTCTGTGCCTGGAACCATAAATTGATCGCATCAAAGCTTTGAAAAATCATGCAAGCTGCCACAATACCCACAAGATACACAGTCTGCAAATCGTTCGGACGGACAAGGTGTGCTGTTGTAAAAGACAAGGCGAATGCCACTGTCCCTCCGACCAGCTTAAGGGCAAATGCTGAAGCGAGTATTCGTTCCACCTTTTCTGAATCAAGGACCATGTTGCGAACTACAATGGCATCAAGGCCAAGTGAAGCAAGAGCCCCGAAAAGCCCGGCGTAGGCAGCGGCAAAATTCAATGTCCCATACCCCCCCACCCCGAGATAGCGGGCCACCCAGACGGTCACAAACAGGCCTACAACCATGCGTAGAACGTAGTCCATGAAAATCCAGCCGGTATTTTCCAGGACCGCAAGAAGGTTCGGCCGCGTTTTTAATCTTATACGGACAACATCTGGAAGAAAATCAATCCATTCGCGATTCAAGGGTTTGTCCTCAAGAAAATGTAGACAAAGCACCGTATCCATCTCTGATAGAAGAAGAATACTTAGCCGTCAGAGAGCCATGTTCAAGAATGGTTGGCTGAAAGTGTATACAGGTATAGTTCTTTGCACGCTTACCCATAAAGACAAAAAGCGCCTGGATCAGCCAGTCCGCAGCGATGAATCTCAACTCTGGCTTATAAACCAGAGTTGTCAACATGTCTCTCGCCATCTGTTTGTCGATCAGATAAGAACACGATGCATTACCCACAGGCTTTCATAACGGCGCCATTATCAGCCCTGATGTATTTGCTCCATATCCATTCGAGTTTTGCTTGTCTTACGTCACGAAGCAACGAAAGAAACACACTGCAGGGTTTCAACTCGGGTTGAAACGATACCTCCAACAGTTCGATTTGTACATCCCCGGTAAACCGGCACACTCTTTCTTTAAAATCAGACATCATTGGTCTGACGTAAGTGAGTCTTTGCTCAGCACCGTTGTGAATAAGACACGTTAAAATTCTCATCGGCAGGATTCTGTATCCGGGCTAAAATGTTCTGCAATCGTTTTCCAGTTCGTCTATCTCACGCTTCAGGCTTTCATATTCTTCTATTTTCATTCGCAGGAAATACTGTGTCTGCTTTACACGAACATTGATGCCTTCCGGGGTGAGCACATAGATGTAAGCAGCCTTATTCCGTGAGTTCTTGAACCGCTGAACTTTAATATAACCCCTCTTCACAAATTCTTTAAGGATATAGTTGACACCGCCAAGGCTGAGACCTACCTTTTTCGAAAGTTCGCGCTGCGACACAGTACCGTCCGCCGATAATTCTCTTAGTGTCCTGAACTCCGCTTCATTCATTGGAATGTTAAAGATGCGCTACCGCCATGGAAAACCGCAGTATTCCTCAAGAGATCATAATAATTTCGAACATGTTCAATCACTGAACGTTTACAGCATGACAGCCCGATTTCTCAATGTCAAGCGAATTTTCGTTATGTTCCGGCATGTGTAGACGGAAGACAAATTACAGCATGCGTACGGCGAAAGAATAGGCGCAACGACCTGAAGTGATTCGATTCAATAGAGTGGAAACTTCGATCTATCTGAATACATTATATTTAATGATGCACCATAACGTGGAGAAGCCGTCCTTCCAGGAAATCTTCTTTCCTTCATGGTAGTCTCTGCCAGAGTAAGATATGCCTACTTCGTATATTCTGAAATGTAATTTCGCTATTTTAGCAGTAATCTCGGGCTCAAAACCGAATCTCTCTTCCTCGATAGTAATCGCTTTGATAACATTAGATCTGAATACCTTGTAGCAGGTCTCCATATCAGTCAGATTAAGATTTGTGAGCATGTTGGATAGCAGCGTAAGGAATCTGTTCCCTGCCATATGCCAGAAAAACAATACCCGATGCATTTCTCCGCCGGCAAATCTCGACCCGTAAACCACATCAGCTTTTCCTTCCTGAATCGGTCTCAGTAGCGTCTTATATTCAGCAGGATCATACTCAAGATCCGCATCCTGTATGATAACAACATCACCGGTTACCTCTTGAAACCCTGTTCTCAACGCAGCACCCTTACCCCTGTTTCTGTCATGAAAAATGATTTTGAGGTTTTCGGTTTTCAGACTTGACAGTAATTCACGTGTTCCGTCGGTTGAATAATCATCCACCACGATGATCTCATGAACAAGCTCTTGTGCCTGCACCTTATCAATGATTTGACGGATAGTCTCAATCTCATTAAATACAGGGATCACAACGGACACAAACATACAAACTCTCCGTTTAGGTATCTACAAATATACTGCTAACAGTCCTACCACATCCGTCAGGTACCGCTGATCTTCAAACCTTCAACGTACAGCGATGGAGCGCCAAATGCTCCATACCATCTAAAATCGGTACCTGCTTCCTTCAAACTACTCAATACATCAAAAACATTCCCGGAGAACATGACGCCTTGAAACGGCCGGGACTCCCCGTCTCTGAGGATATATCCTGTAATACCGAGGGAAAAGTCACCGGTAATTGGATTGGCAGTATGTACACCCATCAGTTCCTCGATGATTATTCCATTCGTCAATTCGGTCGTAATGTCGCGTGATCCGCTCTTCACATACATTCCTCTCGTACTGCACTTCGGAAGTTCCTTTAGACTTGATCTGACTTCGTTCGCGGTGGACGAAACACCATACTTGGCAGCATAGTGCGTATCAAACAGGAACGCTTCGAACGTACCGTTTCGAACAATGATATTCTCCCGCGACGGCACTCCCTCTCCATCAAAGGGAAAGGCATCCGCTCCCTGCAAACCCGAATCCGTGATAGCAATCGAACCGGCAAACACCGGTTTCCCCACCTTCCCTTTGAGCCTCGTCTTGTCCTTGTAAAGGTTTTCCGAAAGAAAGGAACCGGAGAGAATTCCCAACAAATCGCAAACGGCCTGCGGAGCCAATATGCCTTCATACGTTCCTGTGGGTATCGGTTTTCCGAACAAGAACGAAATAGTTTTTGCCGCAGTGTTCGTTGCGAGACCACCTGCGTCTATTTTCCGCAAATGATGCGACCACGACCAGTCCGACCATGCGACTTCTTCATCACCGTCTCCGGCGACGCAAAGTGCGGAAAGGCTGAACAAAGTTCTGGACCCCTCACATGCCAGTCCATTGGAATTCCTGATACTGATGGTCGTTTCTGTTTCATGCAGTTCACAATTTTT
>CAYYLU010000002.1:0-27786 GCA_964472475.1 uncultured Syntrophus sp. | reverse complement strand
GCCGAAGAACATCCTTCCGTCCTGAACAGCTCTGCATGCAATTCCTTCTTCCTCATTGAACTCGATACTACAAATCTGCCGTTCGTTACTCTCAAATTTCTTGACTTGTTCACGTTCGTAATATATTTCCCAACTGTCAAATCTTCCGTCCAGCGCATCTTCTATCTTTTTAAAATCCATTGTAACGTATCCTCTAGTGTTTGGGCCTGGCGTGCGGTGTTTAGTGTCTGGTGTCTGGTGTTTCGTGCTTCTGCTTTCTCCTTGTACCTTTTACCTTTGACCTTCAACCTTGCACCTGAACTTCGTGCCTTTTGCCTTTGATCCCCTGCCTCTCTTCTAGATTTGCCTTATCATCGCAATTTCATCACATTCCGGAAATTTAGCGCACCGGATGCAATCGGACCAGATCTTTTGCGGAAAAACCTTTTTGTCCGTCACGTGGAACCCGCACTTTTCAAAGAACTCAACCTTGTATGTGAGGAGGAATATTTTTCCAATCTTGTAACTCGCTGCTTCTTTGATACATGCTTCAACAAGCTCCCGTCCTATCCCTTTTTGTCTGGCTGTTTCAGCCACGCAGAGAGAACGTATTTCGGCAAGGTCTTCCCAGCAGATATGAAGCGCCCCGGTACCAATAATTTTGCCGTCATCTTCATAGACAAAGTAGTCTCTGAGGTTATCATAAAGCTCCCCCAATGGCCTCGCAAGCATTTCACCATTCGACGATGATTGATTCACGAGTGTGTGGATTTTCTTGACATCTTTAACGCGCGCTTTTCTGATCATAATGTAACATCTCCTCAGCTCTGTCTACAGCCTTTGCAGTGATCGTTTCTCCTCCGATCATGCGGGCAATCTCCCGAACACGATCGTCTTTTGAAAGTTCTCGTATGCCCGTTCGGGTCTTTCCATTGCTATATACCTTTTCAACCAGAAAGTGGTGGTCTCCGTAGGCAGCGATCTGCGGCAAGTGGGTAATGCAGAGAACCTGATGCCTTTTCCCGAGGTCATGTAAACGTCTGCCGACAATATCAGCCACCTTGCCCCCGATACCGGCATCAACCTCATCGAAGATCAGCGTTTTCTCTTCCTCACCACCAATTACTTTCTTGATAGCCAACATGATCCTGGACAACTCCCCTCCGGAGGCAGTCTTCCGCAGAGGTTTCAGAGGTTCGCCCGGATTTGTTGATATCAGAAGGTCGATATCATCCCGGCCGTCCCTGTCGATGGATTCCTTATCTTTGATTTCCACTTTAAAGTCCAGACCCTTCATGGAAAGAAAGCCCAGTTCACCGATGATCTGCTTTTCAATGCCGATGCAACCGTCCTTCCTTTTCTCTGACAGTGTCCTTGCTCTGCTTTCTACCTCCGACTCAAGAGTGCGCATTCGTTCTGTCAATTCACTTATATCAGTGGAGATACCCTTCAAGTACGTGAGCCGATCTCTTGCGGATGAGGCAAAATTGACTATTTCGTCATACGTTTTTCCGTACTTGTCTTTTAGCCTGAAGATTTCCGAAAGTCTTTCATCCAGCTTTTCCATCTCATCGGTGTCAAACGAAAATGACCGCTCGATGCTCTTCATCTGCAAAAGAACATCTTCAAGGTCGAACGAAAGCGATTCGATCTTACTGCGCAGAGTGTCAATCGGTTCGATTGTGCCGAATGGCCGTAATAAAGTCAGGGAACGCTTAAGTATTGATTGTGCCGAGTTGTCGCCTTGCTGAATACCTTCTGATATATCGACAAAGGCACTTCTGATCTTCTCCGCACTTTTCAAAACTCTCAATCTCTCGCGTATGTCTTCCTCTTCGTTCTCTTTCATCTGTTTTTCTTCTATCTCATCGATTTCAAACTCAAGGAGTTCTCTTTCCCTTTCCGCTCCTTCTATTTCCTTCTTCTTTATCTCTAGCTCACTTCTCGTTTTTCTTAACACATCGACTTTCGCCGAAAGCGTCTCTCGTTCGTTCGATAACGACAGAAGGTTATCTATGATACTCGTATAGTTTTCTTTGTTCAGAAGATGCTGGAACTCATTTTGTCCATAAATGCTCACGAGCATGGAGCCGAGCGATTCCAGTTTTGTGAGGGTAACAGGTTCATCATTGAAGAAAGCTCTTGACCGTCCTGAATTGCTCACAATTCTCTTTAAGATATATTCATCTGACCCCGGCCCTTCTATAAAGTGTCCGATAATCTCGGCCTGATCGGCATTGGCGCGGACTACATCCGAAGATAGTTTGCTATTCATCAGAGTCGATAGCGCATGCACGATTATCGATTTTCCGGCACCGGTTTCACCCGTGATCACATTGAAACCGTCCTTGAATTCAACCTTCAATGTGTCAATAATAGCGAAGCCTTTCACACTCAAATAGGCTAGCATTTTCCTACCGGGCACCCCATTTCAGTTTCGTCCGCAAAATTTCGAAGTAGCCTCTGGACGATGATTTAACCAGGTTCACCACATGCGTCGATCTTGTAATCATTACTTCATCATTATACTCAAGTGGAAACCCGACCTGTCCGTCAAGTGTAAGAATGACTTTTTCTTCCTTTGATGTCAACCGGGCCCTTACTTCTGCGCCTTCAGGCAGAATTATCGGTCTGTTCGTCAGTGTGTGCGGGCATATCGGCGTCACAATAATGTTGGGAAGTGAAGGATAGATAAGGGGTCCGCCGGCTGCAAGCGAATATCCGGTTGATCCGGTGGGCGTTGAAAAGATCAAACCATCTGCCTTGAATGTCGTCAAATATTCATCATTGACATAGGTCTCAATATCTATAATACGGGCAAGCGCATCCTTTGTTATTACAGCATCATTGAGTACCGTAATGGAAAAGATCTCCTCATCTCCTCTCTTTACAGATACATCAAGCATTGTGCGTCTTGACACGCTGTAATCGCCCGCGAGGACTTTCTTCAGTGTTGATGACAACTCTTCGACAGATGTTTCCGTAAGGAATCCGAGACCTCCAAGATTGACTCCCAGTATGGGCACTTCCTTCCTTTTTCCATGTCTTGACACGCTCAACATTGTGCCGTCTCCTCCCAGCACAACGATTAGATCGGCACCTTCACCAACGTGTTCCATTTCGAAAGCATGTTCATAGCCGAGTTTCCTTGCTGTTTCTTCGTCAAGACTGATACTCAGAGATGCTCCGAATGAGTCTATAAACTCCGCAGCAATCCTGATAGCATCCTCCTTTGAACGCTTACATACGACGTGAATGGCTTTTACTATTTTGCCCATACGATCATCCCCATTTTAATTCAAACCACAGAATGCATGCAAATGATGTCCAACCGTTACGTTGTACATGATTACGTTAGTAGTTAAAATTCATTATAAACTATCAGAGTCCCATTCTCATCTACTATTTACGACGTCATACTATCAACTCCGGTCAGATATTGATTGCTCACAGTCAATTATTTGCATTCCGCTTTACTCATAAAATCAATCACTTACATATTTCCAAAATCCCAAAGGGTTGACATTTTGCCGGATAGTTCATATAAGAATGCTGCAATGTTAAACTGGTCGAAATGCATAACTTTCGTGATTGGCACAATAGCGATCTTCGCCTGCCTGGCTCCGGTCTTCTTACATGCAGCAGTTGTAATCAGCGAGGGCGATCCGGAGCGCGAGTTGATTCTGGCAAAAACGGTGCAATTCTTAAAGCAGCATAAGACTTCTTCTTCGGACAAACGTCTTGAGACAATTGCCCACAGTGTCTACGAGGAATCGGAGAAATATTCAATAGATTACCGTTTGGTGCTCGCGGTTATGAAGGTCGAAAGCAACTTCAAGAACGACGCAGTCTCCTCAAGGGGGGCGCGCGGCTTGCTCCAGATCAAGCCGTCGCTGGCCAGATACATCGCCAAAGATACGGGCATGAGCTTTTCGCACGAAAATGCACTTCACGAACCCGAGAAGAACATTAAGATCGGCGTCAATTATCTTTCAAAATTGATTCATATGTTTGAGAACCTTGTTTCAGCCCTGCACGCTTACAATGTCGGGCCAACCAAAGCAAAACAAACCGTGAGCAAGGTTTCCTTTTCGACGGGGTTCACAAATAAGGTTATGCGTGAATACAAGCAGATCATCGAAGTGCTCCCCGAATCCCCCAAGGAATAAATCGTTCAAGGTTCAAAGTTCGAAGTCAATCAGAATCATAAAGTCCATGTGACCGACAGACGTTTAGGAAAATATTCGTTCTTTGTATCAACTTGTATAGATTCCAATCCGTCACCCCGGCGGATACCCCTTTCCGGGCACAGGCGCCCGGGTCCAGAAGTCCGTAAAACAACTGGTTTCCCCCGTTCCACGAGGACAGGCCCCCGTTCCACGAGGACAGGCCCCCGTTCCACGAGGACAGGCCCCCGTTCCACGAGGACAGGCCGGTTCTAAGTCCTGGATGAGGACAATAGCGCAAAGTATGTGCATTTGTTATTGCAGGCTGGCAGTGGGCCGGCTACCCGAAATACTATTCAAATTACTGTAGAAATATCTTTCCGGGATTAAGGATGTTGTTCGGATCAAAGAGTTTCTTGATCGCTTTTAATGTTGTGATCACTTCGTCTGATAGCTCCATTCCCAGGTAGGCAGCCTTTGACGTTCCAATCCCGTGTTCACCAGAAAGTGTTCCCCCGAGGCGTATTGCTTCCGTGAAGATTTCCCTGACCGCCTCTTCGGCCTTTGCCCGTTCTTCGGGTGTATCCTTGATCATAATGTTCACGTGAAAATTACCGTCTCCGGCATGTCCAAAGCTGAGTATGGGAATTCCAAACTTCTTTCCCAATGCCTCGAGTGAACGAATCAGTGTCGGTATATGAGATCTCGGCACAACAACATCCTCCGCGATCTTGATAGGATTTACATTATAGAGCGCCTGAGATAGGGAACGTCTCGCCTGCCAGAGTTTGTCTGACTCCTGCGCATCCTGTGTCACATCGCATCGGACCGCCTTCTTCTCGTTCACTATTTTTTTCACCTTTTCAATCTGCGGTTCTATAGACTCTTTGTTGCCATCCACTTCGATGAGCAGCAAACCACCGATTCCTTCAGGTAAACCCATAGGGGCAGCCTGCTCGCTGCACCAGATGGAAGCTTGGTCCATAAACTCGATTGTTGAGGGAATAACCTTCGCGGCGATGATTGCCGAAACCGCTTCGGCTGCTTCCTCAACTTCCTGGAAAAGCGCGAGAATGGTGGCCTTTGATTCAGGCAGAGGGATCAATTTCAGAGTGATCTTTGTGATAACACCCAGTGTACCTTCACTCCCGACAAAGAGGCGGGCTATATCATAACCAACAACGCCTTTCATGGTACGCACACCGGTATGTATTATCTCGCCTGTCGGCTTCACAACTTCGAGGCCCAGCACATAGTCACGGGTCACACCATACTTCAGAGAGTTCGGTCCCCCCGCACATTCGGCAACGTTTCCTCCGATACTTGAATATTTGTATGATGCCGGATCAGGAGGATAAAACAGTCCGTATTTGGCAGCTTCCTGCTGCAGTTCAAAATTTATAACGCCGGGTTCAACAATCGCGATAAGGTTATTTGTGTCAATTTCGAGAATACGATTCATCTTTGAGAACACGAGAACAACAGACTCGCTGAGCGGTATGGAACCGCCGGTAAGGCCGGTCCCCTGCCCCCGAGGTACAATGGGAAACAGGTATTTGTTTGCAAGTGTCAGTATTCCTGAAACCATTTCAGCCGATGTGGGCAGCACAACGAGCCCGGGTATCACCCCGTCGGTTCTTCCGTCATACGCGTAACATTGCCGGTCTTCCAGTGAGGTCAGCACGTTTTCTTTTCCTGCAATTTCCGTAATCTCTTTAACGATCCTGTCATCCATTGTACATCTGTCCTTATCAGTGATCTCGTAATTCTCCAATTATAATTCGTCAGTTTTGAAAACGCCGCCACTGGCAGCACCTGTGACAAGTTTTGCATATCGTGCCATGTATCCTTCTGTGATATTCGGTTTAGGAGCCTTCCAGGATTTTCTCCTGCGCTCCAGCTCAGCCGGAGCGACCATCAAATCAATTGTCTTTTTGTTTAGATCTATAGTAACCCCATCTCCGTCACGAACGAGGGCTATAGGACCGCATTCCGCCGCTTCAGGAGATACATGGCCGATGCACAGACCACGCGTCCCTCCCGAGAAACGACCGTCGGTTATCAACGCGCATTCCTTATCTAGTCCTCTACCCGCAAGTATGCTTGTCGGTGTCAGCATCTCTCTCATACCAGGCCCTCCCTTGGGACCTTCGTATCTGATAATCACCGCGTCACCGGCCTTAATTTTACCGTTCATGATAGCCTTTCCAGCTTCTTCTTCACTATTGAAAACACGCGCCTTCCCCTCAAAATGCCAGATGTCCTCTGCAACACCGATACGCTTTACAATGGAACCTTTGGGCGCCAGCGATCCGGAGAGTACCGCAAGGCCACCCTTCTTGTGATACGGTTTATTTAGGGGGCGAATGACTTCATAATCGGCAACACCGACGTTTTTCAGCGCGTCTTTAAATTTTCCTCCCGCAACTGTCGTACAGTCCAAATTAATAAGGTTCTTTTTTGCCAGTTCTTTCATGATCCCGTACACGCCACCAGCCTCGTCCAAATCTTCGAGGTGGTGCGCCCCCGCCGGACTCATATTACAGATGTGAGGTACCTTTTCAGAAAGTTCATCAAAAATCGCCAAAGGCAATGTTATGCCCGCTTCATGTGCAATAGCGGGCAGATGCAAAGCAGTATTCGATGAGCCGCCGAATGCCATATCGACTGTGATGGCATTCCTGAATGCATGTATAGTGAGTATATCCCTCGGCTTAATGTCCTTCCTTACCAGCTCCAGTATCTGCATACCCGCCATTTTCGCGAGACGGATGCGTGCCCCGTGGACTGCAGGAATAGTGCCGTTGCCGGGAAGTCCGATGCCGAGCGCCTCTGACAAACAGTTCATAGAATTAGCTGTAAACATGCCGCTGCAGGAGCCCGCACCGGGGCAGGCGCATTGCTCAAGCTGAGCAAGCTCCTGTTTGTCCATGAGCCCACCCGCGACCTTTCCCACACCTTCGAATACGGTAATCAGGTCAACGTCTTTCCCCTTGAACCTGCCCGCCAGCATGGGTCCGCCACTTATCATGATTGCAGGAATATTAAGGCGCATCGCTGCCATCATCATTCCCGGAATAATTTTATCACAATTTGGAATCAAGACCAGGCCATCGAACGGATATGCTTTCGCCATTACTTCAATAGAATCACAGATGAGCTCACGCGAACCCAATGAGTACTTCATGCCCTCATGGTTCATTGCAATGCCGTCACAAACCGCTATGGTGGAAAACTCCATCGGTGTTCCTCCCGCGATTCTTACCCCTTCCTTGACTGCCTGCGAAATCCTGCCAAGGTGGATATGTCCCGGAATCAACTCATTTGCTGATGATACGATTCCGATGATCGGTCGTTTCAATTCTTCCTCAATATAACCCATGGCGCTGAAGAGACTCCTGTGTGGCGCCCTGTCAATTCCTTTCTTCATTCTATCTGATCTCATGTATCCTCCTCGCTTCTCCCTGCCGAAAATCGGCCCTTGTTGATCTAGAAGAATAGTATATAAGCTACTTATTTTCAATGGAAACTTGATGCGTTTCGGCTGTGCAAGGCACTAAAATCCCATTGTAATCATCGCCAAAAACCACTATACTTGTCTGAATTGCAGAAGGAGGGTCGGGCATGCTTGAGGGGCATATTTATAAGACATTTGACATCGAACTGAAGGAGCTGAAGGAGAAGCTTCTCTACGAGGGAGGACTCGTTGAAAAAGCCATCGACAATGCCATTAAGGCTCTCGTTGATAGGGATACCGATCTCGCAAAAAAGGTTATTGAAGACGACATCCTGATCAACGACCTTGAAGTTGAAATAGATGAGTTCTGTCTGAAATTGCTGGCTTTAAGGCAACCCGCTGCGAGAGACCTGCGGTTCATTACAACGGCAATCAAGATCAACTACGATCTCGAACGGATCGGTGACATGGCAGTGAACATCTGCGAACGCGTGCAGGAACTTAACCAGGAGCCGCAACTGAAACCATATATCGATCTGCCCAAAATGACAGAAACCGTCAGAACAATGCTTACCGAGAGCCTCGACGCATTCGTTCGAGAGGATGTCTCTCTCGCTCTGAAAGTAACAAAGGATGACGCCCAAGTCGATCAATTGCTTGATCAGATGTTCCGTGAATTGTTGACCTACATGATGCAGGACCTGAAAACGATTTCACGCGCTGCCAGGCTGCTGTTTATTTCCAAATATATGGAAAGGATGGCGGACCACGCCGTCAATATAGCAGAACTGGTCATCTTCATGGTTGAGGGTAAGATCATCCGACACCTCAAGGAAGCCGGAGAATAATACATTGCTAAAAGGGATCACCGCAGCGCTCACATGCATGACATTGCTTCTCTACTCCTGTAGCGGTGGATCATCCGGAAAGAACTCGCCGGTTACACATACTGTCACAATAGCAGGGTCGACCTCGATAATGCCTTTTACGGAAAAACTAGCTGAATACTTTATTGTTGGTCACCCCGGTTTTGTCGTGGATGTGCAGGGTGGAGGATCTACCGCCGGTGTCCAGGCGGCCTTGAATGATACAGTTGATGTTGGAATGTCGTCGAGAGAGTTGAATGAAAGTGAGTCGACGCTGAACAGAATGGTTATTTGTCGTGATGGTATCTCCGTCATTCTTCATCCGAGTAACCCGTTGCAGGAGTTGTCACTCAGCCAGGTAAGGGACATATACAATGGAAGAATCAAGAACTGGAAATCTCTTGGGTGGATTGACAGAGGAATAGACGTCATTACAAGGGAAGAAGGCTCAGGCACGAGAGGAGCATTTGAAGAACTGGTTATGGAGAAGACAGAAATCAGCGACAGCAATATGGTTCAGGATTCCAACGGATCGGTTAAAGAGGTCGTTGCGACAGATCCTTATGCCATCGGATACATCTCTCTTGGATTACTCGATGCCCGTGTTAAGCCACTCCTGATTGACGGCGCGGAGCCTACACTAAAGGATATCAAGAAAGGAAGATACAAAATCGTGCGCCCCTTTCTTTATGTAACCAAGGGAGAACCCTCACAAAATGCCAGATTATTTATTGATTTCGTCTTATCAAGAGAAGGACAGAATATACTAAAGAAAGAGGGACTGATTACTCTGTATGATTGATATTGCTCTCCTGAAAGAAAGACTGGTGAAATGGATGTTGGTCATCTTTGCTCTTTCTTCCCTTCTATTTCTATTTCTGATTTTCGTTTTCCTGCTGGCCGAAGGTCTTCCGCTTTTTATGAAGGTGGGTGTCACAAACATCATAGGCGGATTCAAGTGGGCACCGACGAAGGGTTTCTTTGGCATTTTTCCCATGATCGTTTCGTCTTTTCTGGTAACCGTTGGAGCTCTTGTCATAGGAGCACCTCTCGGTCTTTCCTGCGCGATATACCTGTCTGAATACTCAGGCAGGCGGACACAAATGATACTCAAGCCGGCCCTTGAGCTGCTGGCAGGTATTCCGTCTGTCGTCTACGGCTTCCTCGGTGTCCTTTACATAGTACCGCTGGTGCGAAATTACCTCGGCGGATCGGGATTTTCTTTGCTTTCGACCTCCATAATACTTGGTGTCATGATACTTCCGACAGTTATCAGTATTTCTTTCGATGCTGTTACCAGCGTTCCTCAGACGTATAGACAGGGCTCTTTTGCTATGGGAGCAACACAATGGCAGACTATCTACAAGGTTATTATTCCATCAGCAAAGTCCGGGATTCTCGCCAGTTTCATATTGGGTATGGGAAGAGCCATAGGCGAAACAATGGCCGTCATCATGATAGCGGGTAATGCCCTGAAAATCCCGGGCAGTATTCTCGATCCTTTGCGTACCCTGACGGGTAATATCGCGCTCGAGCTTGCATATGCCAGCGGGGATCATCGTCTCGGACTCTTTTCCACCGGCGTGGTACTCATGATAATCATCATGATACTTAACTATATTGCTAATTTTGGCGTCAAAAGGAAATATATTAAATGAGAATCGATCCCCGCATTATAGATCGTACGGTCCGCATCGGATTAAACGGACAGGCCTATTTTACGGTAGGCATACTCATCGTCATCGTGGCAGTCATCTTCTTCAAAGGAATCACCCACGTGAACCTGCAGTTTATATTTGCCTTCCCCGAAGACATGGGGAGACATGGCGGTATATTCCCTTCAGTCATCGGGACTATCCAGCTCGCGTTCCTTTCGATATTGTTCGCAACACCGCTCGGCGTCGGAACAGCAATCTTTCTTACGGAGTACACACGCGAATCCATCTTCACAAAGCTAATCCGGTTCGGTGTTGAATCCCTCGCGGGCATACCGTCCATCCTTTACGGGCTTTTCGGTTTCATCTTCTTTGTTATAAAACTCAAGATGGGCTGGTCACTTTTTGCCGGCACCCTCACTGTTATGATCATGATACTTCCGACGATCATCCGGACCAGTGAAGAAGCTATTAAGTCTGTGCCAAGGCAGTTAAGAATCGTCAGTTATTCATTGAGTGCAACAAAATGGGAGACAATTAAAAAGGTGGTGCTCCCTGCCGCCGCACCCGGTATTCTCACGGGTATCATGCTGAGTGTCGGGCGGGCTGTGGGGGAAACTGCTGCTGTAATATTCACGATGGGCAGTTCACTTCGTTTGCCGCTTTCCCTCATGGATTCCGGAAGAACGATGGCGGTCCACTTTTACATACTGGCTCGTGAAGGAATTTCAATGGAAAAGGCCTACGCCACAGCGCTTGTATTGGTACTCAGTATCCTATCGATCAATGTCCTCGCATATTATGTTATGCATAAGGCCATATCGAAATACTCCTGAGGAATAATGGACACAAAGATAGCTATTAACAGCTTACGCCTGTCATTCGGAAAAAATGAAGTCCTGAAGAACGTCACAATCGACGTCTACAAGAACACCATTACGGGTTTCATGGGACCTTCAGGCAGCGGTAAATCGACCATTATTTCTGTAATCAATAGAATGATAGAATTTGAAGACAACGTACATATGCATGGAAAAGTGTTCATCGATGGCAAAGATATCCTGCATAATTCCGGCAACCCCGTAAAATTGAGACGTCGGGTCGGTACTGTTTTTGCCGTGCCAATCCCTCTTCCCCGTTCCATATATGAGAATATAGCCTACGGACCTCGCCTGAAGGGCGTTACGGGAAGACGAGAGTTGCACAACCTGGTAGAGGAAAGTCTGAGAAAGGCATTTCTCTGGGATGAGGTAAAGGACCGTTTGAACCTGTCGGCTCTCAAACTCTCAGGCGGTCAACAGCAAAGATTGTGTCTTGCACGAACGCTCGCCTTGAAACCCGAGATAATCCTGCTCGATGAACCTTGTTCCGGTCTTGACCCGATTTCAACCGCAAAAATTGAAGACGCATTGAATGAGCTGAAATCAGAATTCACGATTATTCTCGTTTCGAACAATACGAAACAAATTGCGCGGATAACGGATTACGCGGCATTCTTTTACATGGGAACATTGATCGAATACGAAACTACAGAAAAGATATTCACGACCCCGCGCGAAAAACAGACTGAAGATTACATACAGGGGAAGTTCGGATAATGCAACATTTTGCGCTTCAGACAAGAAACTTAAACCTTTACTACGGCACGTTTCACGGGCTCAAAAGCATTGATTTCAGCGTTTCTGAAAAGGCGATAACCGCATTAATAGGTCCTTCCGGGTGCGGCAAATCAACACTCCTGCGCTGCTTCAACCGCATGAACGACCTCCTTGAAGATGTACGCATCGACGGCGAAATATGGGTCCACAAGGAATGTCTTGAAGACATCGACATAATCGAACTTCGAAGGAAAGTCGGTATGGTATTTCAGAGACCCAATCCCTTTCCATTTACAGTCTATGAAAACATGATATATGGTCTCAAAGTGCACGGAATTGGAAATAAAAAGTCCATGAGGGAGACCGTAGAAAGGTGTCTTCGTGCTGTGGGATTGTTCGAGGAATTAAAGGACAAACTCAACACACCAGCGCTTTCCCTCTCGGAGGAACTCAAGCAGAGGCTGTGCATCGCCCGCGTCCTCACAGTAGAACCGGAGATTATCCTTCTGGACGAGCCCTGCTCGGCTCTCGACCCGATAGCTACGCTGCGTGTGGAAGAACTCATGATCGAGTTGAAAAAGGATTATACGATACTCATAGTAACGCATAATATGCAACAGGCGGCACGGGTATCCGATTATACGGGATTCATGTTGCTTGGGGATCTCGTTGAGTTCGGAGACACCTCACAAATCTTTACCTCTCCTAAAGACGAACGGACGGAGGGGTATATTACCGGCCGTTTCGGTTAGTACCTGATTTGTTTCATATTATATCACGGAACCAAATCAAGTGTTTCAGGCGTAGCCGGTAGACCTCTACCCCCGAAAGGGGTATTTTCGTGAATAACTTCGTTTGACCACTCAAGAGACAAATCATTTTTTTGGTATGCCGGACCTGAGCTGGCATCTAGAGAATCTCAGTTCCAAATACGGTTGCTTCTGAATACCCTCGTTTTCACGAGGACAGGCCGGCGCCTGTGTCTTGCTAGGTGTATTCGCCGGCACGACATAGCCTATACGAATGGATTTCATCTTTCTCTAAACTATGATACGATTGAGGTCAACAAGAGAAAGATAGAATGGATAAATCGACAGCGAAGAAAGAATACAAGGAAAACAAACGCGCGATGGGAGTATACACGATCAGGAACAGCGCGGATAACATTGCATACGTGGGCTACGGAATAGATGTGCAGGCGAGGATCAACCGGCACAGAACTGAGCTGCGATTCGGGAGCCATAGGAACAAGGAATTACAGAGGGACTGGAAGACATTCGGCGAATCATCCTTTCAGTTTGAGGTCCTTGACGAATTAAAAAGCAAAGATGACATACAAACCGATGAGATTCAGGAACTACAGGTCTTGTCTGACATGTGGATTTGCAAGCTTGAGCAGGAAGGTCGCCGTGCAGTGAAGCTCTAGGGAAAGCCGCAGTGAGTTTCCTTAAGATCGCCTTATGTTTAGGCCTTCGCCAGGAGCTACTCTGCCCGACAATAAGGCAACGACAACCGAATTGTAGTCTCCAGTATCATTCCGCAGCAAGTACCAAATACATAATCGCCCTGGGGGTTTGACTATTCTTGGAGATGGAACTGTTAATCTTCTGAGTAACTCGCCTTTTAAGCCCATAAAAACCGATTCGCTACTCTGTCACGCCGGACCTGATCCGGCGTCCAGAAAGACTTTGGTCTGTCGAGACAACGCTTGGTGACAAAGAAGCACTGGATACCTGCCTCCGCAGGTATGGCGGCGCCCGTGGTATTTCAAGGTCTTTATACGACAACAAGTTACCCTCCCGGGGGATCGCCCAAAGACCCGTGTACCGCTAATCTTCATGCACAATGTACACGCGATTCAATCCCAACTAACTCTTTCGATGAACATCCAAATATGATAAGTTGATCCATAATCGCGTTTTCCGAGTAAATAGTAAATTATCAGGTACTATTAGCTCCTGATTTTCGAAGCGAGAACAAATCATGTTACCGCGGAAGATGGGGGTCCGTGTACTATGCCGACACACAAAATCATCTTGGATCCGGTTTTTATAGTGAAGCTCCTGAGCGGGATAACATTCCTGTTACTTATTGCCAGCATAATAGGTTCAGTAATCTTCTATGCCACTCCATTCACTTGTCTGCACAGCGTATCACTGTTTTTCTTTTTTGACTACGAACTGAATATTCCGACATACTTCTCGTCACTCCTACTGCTTTTTGCCAGTGTGATTCTCATGGTAATAACCTTCTTGGAAAAGAAACAAACCGTTTCAGAGGTGAGGTATTGGGCCGTCCTCTCTGCCGGGTTCCTGTTAATGTCTTTCGATGAACTTGTTAGTTTTCATGAAAGACTGGTGAAACCAATGAGTAAACTGTTGGGTTCCGGAAACCACGGTATTCTCCATTTCTCATGGGTCATACCGGGTATGTTTATTGTGATCGTTCTTGGCTGTTTTTTCGCGCGGTTCCTGATTCGTCTTCATTCGAAAACCAGGTTCACTTTCATTTTGGCGGCTGTGATATACACGGGCGGCTGTATCGGTCTGGAACTTATTGGTGGAAAATACTTTGAACTCTTCGGTGTTCAAAGTCTAATTTACATTGCATCCGCAACCCTGGAAGAACTGATGGAAATGGCAGGCGTGATTCTTTTCATATGGGGACTGCTGGTGTATATTGCCGATAATTACGGAGGAGTTCAATTTCAATTCAATGCGTGCCGTTCCAAATCCTTCCTGCTGGATCAGCTGCCGGTGCAGGTGGCGCAACCGACAAAAGTGGAAAAATTGATCAGTAGACGATTACGCGGTCACATCCTGGATCACAAGAAAAACAACGGGGCTCGCATGTAGCCAAACAACCTGATTTGCGTGCTTCCGGTAAACACCCCTTCCCTGCGACAGCCTTTGAGCTTGTACCTTTTTCCTTCTTCTTTTTTCCCTCTACCTTTTCCGCTTGACTGTTTCTCACCGATATGAAAAAGTAACGTGTAGGCTTATACATGCTGAGCAAAATCCTCTATTTCTTCACTACCGGAATTTGGCAGATTAAATTGAAGGACCAGTCTTTCTTTAAAGCCTTCCTTATACGATACCTGCGCATAATCAGTGTCGCAGCACGGAGATTCATAGATCACGACAGCGCACGTACAGCGACGGTGCTTACCTACTACTCGATGCTCAATATCGTTCCACTTTTTGCGGTTATGTTTGCTATGGCTAAAGGATTCGGTTTAAAGAGGCTGGTTGTCAAACAAATAGCGGAATTGGCGCAACGCGCAAATTGGCAAACAAGCGTGACAGACCAAATTATTCATTTCGCCGATTCGGTGCTTGCTCAGGCAAAAGGCGGGGTTATCGCGGGTGTGGGAGTTGTTCTCCTCCTCTGGACTGTGATATCAATCCTGGGTAGAATTGAGGACTCCTTCAACAACATCTGGGACATACGAAGACCACGCACCCTTATAAGAAAATTTACTGACTATTTATCTATCCTGCTCATTGCGCCCGTGCTTCTCGCCATTTCGAGCAGCCTGACAATTATGGCAACGGGCCACATCAAGGGCATTGTAGTGAGTATCGAGCTTCTTGGCCCGTTTGCTTCGACGATATTTTTGTTGCTGAAGCTTATTCCATACGTAACGATGTGGCTTCTCCTGACTGCCATCTACCTCATTCTGCCGAATGAGAAGGTCCCGGTCCGTTCCTGTATTATCGGGGCCGTCTTCGCCGGCACTCTTCTACAACTGGTGCAGTGGGTATATATACGTTTTCAAATAGGAGTTGCAACACAAAGCGCAATCTACGGTAGTTTTGCCGCCCTTCCACTGTTTCTTGGATGGCTGCAGACAAGCTGGATGATTATACTCTTCGGTGTTGAGGTCGCGAGCGCAAATGAGTACCGGGAAACATATGGATTTCATCCCGATTACCGTCGCATAGGAGGGGCGTCAAGAAGACTCCTGGTACTGAGAGTCATTTACCTAATTGTAAGAAGATTTGTTGCCGGCGAGAAGCCATTGACTGCGCGGGAGATCAGCAGGTCTTTGAAAATACCCGTCTCCTTTGTAAACGAAATTCTGTTCAGACTGAACACAAAAGGACTTGTTGTTGAAATCGCCAAGGGAATCAGGAGAGAGGCATCATTTCACCCCGGAAAAAGCCTTAGGATGATCACCATTAAGGATGTACTCGACACATACGAAAAAGCTGGCACTGATGAATTTCCACAGCGGGAGGCCGACGAAGACTCAGAGAAACTCGCCCGGTATCTGCAGATGATTTCCGACTCGGTAGCAAATTCTCCAGGCAATGTGAAACTCGAAGATATATAATTCATTATTTTTTTACGCTGGACCGTATATCACTTTCCTACATATATCTTCATCGTCAGGCGTGTCCCCTTCCCGACCTCAGATGTAATCCTAAAAACGTCGGAGAAATGCTTTATGTTGGAAAGCCCCATGCCTGCTCCAAATCCCATTTTCCAGATTTCTTCCGTGGCGGTTGAATAGCCCTCTCTCATGGCCATCTCGATATCGGGTATTCCATGGCCTTTGTCAATGGCCTCGATAGTGATCGCTTCCGGAGAGACTGTCAGAACAATTCTACCGTCTTTTGCATATGAACAGATGTTCATCTCGGCTTCGTACGTAACGATGGCAACCCGCCGCACTATTTCAGCGGGAATTTTCAGCTTTTGCAGTATTGTTTTGACCCGGCCTGAAATACGACCGGCTTTTTCGAGAGAACCTTCAACGTGAAAGGTATGATTACAGCTCAGAGTCTTGCGTGCGATCACGTTTGTCTTCGACCTTTTCAACGCAGCCGACCATTCCTTTCTGGTACAGCCTGCCCGCAGTTTCAAAGAGGATATATCTCGTTGATAAGATCGGAATTCTTAATTCCTCGGCAAGCCTTACCGTCTCCGGCAAAGGCTTTTTACCACGTACGATCACTATAGCGGCAATATCGAGGATGTTGGATGTGCGAACGATCTGAGGATTGGTCAGGCCGGTTAGCAGGATACTCCCGGTCTTGGCAAATGCAAGGACATCACTCATCAGGTCGGCGCCAAAAGCCGTTCTTACCTCTTTTTGCATTTGATCCCGGCCAACAAATACCTCCGCATCAAGTATATCTTTCACATCCTGCAATGTCATAAGCTCTCCCTGTATGTTGTTGCTACCCCGGAAATATGCGCAAAACATGAAACCGTAATGTAAGTAAGGCTACCAAACCTGCGGATATTAGTCAACGGAGTTTGTCAATGGGTAGTTAATGGGTAACGAATCAATGAGGTTTCTGCTTCAGAACGTCAAGCCGCCGCGTTTTTCGCCCTTTTTCGTTCCAGACCGTTTAATATCATCTTTCGAAGACGTATGGACTTCGGCGTGATCTCGACCAATTCATCGTCATTAATGTATGAAATACAGTCTTCCAGAGTCATCTGGACATATGGAGTAAGGAGCACGGCATCATCTGAGCCGGATGCCCTCATGTTGGTAAGCTTCTTTCCCTTGGCAGGATTCACGATGATGTCGGCCTCTCTGGAATGTTCACCTATAATCTGGCCTCCATAGACCTTCTCGCCCGGTCCCAGAAACAATCGTCCCCTGTCCTGAAGATTGAAAAGCGCGTAGGCCACAGTAGTGCATTCTTCCATAGCAATCAACACACCCCTTGTGCGGTTCCTTATCTCGCCGGCGTATTCGTCAAAACTGAGAAACATGTAATTCATGACTCCCATACCCCGTGTTTCCGTGAGAAACTCTGATCGAAAACCCAGCAGACCTCTCGTCGGGATTTTATATTTGAGCCGGGCCATGCCATTTTCCTGATGCATATCGAGCATTACTGCCTTTCTGCCGCCGAGATTTTCAATTACCCTGCCCATGTAAGCTTCGTCAACATCGACGGTGAGCTCTTCATAAGGCTCCAGTTTTCTGCCATGTTCCTCTTTATAGATAACCTGAGGCCGCGTAACCTGAAATTCATACCCTTCCCGACGCATCTTTTCGATAAGAATTGAAAGATGCAATTCGCCCCTGCCCGAAACCTTATAGCCCTGAACACCACCAAGCTCTTCCACATGAAGCGCGACGTCGGAAAGTATTTCCCGGAACAGGCGCTCGCGAATGTGACGGGAAGTAACAAACCTTCCCTCCTTCCCATAGAATGGTGAATCATTCGGAACAAAATTCATTGAAACCGTAGGAGGGTCAACCTTGATGCCATCCAGGGGCAAAGGCGTAACGGGATCCGTGAGCGTCTCACCTATCGTGATCGACTCCATCCCTGCGACGGCAACTATCTCACCCACACCTGCTTCATCTGTTTCGACTTTCTCATTGCCCTTAAAACGGTATATTTTCGTTATTCTCGCAGGCCTTGTATCGGCGCCCGGCGAAGTAACTACAACATCTCTATCGATTCGAAATACACCTGACGTTATTTTTCCGATCGCAAGACGACCAAGAAACGGAGAATAACTCAAAGAACTGACCAGCATTTGCAGCGGACCGTCCACGTCGCCTGTTGGTGCAGGTACAGCGTCAATAATCAAATCGAATAATGGCGTCATGTCAGCAGCACCGGTATCAGAATAGTCTAACGTTGCAAATCCTTCTTTTGCTGATGCATATATGACCGGAAAATCGAGAATGTGGTCCGGTGCATTGAGCTTCACAAACAGGTCGAATACTTCGTTAACAACCCAATCGCATCTTGCTGCAGGTTTGTCAATCTTGTTGATGACCACTATTACGGGTATATTCAGTGCAAGACTCTTCTTCAGCACAAAATACGTCTGCGGCATCGGCCCTTCAGCGGCATCAACGAGTAACAATACCCCATCCGCCATTTTAAGAACTCTCTCAACCTGACCTCCGAAATCAGCATGTCCCGGAGTGTCGATGATATTGATTAGATGACCTTTATAGAAGAATGAACCATTCTTTGAAGCGATCGTAATGCCGCGCTCCCTTTCCAGATCCATCGAATCCATCAGTCGTTCTTCAACCACCTGATTATCTCTGAACATTCCGCTTTGTCTGAACAATTGGTCGACAAGCGTTGTCTTACCATGGTCGACATGTGCTATGATCGCCACATTCCTTATCTTGTCACGTTCCATAATTCCTCTCGTAAAGTTCGCAGATGCCTCTAACTAGTGCAAAAAACCGCCACGGAAATTGTAATCAGCCATTACGGCCAAAACAGCCGTCCGGATGTGCTTTCTTTTGTAGGACTGATAAATGCCTACGAGTAGCGCCGACAAAATCCGAATCAGTGCCGGATTATAGCATGAAAAAGGCTTTCAATACAATGATTAAGTCCATGTATGCCGGTATATTGCGCATCAAACATCGATCCGGAACAAGAATATTGCGCAAGATCACGTACAGTTGAAAATGTATGCTTAAGTAGCAGCTCTATGTAGCGATAAATCATTAGGTTTTAATCAATGATATCTCCTGAAAAAAGCAACACGGAACAATACCTCAAAGAGATAATCAAGCTGGCCATCCCGGTCAGAATGACGGTCAATCAAAAAACACAAATAGACGGTTGCAAGCTTCTCTTTCGCCCGAAATCAAAAGACCTGCTGATCCGGATAAAGGGCGAAAAGCATCCGAAATCGGGAACGCTATCGATAGTTTGCGTGCATCAGAATAAAGTGTATGTGTTTAACAGCCGCATCATCGGAACAGAGAAGAAAAATTCACGTTTTGCCTATCTAAGAATCGGCAGGCCGGGTGAGATCGCCAAGCAGGAAAGACGAAAATTTTCCCGCGCGAAACCCCTTACTAACAAGCCGGTACGCCTGAAGTTCATTCTGGAAGACAATACCGCCGTCGCTGTAGATGCGACTGATATTAGTGGAGGCGGACTCTCCTGTGTCCTGCCCGGCAATCTTGTGACATTCAAACCGAATGATTCGTTCCCCATGACCATAGTTTTTCCGGTTTTCGGCAGGGTTCAAACGTGGGTTATCGTTACGTGCATAACGCCCGCTTCAGAGATGAAAAAGGTCTCGTTCTCATATTCGCTTATGAACGAATATGCCCACAGCATCATAACATCCTATGTAACAACGCGGCAGCAGGAAAGTTATCGCAAAGAATCCTATTCGAGGCGAGGAAAGGCGCAGCAGGATTAAGCTGCACCTTCACGATTAGAAAAGAAAAACAACGAAAAATCATGCATGAGATAAGGGGGTATATTCATGAAAATGAACAGCCTGTTCATGGAAATCATTGAATGGTTCGATGACACCGGAAAAGAAATAGCCCACAGGATTCCGGAGGAAGGTTCTGCGGATATAAAATACGGAGCCCAGCTCACCGTTCGCGAGAGTCAATCAGCTGTTTTTTTCTACCAGGGTAAGGCGTACGATGCCGTTGGCCCGGGAAGGTATACCCTTTCGACCCTGAACATACCAATCATCACAAAGATGCTGAGCATGCCGTGGGGTTTTACCAGCCCGCTGAGAGCGGAAGTCTATTTCGTGAATATGAAGCATTTTCCGAGTCTGGCCTGGGGTACCCGCGATCCGGTGGCGTTTAAAGATAGTCAATTGGGGCTCATACGTCTGAGAGCACATGGAGTATTCAGTCTCAGGGTTATCCAGCCCACTCTCTTTCTCAATACAATAGTAGGGACGCAGAACACATTCTCTGTTTCGGATATTGAGGATTATCTCGGGTCCATCATCGTATCACGTTTTAACGATTACCTTGGGGAACAGTTGGACACGATATTGAATCTTCCCGGGCAATATGATGCTATTTCAAATGGTCTCATCAAAGTACTTGAACAGGATTTCTCGAAATTAGGCATTGCTCTCTCGGGGCTATATATCAATTCCATCACCCCGCCTCAGGATGTCCAGAAAGCAATCGACGATAAAAGCAGACTCGGGGTGTTCGATGATCTGAATAAATTGCTCAAAATGAAGGCGGCGATGGCACTCGAAAACGCGTCTCAAAACCCCGGACAGGCAGCGGCTGGTCTGGGGATGGGCCTGGGATTCATGATGCCGGCGATGTATTCGGAACTGACCAAAGGCACTTCGCAGATGGATCAAGGCCTCAAATGCCCTGATTGCGGGAATACAATCGCAACAGACGCAAAGTTCTGTTCAGCATGCGGTCACCAGTTATTAGTAGTCCAGCAATGTGCACAATGCGGAAAAAACGCTCCGGCGCGCGCCAAATTCTGTTCTTCATGCGGAAGCGCCATATCCTTGTCAAGAAGTCCAAGCATATGCCCTCACTGCAAAACAGAGAACCTGTTTGATTCGAAATACTGCAATCAGTGCGGTGAACGTATCTAACAAATCCCCATGCTGATAGATCACCAGTGTCCTCAATGCGGTGCGCAGGTCACCCTCGATGAAACAGATCGTCTCCTGAAATGTTCCTTCTGCAAGACGCGTCTTTTCCTCGAGCCGACGGAATATTTCAGATATTCATTCCCGCTGCACGGCAAAGACATCAATGCAGAGATTACACAGGTACCATACTGGCGATTCAAAGGAATGCACTTTGCCTGCAGATCAGGCGGTGTGAAGACGGGACGTATAGACAGGAGCTCTCTTGCGATCGGGAGTGCGCTTTTTCCTCCATCTCTCGGGATCAGGACGCAAGCCATGAACCTAAGGTTTGCCCGTCCCATATCAGGTTCGCGTTTTCTTGCACCTTCACATCAGTTCGATAAGTCGTCTATAGAGAACCTGGACCCGTCATCGTATGAAATCGTTACTGTGCACGAAACACGTATCGTAAGTCTCGGGCAGGACGACTTCGCGGAGGTCCCTGTGACCAGAACAGAGATGAAAGAAGACAAATTGTACTATGAATGTTTTGTTGCGGAGAATGTAAGCCTCATCTATACACCTTTTACAGAACGCAATGGCAATGTTTTCGATGCAATCTCCGACAAGATGATCGCCACCACGGATGCTGTTTCTCTGTCGGGCGCCGAATTACCCGCTGCGAACCTCGCGGTCAAATTTCTCTCCACTTTATGTCCGAACTGCGGATGGGAACTTATTGCTGAAAACGACAGTTGCATTCCACTCTGCAGCCATTGCAGCAGAGCCTGGCAGGTAAGCGGCGGTGCTTACAAGCCGGTGAAGTACATCGTAGCCTCGCCCGTGGAAAGAAAAGGCAAGATGGTGTATCTCCCTTTCTGGAAAATAAATGTAACAATCCGTGGGGTTGACCTTCAAAACCACGAAGACCTTTCAAGGCTTGCGAATGTGACAAAGCTGCCTCCGAGAAGGTGGAAGACCCCGGTACTTAGTTTCTGGGCACCGGCTTTCAAAATTGCTCCGTCCACTTTCCTGCGGCTCGCGCGCCAAATGACACTGGCGAATCCGGAGAACGAAGTCCTGGAGGAATTTGGCGTGAACGTCTGTTATCCGCCAAATTTGGACTGCAATCAACCAGCCGGCCTATTGAAGGTAATTCTTGCTGATATAGCAGCGAACAAGAAGACATTTATGCCGAAACTTGAATCTGTCGAGATTGTCCACTCCGATCCTTTGCTTGTCTTTTATCCTTTTCAAGACAACGCCTATGAGCTGACAGATAAATATGCCTCCTGCGGTATAATGAAGAACGCCCTCAGGTGGGGAAAAAACCTGTGAACCGTTGGGATGGACGACGAGGAAAACAAGAGTCGGGATTCACATGCGTAATTGTTATTCGTTGAGTGAGTCGGTCTAGCCGGTTACCCGCAAGGTGTATACGGCGTCTGAAAAGGCGTAGAAGCCATGCAGGTGGCGGGAGAAATATTGGCTCGCAGGTTGTCGAAGTCTACCGCGAAATACTCTTTGCGGCCCAGGCGAGAAAAGCCATTGTCAAACCTGGGAGCGTTTATTAAACAGTGACATTGCTTTGGCAGGCCCTTCCCGCAGAAATGTATCGAGTGCGTCTACTGCCGTATCCAGGGTCTCGTTCAAGGCGGGAATTTCGGATTTGTCAAAACGTCTGAGCACATATTCTTCGGAAGGCATGGAAGGATTTCGGCCTATACCTACCTTCAATCTGTGGAATTCCTTTGTACCGAGCCTCTCTATGATGGACCGTACCCCTTTATGTCCACCATCCCTGCCGTCAAAACGAATCCGTACTTTTCCGAATTCCATATCGAGATCATCATGAATTATGAGGAGATCCGGAATCCCGATGTCCCACTTCTTCATGAGACGCGACACCGGATCTCCGGAGAGATTCATATAGGTATCAGGCTTGGCAAGGACCAGGTCCTCACCAACCCCGATCCTGCACCCCGATTGTGACTTGTTAACAGAAATATTGAGACGTTCGGAAAACCGGTCTATGACGAGGTAACCCATATTGTGTCTCGTCATAGAGTACTGAAAATCTTTGTTTCCGAGACCACAAAACAAATACAAGAAGACCTCTAGCCCTTCTTCTCTTCTTTCTTGTCTTCCTTCTTGTCTTCCTTCTTTTCTTCTTTTCCTTCTTCCGTTGCCGCGGCTGCCTCCTCAACGACAGGTTTTTCCTCGGCTGTAGGAGGAATAATAGTCACTATCGCAACGTCAGCTCCTTCCAGCAGTTCCACGCCCGGTATTGATATCTCATTCACGTGGAATGAATCTCCGATTTCGAGATCAGTGATATCGACAGTGATCTTCTCAGGTATCTGGGTCGGCAGACATTCGACTCTGACGGAGCGTAAGTGCATTTCTATAATACCGCCATTGATTTCGCCCTTTGATTTGCCGCTGAGTTGAATAGGAATTTCAACTTCAACCGTTTTCTCCATCGAAACCTGAAAAAAGTCGATGTGCAACGTCTTCCCGCCCAGAAATCCTTTTTGAATTTCCTTCACCATCACGGGTCTGTTCTCAACATCCTGTCCGGAATGAAGTTCCATGTTGAAAATGACATTTCTCCGCGACTGTCTTCCAAGCTTCTCCCAGTCTCGCATCATAATCGTTATGGGAACTGCCTCAAGACCTTGACCGTAAACGACTGCAGGAATTTTTCCATCCTTTCTCAACTTGCGGGCAACGCTCTTTCCCTTAAGATCCCGTTTATCTGCCTTGATTAGTATCTGATCCATTTTCGCAATCCTCCTGAACCTAAATAAATAGTGAACTTACAGATTCGTCTTCGTGTATTCTCCTGATGGCTTCACCAAGTACCGGAGATACGTCGAGCACTCTTATTTTCGTCGAATTCTGCGCCGCCTCAGAGAGCGGTATAGTATTCGTTGCCACCATCTCCACGAGTGACGAATTATTGATTTTCTCAACAGCGTTCCCTGAAAGAACCGGATGTGTACAACAGGCGTACACGCTGCTTGCTCCGGCACCTACAATTGCCTCAGCAGCCTGCACTATTGTGCCGCCTGTGTCTATCATGTCATCGAGCAGAATGGCGGTTTTATTCTTCACATTTCCAATAACGTGCATCACTTTCGACACATTTGCCTTTTCACGCCTCTTATCGATGATTGCTATAGAAGCGTTCAGTCTTTTTCCGAGCTCACGCGCCCTTTCGACCCCTCCGGCATCGGGCGATACCACAACTATTTCACCCTCAATCTTCTCAAGATACTTGAACTGCACGGGCAGCGCGTACAAGTGGTCGACCGGAATGTCAAAGAAACCCTGAATCTGTCCGGCATGCAGGTCCATTGTCAGTATACGCGAAGCGCCCGCTACTGTTATGAGATTTGAGACAAGCCTTGCCGATATGGAGGTCCTTGGAACTACTTTGCGGTCCTGTCGTGCATAACCAAAATATGGGATTACAACTGTAATTCTGCCTGCTGAAGCTCTTTTCAGCGCGTCAAGCATAACAAGCAACTCCATCAGGTTCTGATTGACGGGCTGACACGTGGGCTGTACCACAAAAGTATCCATCCCCCGAACACTTTCTTCAATCTCCACTTGAATCTCGCCATCACTGAAATGGCTTACCTTCGCCTTTGCGAGGTTAACACCAAGGAATTTGCAGATTCGTTGTGTAAGTTCTGGATTTGCATTACCCGTCAATATCCTGAGTTTATCCAATGTGTTTCTCCTTATCGAAATTTCTGGGGCGGGAGGATTCGAACCTCCGAATGCAGGCTCCAAAGGCCTGTGTCTTACCGCTTGACGACACCCCAATAACTAAACTATTGGTTTCTACTTCTATTCAGCTCTTCCTCGTACGCTGCCAGCACGCTCGATTCGATCTTATTTCTCATGTCATTATTCAGGGGATGGACTGTATCCCGGTATGAACCATCCTTCATTTTCTTACTCGGCATGGCCACAAAGAGCTTCGTATCACCCTGAATAACCTTCAGGTCTCTCACAATAAAACATTCATCAAAAACCACAGAAGAATAAGCCTTCACTCGCTTTTCGTCAACCGCAAAGATCTTGATCTCCGTAATGTCCATTAGTCACCCCTCCCTATGACTGTGCGCCGTAAAGACGCGTCCAAAATTCCGAAACAACCGAGCCGACTCTTCCATATCGTTGGCGTTCCGAAATATACCGAAAACCGAAGAACCACTGCCACTCATCAATGAACCCATTGCGCCTGAGTCCATCAATCTATCTTTAATGATCCTGATTTTAGGACACATTGTTATACCGACTTGTTCGAGATCATTCTCCAGACGACCCGTAATGTCGTCTATGTTAATGAAATTACCCATCAATCTAGTATGTTTTTGATTATTTGTCAACACGATTTTTAGCCTGCTGTAGGCTTCTTTAGTCGACAGAATGTACTCGGGATAGACCACAACATACCATAAAGGCGGAAGTTGAATCGGAGAGATGATGTCCCCGATGCCTTCCATGGTGCACGGCTTACCATAGAGGAAAAGCGGCACATCAGCACCGATTGCAGCACCGACTTTCGTCAACTCAGTATCTGCGGGATGAACGTCCCATATTTGCGTTAGCGCCTTCAGAACGGTAGCAGCGTTGCTACTCGGTCCACCCAACCCGCTCCCGATAGGAATGTGCTTTTCAATGTAAATATGCACGCCCTTTTTTATAGAGTAGTGGTCCTTAATGGCCTTTGCCGCCCTGAAAAGCGTATTTCCTTCACCTTTCGGAAGAACATCCTTATCGTCCTCCACAACAATCGTATCACCTGTAATTTCCTCGATCTTGATAACGTCATACAACGAAATGAGATCGACCAGGCTGAAAAGATTGTGGTATCCGTCGGCTCGTTTGGAAAGAATCTTCAGAAAGAGGTTTACTTTTGCGGGTGAAAAAAAAACGTGGTTCATGTGTATCAGTGCAGAACATACCGGAACACCTATTGCCGGTATGCTATTTCACTCCTTCAATACTAAATTTGTCAATGCTATATTCGGGTTTCGCAATAATATTGACCTTCACGGTATACGTTGTTTCTATGTGTTCAAGCGAGCTCTTTTCTTCCTCGTACAGTAGAGCGGCAACGACGGGCGACAGAAGAATATTGAACATGCGCATCTCATCTTTTCTGCACGCACTTTGTAATTCGCGCAGCACTTCATAACACACTGTATATCTTGACTTTATGTAACCGGAGCCGTCACAGTGAGGACATGTCTCAGACATGAGACTGACTACATTGTGTCTCGTCCGTTTCCTTGTCAATTGTACCACCCCGATTTCGCTGATGGGGTATGCAAATGTTTTAATACGATCTTTCTTGAGTGTCTCGACTAGAGTCTGGAATACCATGTCTCTGGATTCCTTACGTTCCATGTCGATAAAGTCGATCACTATTATCCCGCCTATGTTCCGCAGTCTTACCTGATACGCAATCTCTTTTACCGCTTCAAGGTTCGTACGAAGTATTGTATCTTCCAGATCTTTTTTGCCCAGATAACGACCGGTATTCACATCGATAACCGTAAGTGCCTCGGTATAATCGAGAACAATGTAACCCCCGGACTTCAGCCATATTTTTTTGTGGAGGAGTTTCGCAATCTCTATTTCAATCCCGTAAGCTTCAAAAATCGGGTCCTTCTCAGAAAATTGCGTCACTTCGCAACCTTCTTCAGGCAGGTACTCCTTCAGGAAAGCGGCTACCCTCTTGTACACAAATTCATCATCGACAACTATTTTCTTTAGATTGTGTGAGTGCAGATCACGTATCACCCTGAAAATAATACCAAGTTCCTGGTGAAGTATAGCAGGCGCCTTTGCACTCTTTGCCCTCTCCTGAATACTCTCCCAGATCCTTATCAGGAACGTCAGATCGGCTGCAAGTTCCTCATCGCTTTTTCCTTCAGAAGCAGTGCGTGCAATTACCCCGTATCCCGGGGGACAAATCTGTTTCAACAGTGCTGCGAGCCTTTTGCGCTCATCTTCCTGTTCAATCCTTCGCGATACGCCGATATGGTCAGTAGCAGGCATAAGGACGAGAAGTCTCCCGGGAAGAGTAATCTTTGATGTAACCCGGGTACCTTTTTGGCCTATCGGCTCGCGAGAAACCTGGACAATGAGCTCCTGTCCCTCTTCGAGAACCCCTTCAATTCTCTCGTTCCTGTCAATGTGGATATCCGCATCATCAAATTCTTCGTACATCATCCGATCAAGGATGATGTCACCCACATACAGAAATGCCGATTTCTCCAGACCTATGTCAATGAAGGCCGCGTCCATCCCGGGTACAATTCGTGCTGCCTTTCCCTTGTAAATGCTTCCTACCATGCTGTGTCCGTTTTTCTGCTCGATAAAGAACTCGACCAGAATACCGTTCTCAAGAAAGGCTATTCTCGTTTCATTAAACGTTACGTTTATGATTAATTCAGACGCCATTAAGTTTATCCGCCTCTATTTTGATGATTCTCAGAAATATGCCTCTGACCCAGACGTCTTTAATCCGATTCCCGCGCCATATGTAGAAATATTTCCCCCCGCTTTGTTTCCAGGCGGCAAAACCGTCTACACGTGTCTTGCTTACAAGAACGTAAACGTATTCTTTTACCACATCTTTTAGCGATCCTTCAATAAAAGCACGTATTTCCATCCCTTCAGGCAGCTTCTTATTGATTACCGGGAGAATGGAGCTATCGATTA
>CAYYLU010000001.1:11805-67689 GCA_964472475.1 uncultured Syntrophus sp. | reverse complement strand
TTCAGCTCCACCAATTCTTTCAATCACTTAGGCCATCTCTTTGATGGCCTCTTTTGTCGCCCCCTATGAATCGGCCATAATCTTCTGATGCGGAATAGTTCGTCATACCTTCCGCGAGCGGCCAAGGGTGAATTCTGATCTTTTGCGCGCCGGGTTGAGGGGTGGATCCTACAGCTTCGCTGCCGGAGGGGCGACGTGAGCCCGGTAACAGCGGAGAGTAACGACGATGCCAACGAAGGTAGAGCTTTGACTCAGAATTGGTATGGGAGCTTATGATTGAGAGCTTCCTGAATTAGTAGTATACTCATGTTCTGGTAGATTAACCGCTGCTGGAAATTGTTTGTGAGGGGAAAGGAGAAAATGAATGGCTGAGTCTATTTTAGAGAACAAGAGAATATTCTTGGTTGATGATGAAGACGATATTCTAACTGAGCTTGAAGAGGAAATCAAACGAGCGTGCCCTACATGCAGTGTAGAAAAGACAACGAATTATGAGAACGCTGTCCGGCTTATTCATTCGAAAATTTACGATCTGGTCATTCTCGATATCATGGGCGTTAGAGGTTTTGATCTTTTGGAGATTGCCGTTATGCGCAAATTAAAGGCTGTAATGCTTACGGCTCATGCATTTAGTCCTGAGGCGCTGAAGAGATCGCGAGAATTAGGTGCGCTAGGCTACATTCCTAAAGACAAACTGAATGAGATAGTCCCTTTTCTTGAAGACACGCTGAAATATGATCGAGGGGCCGGATGGAAACGGGTATTGGAAAGGCTTGAAAATTATTTCGATTCAAAATTTGGATCCGGATGGAAGAAAAAGGCTGGTCTACCCTGATATTACTAGCTTTCAGCCGTTATCTCCCGTTTTGTAATTTCGATTTCTGAACGGACTGAAACCCAGAATGCGGAAACCGTAGTCATTTGTCCCGACAGTGTCGAAAACAAAAAGGCCTCTTCTTGTTCCTGCAAATCAAGTTTGGCGCAGCCTTTCTTTCTGATCATCTGATAGTTGCAGGTCTTTTAAAATATACTCCAGAATAAACCGTTTCAGATCCTCTTCCCCATCCATCTTGAGAATACTGGCTGCTCTTAAGATCGTGTCGGTATCTGGAATGTCTGATCGCATTTGCGTCTTCCAATCCATGCCGGCAATAACGTTCTTGATTTTGTTGCGTTCCGACTCGCACATTTCGAGCTGTAGGGAGTATTTGATCATGTTCATAGGTTACAATATACGGTTACGCTTTACAAAAAATTAATGAAAATCCTCGACAATATGAGTGCCAAAGCAACTCAACTGAGGTAACTACGAGCTGGAGAGAAAGCGTAATAGTACCTACTTGCATAAATTCCAATCCGTCACCCCGGCGAATACCCCTGCGGGGCACAGGCGCAGTGGTCGAGAAGTCCTCAAAACAACTGGATTCCGGATCGAGTCCGGAATGACGACAAAAGCGGAAACTCTGTGCATCTATTTTTGCAAGTAGATAATAGTATAATGTCATTGTTTCGATACTGGCAACCGGGTTCGCGGCCGACCTGCCTAGGCTTAGAAAAAGTATAGATATGCTCATCCGGTGTGAATATCCACTTACATGGATCGATTTAATCTCGGCATGTAAAAGTCTGCTCACTCTCCGGAACTTTGATCTTTCGGGCCGGGACATCTGTCCAGCCCTGGTTTTCAGCGCTGTATTATGTATTGTCATCCGCACTGAACAGTTGACAACAAATCTTATTATTGTATAAAAACTTGTGCAGATAATTCCCCTAATCGGGTTGAGGAGGTTTTATGAACAGGAAATCTGTTGTTGCTGTATTTTTGGTCTTACTGATAGCGGTTTTTATCGTACCGGCGGCGGACGCAAAGATTATCGTGAAATACGGGCATGTCGGTCCCCCTGTTCATCCGCAGCACCTCGGGGCCGTTGCCTTCGCCAAGTACGTGAATGAAAAAACAAAAGGAGAAATAGAGGTCCAGGTCTTCCCCTTAGGTCAGCTGGGTGGCGAGCGTTCGATGACCGAACAGGTGCAGGCAGGCACCCTGCATATGACCGCGGTAACAGCCAGTGTTCTCTCTAACTTTGTGAAAGAGATGGGGATTATAGAAATGCCTTTCATTTTTCCGGACAGGCAGTCAGCATACAAGACCCTCGACGATAAAGATGTGAAAGATAGACTGGGTAAATTCTGTGAACCGAAAGGATTTGTGTTTATCGGATATACGGAAAATGAATTCAGGGATCTCACGAATTCAAAAAGGCCGATACGGAAACCGGATGACATGAAAGGTCTGAAGATACGTGTTATCGAAGCACCTTTGTTCATAGATACGTTCCGCACTTTGGGGGCGAATCCCGTTCCACTTCCGTTTCCGGAGATCTATAATGCGCTCCAGCAGAAGGTTATAGATGGACAGGACAATCCTCTCTACACGTCAACCCTTATGAAATTCACGGAAGTAAACAAATTCGCAACGATGACGCATCATATGCTCACTGAGTGTCCTGTTATAATAAACAAACAATTCTGGGCGTCACTCACTCCCGAACAGAAGAAGGTATTCAAAGAAGCGGCCGATGAACAGATCAGGGTAAATCGTGAAGGAAATGCGAAAGGCATGACAGAGGCAGAGCAGGTTGCCAAATCACAGGGTGTTGAGGTTGTGACACTGACTGCAGCCGAAAGGGATGCTTTCAAGAAAGCTGTGAAACCGGTTTACGACAAATACAGGAATGAATTTGGTGCTTCATGGTTTGATTTCTTCCAAAAGAAAATCGCTTCGTATTCAAAAAAAGCAAAATAATCGGAACACCAGGGGAGGCTAGTCCTCCCTTTTTACCTCAGAGATAACAATAATGAGTAATCTTATAAGGAAAATTACAAAAATCGAAGAAGGTGCATTGGCGTGCGCACTCCTCGGAATAGCCCTCTTCACTTTCGTAGAGACGTTTCTCAGATACACGGTGTCATATACATTCTCGTGGTTTCAGGAAGTCGCCAACTATACAATTGTATTTACGACCTTTCTCGGCGCTTCCGTAGGGGTCAAGTACGGAGTTCACTTTTCAATGGAAGCCCTGCCGCAGGCGCTGCCGGACCGCGCCAGCCATCTTCTTAAATCTATTGCCCACTTTCTTTCAGGCGTCATTGTGACCTTGTTTGTCTGGTACGGGTTTAAGCACCTCATGGGGCTTAAGTCCTTTGACGCGAGAAGCTCCGCGATGCAAATTCCCATGTATATACCGTACGCGCCGATTCCTCTTTTCTCCGTTGTGATGGCGTTCAGGTTCTTTGTTTTGTCGGGTAGACATATGAAGGCGTTTCTAAAGAAAGAACCCTTTGAGCGGTTACTGAGGAAAGACTGATGGGCCTTACGCTTGTTTTCATCGCGTTCGCCGTTTTGATGTGCCTCAGCATGCCTATTTCGATAGTGCTCGCAGGTACTACCGCCTTGTACCTTCTCTTTGTTTCCAGTACACCGCTCACTTCACTGGTTCAACAACTTTTTAACGGCCTTGATAATTTCGTCCTTCTGGGTGTGCCTTTCTTCGTTCTTGCCGGGAACATAATGGCTGAAGGCGCCATTTCCAACCGGCTGGTGAGCGTGATGAAATTGTTTGTGGGGAGGTTTACCGGTGGACTCGCAATCTCTGGTGTCCTTGCCTGCATGTTTTTTGCCGCAATCTCGGGGTCTTCTCCTGCAACGGTAATTGCGATAGGAAGCATCATGATGCCGGCCCTCATAAAAGAAGGATACGGCGAACGTTTCTCAATAGGCCTTCTTACGTCGGCCGGAAGTCTCGGGATACTAATTCCTCCGAGTATTCCGATGATCCTGTACGCGCTCATCATGAATGTCTCAGTCTCGAAGATCTTTATGGCAGGGTTCCTGCCGGGAATATTTATAGGGCTGTGTCTGATGGGTTATTCCTACCTGCAATCAAGCAGGCACGGCTGGCGAACAGCAGAAAGATACACACTGAAGGACGCGATCAAGATAGTCAGGAGCAGCATCTGGGCTCTCCTGTTGCCGGTTGTTGTGCTTGGCGGAATTTACGGGGGTATCTTCACGCCGACCGAAGCAGCCGCGGTTTCCGTCGTTTACGCCCTGATCATTGAATTGCTGGTGTATAGGGAGCTCAAGATAAACAGGCTGCTTACCATCTGCAAGGATTCGGCAATTCTCTCCGCATGCCTGCTGTTTATCATGTCGTGCGCGATGACCTTCGTCTGGTTTCTTACTGTGGAACAGATACCGGTCAAACTGGCCGATGCGATCATCTCAGGGATCCACAGCAAGTGGCTTTTCCTTCTCGCGATTAACGGGGCACTGCTGCTTATCGGCAGCCTGATGGACATTGTGACAGCAATCATCGTAATCTCTCCGATACTTGCGGAAACGCTCAACCGTTACGACATCAACTATATACACTACGGCATCATAATGATCGTTAATATAGAATGTGGTTTTCTGACACCACCATTCGGTATGAACCTGTTTGTCTCTATGGCGATCATGAAGAAGTCGATGATTGAGATCGGAAAGTCCATCCTTCCTTTCATATTGCTGCTCATCTTCTGTCTGCTTATAATTACGTACGTACCGAGGCTTTCCCTGATGCTTCCCGATTTACTGCTTCCAAAGTAATACTTCTCAGGAAAATTAAACCCGGCTTGGTCATTATGGGGCAGATCGGATTTCTTCGCCAGAAGTTCTAAAGCGGAGCGGGTCCACACACTGCCGATCGTAACCATAACTTTGGGCTAATCGAGGTAAGTAAAAAAGGGCGGGGATTGCCCGCCCTGAGTCTGCAATGATGTAAAATTATTTTGTTTGAAGGTATTCGTCAATAGACTTTGCTGCAGCCCTGCCGGCACCCATCGCGAGAATAACCGTAGCGGCTCCGGTGACAATATCGCCACCGGCGAATACGCCTTCGCGGCTCGTCTTGCCTGTTTCAGGATCGGCTTCAATGTTACCGGATTTCCGTAACTTTAGACCGGGCGTGGTTGACGTCAGGATCGGGTTTGGCCCTTGCCCTATGGCAATAATTACGACATCAACATCGATGACGTAGTTTGAACCGGGGATATCTACGGGTCTTCTTCTGCCCGATGCATCGGGTTCGCCGAGTTGCTGTTTTACACATTCAATACCCTTTACCCAGCCATTTTCGTCGCCTATGATCTTAATCGGATTTGTAAGGAGTCTGAAATCAATGCCTTCTTCCTCTGCATGATGTGCCTCTTCTGCACGAGCCGGCATTTCTGCACGGGAACGACGATAGACGAGATAAACATCAGCCCCGAGTCGCTTTGAAACTCTCGCGGCATCCATCGCTACGTTTCCACCGCCTACCACGGCTACCTTACTGCCAACCTTGATCGGGGTATCGTATTCGGGGAAGAGATACGCTTTCATGAGATTGGCCCTTGTGAGAAACTCATTCGCGGAATAGACGCCGTTCAGGTTTTCGCCGGGAATATTCAGGAAGTACGGTAAACCGGCACCTGTTCCGATAAATATCGCGTCAAAGCCAGCTGCGAACAGTTCATCGAGAGTCATGGTCTGGCCGATGATGGCATCAACTTTTATCTTGGCGCCGAGTTTTTCGACGTAATCAACTTCGCGCTGAACAATTGCTTTTGGAAGACGAAACTCGGGGATGCCGTACACGAGGACTCCCCCTGCTTTGTGGAGCGCCTCAAATACGCTCACTTCATGTCCTTTCTTTGAAAGTTCGCCCGCTACCGTAAGTCCGGCCGGGCCTGCACCGATGACTGCGACCTTCTTCCCGGTTGGTTTCGCCTTTTCGGGCATTCTCACCTCTCCCTGATTTAACTGAAAGTCAGCGGCGAAACGTTCAAGGCGGCCAATTGCGATCGGCTGGCCTTTTTTTCCGAGGACGCACTTCTCTTCACATTGGGTCTCCTGTGGGCAGACCCTTCCGCACACCGCGGGCAGGCTGTTTGTTTCTTTGATGGTATTGATAGCTCCAATAAAATCGCCTTCCTTAATCTTTTTGATGAAGGCGGGTATTTGAACGCTTACGGGACAGCCTTCCACACAGGGGGAGTTTTTGCATTGGAGACATCTCGATGCCTCACGGATGGCATTTTCCCGGCCATATCCCAGTGCAACTTCGCTGAAGTTCTGAATTCGTATTTTCGGGTTCTGCTCCGGCATCTTCTCCCGCACTTTCGATTTTTTCATGGCCTTTGCCTGTGCCTCCAGTTTGCAGGCATGGTCCCATGAAGCGCGCCGCTCTTCACGGGTGTACATTTTCTGCCGGAGCACCAGCTCTTTGAAATCCACCTGATGTCCATCAAACTCCGGACCGTCCACACAAACAAACTTTGTCTCACCGGCTATTGTTGCACGGCAGCAACCGCACATGCCCGTTCCGTCTACCATAATTGTGTTGAGGCTGACGACTGTTTTGATGTTGTATGGTCTTGTCACTTCCGAAACAGCCCGCATCATCACGACAGGGCCGATTCCCACGACAAGGCTAATGTTCTTTTTCTCTTCAATTACCTGCTTCAAGACATCTGTTACAAAACCGTGGTGTCCGTAAGAACCATCATCAGTTGTCACATGAAGACTGGTGCTGGCGTTCTTCATTTCTTCTTCAAGGATCAGCATATCTTTTGAACGGGCTCCAATTATGGATATGACTTCATTTCCTGCTTCCTTCAGCGCCTTTGCTATTGGAAGAACAGGAGCCACACCCACACCGCCGCCCACGCATACTACGGTACCGAATTTTTCAATATGACTGGGTTTCCCGAGAGGGCCAACCACATCCAGGAGGGTGTTACCGGCTTCAAACTTCGCCAGTTTCTGCGTGGAAGCCCCGACTTCCTGGAATATAATAGTAATACTTTCTTCATCGCGGTTGTAATCGGCAACCGTAAGAGGAATACGTTCCGCCATGTCATCGCAGCGGATAACGACAAATTGCCCCGCCTTGACTTTTCTTGCTACATCGGGCGCATAGAGCCTGTACATCGTTATTGACGGAGCCAGAATCTTTTTTTCAAGGATTTGGTTCAACTTCTTTTCATTCGTCGCCATAGCTTCTCCTTTTGCAATTCCTTCTATATTTGTTTCTTTTAGAGTCATCCTCAGGGCAACCGACCCCCTTCTCCTGTTTTCGATTCTGCGCAGGGGTGGATCCGTATGCCATCAGCTCTTAATGAGACTGTTAACGCGATCAGCCAGTTCGTCAGCAGTGACTGGCTTGTTAATAAAATCATCGCATTTCATCCAATACCCATCCAGTTCCTGGCAAAAATCTGCACCGGTTTCTTCCATAGCTGACGATACTATAAGGACAGGTATGTTTCTAAATCGCGGATCTGCTTTTATCTGCTTCGCAACGCAAAAGCCGCTGTCATGTTTTTCCATCATGAGATCCAGGACAATCGCGTCAGGCATTTCGAAGGCTATTTTATCCATAACTTCGCGAACAGCTGTAGCCGTAACCACATCGAATCCTTTACTTTCGAGTCCGGCCTTGTTCTTATCGATAAACTCGGCATCGTCATCGACTATCAAGATCTTTTTCCCCATAGCATTCTCCTGTATTGTTATATTTTATTCTATGATTTCCCTGTTTTTATCACGGTCAAAAGAATCAAAATGTTACTGTAAAAATGGGCCTTTGTCAACGAAACTCACCTCAGCAAAAACATTTTTTCACAAAGAGAATGCTGGATATGCTTCATCTTTGACGGGAATAACGCATGCATTTTGCTTAACCCATCAGATTTAAAGAAAGTATTTCTGAATTGAGAGTCGGGTGATTTAAAAACATCGAATAAGCCGGAAAGCCGGGATATGGATAACAGTCTCAAGCGATCTGCGGATGCTCATTCTGATTGAAATGAAAGAACGCCGGGCGGACAGACGTGTGTACATAGTTCGCACTTGAGACAATCACCCTTAAACCGCATCTCCCCTTCTTCATCCCGCACCTGAGGCGAGAGGTTCATCGGACACGCCCGATTGCAGGCATTACAATGCGTGCACGTATCGGCTTTCAACTCCAATGGATTCTTGTTCCTTCCCACCCAGCTTGATATTGTTCCGATGGGGCAGATATAGCACCAGGTACGTTGGTGAACGAAGATTGCCAGAAGAACACCAACAACCGTCGTGATTGTAAGGAGTGTCATAAAAAGTCTGCCTATGTTCATCGGATCAGGCCATAAACTCACGATCTGAAAAAACATCATGGACATCAGGAATGCAAGGACAAGTACCCGTAACGGCATGGTTCTGAAAACCCTCGGAACCTTCGCTTTCCTGCTTATCAATTTGAGGTATGAATCGGCAAACGATCCCCTGGGACACATCCAGTTACACCAGCTTCTCCCTTTTCTGATTGCCAGTCCTATTCCAACGAGCATGCAGAAAGGTATGAAATAGCCGATCACAGGATAGAACCATCCGAGTGGAAGCAGTATCAGGAAGAGTGTTCCCATGACGTATTGCCGCTTCGTTCTGCTTTGCTTTATAACTTTATAAAGGCCCTCGCGCCTTCTGTTTTTGTCCGGTACCTGTTTCATCTATACCCCTTCTGTATTAATTACCAGATGCATATCATTGCAACTGTTCGAGATTACCATACACCAGCTAGCCCGGGTCAATTTCAGTAATCCTCTTCGAAAGCTTTGCTTTATCTTTCAGCATTTCAATGAGTACGCCCCTCATGATTGCGCACGCCTCGACTATTTTGGGATTAGTAATGCGATAAAAAACCGTTGTTCCTTCGCGTCTGGTTTCGAGAATATTTTTTTGTCTCAAGATTGCGAGGTGCTGCGACAGGTTTGCCTTGTTAATACCCATTTCCTTTGTGAGGGCAGCAACAGACATTTCGCCGTTTTTAAGGAGATTTAATACCTGCAATCTCTTAGGATTGGCGAGTGCAAGACATACGTCCGCCTGCATATCAAAAACCATCGCATCATCCCTCTGCACCAGACCTCCCTCTTTGTTCACAAGTTGCGAATCAATGCAAGTATTATATATCCAGTTTGCTCAATTGTCAAACGGGCCTGTCAATCACCTGGACAAGCAGCTGATGATTTCACCAAGATACATACGATGATAGTCTTTGAGCGGGTATAATTCCTCAATATCCGGTGAAAGGAAATTCTCCGGTATGAGGTCTTGAAAATACATTTTCCGGCACTCGAAAACAAGCCTTGCCTCCGCAAAGTAGACGCCTTTTTCAGAAAATACAGGAGTCAGCCCGGTTTCCGCGATTTTATTTACGTCTCTTCCTGACTTGCTGCCGCAATACGTCAGAATGTCTTTATACTGTTCCTCGAGAAAAGAAAGCGTGAAATGGCTGCAGCGTTCCATGAACTCGAAGGTGTATCTGTTCGGTCTTATGACGCACCATGCACACTTCTTTTGCCACATGATCCCCCATCCACCCCATGCGGCGGTCATTGTATTGAAGGATGACCGGTCGCCTGCGGTCACAAGCATCCATTCTTTTCCGATCAGCCGAAAAACATTTTCATTCAGGGTCTCAGGATCTAGGTTTCGAAATAGGGTCATATTTCCTCCGTCATGTTACCGCATGTCAGAAATGCCGCGTGTTGATAGTCCTTGCAAGAACTCAGGTTCCCGCTCTGATATTTAAGATATCCCCATCCTGAACTATATATGTCTTTCCCTCCAGGCGCCAGACTCCAGCTTTCTTACACTCCGGCATACTGCCATACTTCAGGAAATCCGAATACGCCACCGTCTCTGCCCGAATGAACTTGTTTGAAAGATCCGTGTGTACCGCCCCCGCAGCTTCCTGAGCGTTGATGCCCTTACGGATCGGCCATGCACGACACTCATCTTCTCCTACGGTGAGAAAGCAGATTAGTCCGAGTGTGTCAAAAGCGAGGCGAACAATCCGTCCCCTGATAGATTCGGTAATTGCGTATTCTTTCATGAACTCCGAACGTTCGTCATCACTCATCAATGCTAGCTCGCTCTCCAGCTTCGCACAGGCATGGATCACCGGATGGGCCGGAAACTTCTTCTGAAGCTCGCCGGCGATTCCGGGGCCCTCTCCTATGTTTTCTTCTCCGGTGTTCAGAACAATCATCATCGGCTTTAAAGAGAGCAACTGAAAACCTCTGAGCGATCGAATTTCCTGCGGCTCCAACGGTAGTAAAGACAAAGGCTTCTCCTCGTTCAGATGCGCAAGACATTTTTCAAAAAGCGCCTCTTCCTGCGCCTGAGTCGTATCACCTTTCTTGACCTGCTTTTTCATACGCTCGATTCTGCCCTCAATTTGCGCCATGTCGGACAGTATGAATTCGCCCTCAATTCCCAACACATCACGTGCAGCATCTGCCGCAGTCTTTCCGTCGAAGCATGCGACCGTTAAGATGAATGCGTCGCTGGTGCGCATCTGCTGCAAAGTTTTTTGGCTTATGGTGCCCTTCTGGACATTTCCTTCCTCTATGGCCACGGTGTCCGCCAGTTCTATACGGGCATACACAGTTTTCTTGGGCTTGAATATTTTTGTGAGTGCATCAATCCTTTCGTCAGGGACGTCGATAATTGCAAGGTTTGCCTTGTCCGAATAGCCCCCTTCATTCCTGATTCCCGACAGAGCTTGAAAGAGCGTAGTCTTGCCGGACCCGGCATTCCCGATAATGGATATATACATGATTCTCCTTAGACCAGATGTAGTTAGCGTCTGTCCGACGCGTCGGCTCTATTATACCGTAAACGGAAGTAAACAATAAAGATAAGAGCGATTGGCCTCAGACGAGCAGACGCTTGTCAAGGACCCGATATTGAAGCGCTTCCGCGATGTGTGTTTTGCCAATAACATCAGTCATATCCAGATCCGCTATTGTACGGGATACCTTCAGAATCCGGTGATATGCCCGCGGGGAAAGACCATACTTTTCAACAGCAGTCTCCAGCAGCACTCGGGCGTTCTCGTCCAGAACACAGTGCTTCTTTATGGTGCGCGCTGACATATGACTGTTTGCGTGGATTTTTTTGCCGCGGAATCTTTCGCTTTGAATTGATCGTGCGCGCAAGACCCGCTCTCGGATTTGTTCGGAAGGTTCTTCTTCGTGGTCCATCGAGAGCTCGCGAATTGTGACGGGTGGAACTTCGATATGGATGTCCATCCTGTCAAGAAGAGGTCCGGAAACACGTGAGCGATGCCGCTGTATCTGCCCGGCGCTGCAGATGCAGGACCTTCTTGTGTCTCCGAAATACCCACATGGACAAGGATTCATGGCCGCAACCAGCATAAAACGCGCTGGAAAAGTGATGGAGTGTGTTACCCTGGAAATTGTCACCTCTCCATCCTCAAGGGGCTGTCTGAGGGAATCAAGCACATTCCGCTTGAATTCTGAAAATTCATCCAGGAAGAGGACTCCGTTATGGGCAAGACTTACCTCACCAGGTTTGGGGATATGTCCTCCGCCAATCAAGCCGGCATCTGAAATCGAATGATGAGGGGCCCTGAACGGTCGTCTGGTAACGAGCGATCGATTGCCGTTCAGTGATCCGGCAATGCTGTGAATCTTGGTTGTTTCCACAGCCTCCTCATAGCTAAGTGCAGGCAGGATGGTCGGCAGACGTCTGGCAAGCATGGTTTTCCCTGAACCGGGTGGACCAATCATGAGAAGATTGTGACCGCCGCTCGCAGCAATTTCCAGGGCCCTCTTTGCCTGCGGCTGCCCTTTGATATCGGAAAAATTCAGGTCGCCGTTTACCGGCAGGGTATTGTGAACCTGTTTGCTTGAATCAAACATCTTCAAAGGGCCGTCGCCCTTGAGAAAATGCACTATATCGAGCAGATGTCCGGCGCCATAAACACGAATTCCCTGGACGATTGCTGCCTCGTCCCCATTTTCTTCAGGCGTAATAATATTTGCAAGGCCTTCCTTCTGCGCAAGAATTGCTATGGGCAGAACGCCCCGTATACCCTTTATTCTCCCGTCGAGCGAGAGCTCGCCCGTAATCAGATAATCGCCTAGAGATTTGCCTTTTATGGCACCCGTTGCGGTAAGTATGCCGATTGCTATCGGGAGGTCAAATGAGGAGCCCTCTTTCCTGACGTCGGCGGGTGCCAGATTGATTGTGATGCGATCACCGGGAAATTCAAAGCCTGCATTTTTTATGGCGGCCCGTACCCGTTCTTTACTTTCCTTAACGGCTGTTTCGGGAAGCCCGACTATATTGAACGCCGGCAGCCCATACGAGAGGTCGACCTCCACGTCAATCTTGATGCCGTCAATACCGTATATAGTTGCTGTAGTTATCCTGGATATCACATCTCCCCCCTTACAACCACAAATTTCTACAGAGCCGCCTTATTTCTGCAATTTCTTCGCTATCTCCCGCACTTCCTGTACTCTTTCTTTATTACACACAAGGATCCCTCCTTTAGAAGCCACGACAACAATATCAGACAATCCTATGACACCGATCTTCCTATCGTCTCCAAAGATAATCGAATTGTTTGTATCAACGAGTACGTTCTCACCCCGCGTGTAATTTTCTTGCGCGTCAAGTTCAAAGACTCTTTGCAGCGAAGCCCAGGTACCGATGTCATCCCACGTGAATCCGGCCGGCACCATAAGTACATTATCGGCCTTTTCCATCACTCCGTAATCAATTGATTTACGCTCAAAACTACGGAAAAGGACATCAACCGCGCGTTGCTTATTCTCACGAAGAGCGGCGCCGACTGCCTGCAGGCCGTCGGCCAGAGAAGGCATATGTTTTCTGATCGCCTTGAGTATGGATTGAATCTGCCAGACAAATATACCGGCATTCCAATAATAGCCTCCGGCTTTCAGGTATTGCACTGCTTTGGCACGAACGGGTTTTTCAACAAACCTGTCTACTTTGAGACACCGCAGTTTTTTATCGATCTGTATCTCATTCCCCTCGCGGATATATCCATAACCTGTTTCCGGTCTCGACGGTGTGATTCCCATAGTGACGAGATAATCACCCTTCGAAGCCGCCGTAATGCACATTTTCGCTGTTTTGGCGAAAGCACCTATGTCGGTGACGTATTGATCAGCAGGCAGGACAACCATGATTGCCTTGGGATTTCTGATTGCAAGAACAGTCGCGGCAAGCCCGATACACGCCGCCGTGTCCCTGCCGACCGGTTCGACAATGAAGTTTTCTGAAGGAAGTCCCGGCAGTTGCTTTCGCGCCACACTCAAATGGTTCCTGCCAAGGACGATCAGGATCCTGTCTTCCGGTATGAACCGGGATACCCTTTCAACGGTCAATTGGATCAAGGTCTTTGATCCAATGAGAGGTAAAAAAGGCTTGGGCACTTTTCCTGTGCTCAGCGGCCAGAAACGCTCGCCCTTACCGCCGGCCATAATAACGCCGTATGCCTGCAATGTACCCTCCGTCACAATTTTGGGACACCTACAATCTATGCCTGCTTGTCCGAAAGCAATGATGTTGTATCGTGAACCGCTATAGTACGTACTTCAACAACTCCGGCAGAACCTTCGAAGCTGTGCCGGCAAAAAAATGATTCGCAATGGAAGATGTAAAGGGTGTCGGCTCGACATTGATTTCAACAATGTGGGCACCTTTCGCCTTGGCGGTGTAAGGTATTTCAGCAGCCGGATACACCACCCCTGAAGTGCCGATAATGAACATTACTCTGCATGTATTTGCTTCCTCGTTCGCCTGAAGCATAGCCTGCATGGGAATGCCTTCTCCGAAGAATACCACGTCCGGCTTTAAGGCTCTGTTACATTTCTCACATTTAGGATAGGGATGTATTGCGATCAATTCCGGGCTCAGGGGGATCCTTTTATTGCAGCTGATACATGTCAGCCACCGATGGTTTCCATGATATTCAATGACGCGGGTATTGCCCGCTATCGCGTGCAGGCCGTCAACGTTCTGAGTTATTACAGCGTTGAGATATCCCTCTCTCTCAAGCAAAGCCAGCGCGTCGTGAGCTGGACTCGGTGCGGATCTGAAGATCACCTCCGACATTTCCCTCAGCATGACCCAGACCCGTTCAGGATCAGCTATAAACGCCCGAATATGCGCGTACTCCATGGGATCGTATTTCTCCCACAAACCCTGACCTCCCCGGAACGCTGGAATACCGGCATCTACCGAAATACCTGCCCCGGTGAAGGCAACAAGATTCCTCTCTTGTTTGATAATCTCGGCAACTTTCTGATAATCAGACATCCTTCGCTCCTTGAGTCAGCAGAGGCATGTATAAAGAATTCGACTACTGCCTGATTTTCCAGCCCTTGGCGATATCCCTGAAGGCAGGTACCAGACCGAAACCATCGGCCTTCTTCACCCCCCTCTTAATCGCCTCTGCAAGCACAAACTCCGCCAATACACCTGCCTTATTTATGTCCGTTTCACATTCCCCCGTTGCCAAAGCAAACACGAGGTCACCGTCGAAAGTTGTGTGTACAGGGCTTATAGTCTTTATTAATCCGCCCTGCGCCATCTGGGCTACTTTAGTAATTTCTTTTTTGTTGAATCGTGCGTTGGTTGCCACGACACCAAGGGTTGTATTTGTGATCGCGAACTGCTTTTTTACTACACCTTCCTTAATCTGTTTGACAGTACCTGCAAATTCCAAACTTTCCTCTGACTTTCTCACTCCGGCTATGATCTTTCCGGTTACGTTATCAATGATATCGCCAAAGGCGTTTACTACGACAAGTGCAGCAATCCTGAGTCCGTCCGGCATCGCGATGCTGCACGTTCCCAATCCACCTTTCATTGAACGCGTTGAATCAAATATCTTGCCAACAGTCGCGCCTGTGCCGACCCCGACACTCCCTTCTTCTACTTCGAAGCCGGCGCCAACGCATGCCTCATATCCCATCGCAGGAGTTGGGCGACTTGTGCGGCCAAACCCCAGATCAAAGATCACAGCAGAAGGAACTATAGGCACTCTCGCGACACCAACATCAAAGCCGATACCTTTCTCTTCCAGATACCGCGTCACTCCTCCCGCGGCGTCCAGTCCGAATGAGCTCCCACCCGCCAAAAGTATGGCATGGACTTCATCCACAATGTGTCCTACGCTCAGTGCATCGATCTGCCTTGTTCCTGAAGCGCTGCCCCGGACGTCTATCCCGCATACTGCACCCTGTTCACACAGTATGACAGTGCAGCCCGTATAACCCTGCAGATCGGAAGCGTGGCCGACCCTAATGCCGGGAATATCTGTAATAGCGTTAAACATTTTGATGCCCTGTCCGATTGATTACTTTTTCGAAATCTCTTTACGCATTTTCGCAGCCTTTGCCCTGTTTTCGTTGCGGATGTTTTTCTTCAGTTGCTCAAGCTTTTCACGCAGCGATTCATACTTTATTGAAAGCATCATGCAGGCGAGAATAGCCGCGTTTTTTCCCGCATCGAGTCCCACAGTAGCTACCGGAATCCCTTTGGGCATCTGTACGATGGAGAGGAGTGCGTCCACACCCCCGAGGATACCCCCGCTTGCCGGGACCCCGATCACCGGGAGTGTTGTATGAGAGGCAATCACGCCGGGAAGGTGCGCTGCCATGCCGGCGATCGCTATGATCACTTCGTAACCTTTGTCCCGCGCCTGTCTTGCATATCTCACTGTTCTGTCCGGATCCCGATGGGCTGACGAAACGTCTACCGTATAGTCGATCTCCATCTCTTCCAGAAATCTTAATCCTTCGCCCATGAACTGAAGATCGCTATTGCTCCCCATAAGGACAAGAATTTTGGGATTACCCATCAGAAAACTCCTTCTTTCTTTATAAATGGTCGTTCCTGAACGAATTAAAACGGTACCGCCGCTATGGATGACAAATCATCTTACCTAAAAATGGACGTTTTTTCTACAAAGATATTTCACAAGTAACAAATCACAATTTCTAGATCACGGACACTGACCAAGTCAACGCGCCTCGGGATCCACGGGAACTGGCATCGGTTATTTAGAGGTTGTTATTTTAATAACTGTTCCTTACAATAGAGCAATGGTTAACGCGCGGAGGAAATTGATTACAGGTATCCCTTTGTTCCAGGGATTACCGGAAGAGCAAATAAGTGAAATTGAAAGCATAATGATTCAGAAATCATATGATCGCGGAGAAAGCATCTTCTCTGAGGGCAACGAGGCACTGGGGCTTTTTGTGCTTATTTCCGGTCGCCTGAAGATCTTCAAAATTTCTCCTGAAGGCAAAGAACAGATACTTCATTTTGTTGATCCGGGCGACCCGTTTGCGGAAATAGGAATGTTCTCGGGTTCACGATACCCGGCTCATGCCGAAGCGTTGGCCGGTAGTGAAGTAGTCCTGTTTCCGAAAGGCAGGTTCGAGCAGTTGATCAAAAATGATCCTGACCTGGCGATGAATATGCTGGGAATTCTCATCAGGCGCCTGAAATACTTTTCGAGACTTGTTGAAGACCTGTCGCTCAAGGAAGTGCCCCAAAGGTTGGCTGCTTATCTTCTCTACCTTGCAGAGGCGAACCATGATTCATCGCTTGATCTGGATATATCAAAAGGACAACTCGCGAGCCTTCTGGGAACGATTCCTGAGACTTTGTCCCGTATACTAAACAGGATGTCTGCCCAAGGTTTTATTTCGGTGGATGGGCGAATAATAAAAGTGATAGAAAGGGAGGCAATGGACGCCCTGTCTTCCGGTCAAATCAGCCTCAAAGTGTGAGACTGAACGTTGGGCTGCACTATTAGATTAGTTCCTTTTCGGCTCGCTCTTCTTCAGAAAACCTGAAGATCTCGAAAACCGAGTAGAATAATGCGAATACAAGCGGTCCGACAATAAGACCTACAAATCCAAAGACCTGTACTCCTCCGAGAATGCTGAAGAATATCACTATTACGGGCATTTTCATGCGCCCCTTCATAATGACGGGTCTCAGCAGGTTATCAACCGTCCCTATAATGCCTATACCGACCGCTATCATCATAATACCCCGAATGTAATGACCCTGGAAAAACAAGTATATAGCTGCAGGACCCCACACGATGAACGTGCCTATCATAGGAATGAAGGAGGCAACGAACATTCCGAGTCCCCAGAGTACTGCAGACGGAATTCCCAGCAGTGCGAAGAAAATACCCCCGACAATTCCCTGAGCAGCCGCCACAGTGACTCCGCCGTACATTGTCGATATGACAATATCTTTAGTCTGCCGAAAGAGCTTCTCTCTTTGTCGTCCGGAAAAAGGCACAAAAGTCGCTATTTTGTTAATAAATCCGGGTCCGTCGACAAGAAAGAAGTATGTTGTCAGCATCATCAAAACGAAATTAATCATACCTGACAATACATTTCCGACACCTGTCTTCAGTACCCCGGCAAATCCCTGTCCCATTCTTGTCATATTATCGATGAGGCTTTTCTGAAATTCCTGTTCCGTGATCTGGAATAGAGAGAGTATCTTTCTCACAATACTGTTTGTCGCGGGATATTTAAGAAATGCTGCAAGAGAATCGAGACTTCCACTTTCTGCATTCTGCACAAAAGACATGACATCTCTTGTAATCAGGTACGAAAAATACGAAAAGGGGCCAAATAGAATAATCAGAATTACTGCCAGGGTAATAAGGGCAGCTATAGCCTTGCGTTTCACGAATTTCAAAGCGAATGCGTACACAGGAAAAAAAATGATCGAAAGGACGATAGCCCACATGATGGGGGAGAGATATGGATCGATTATCTTGTAGCTTAGATAACCGAGCACAACCGTTATAAACGTCATTATTAAAAAATAAAACTTAGTTTCCGTGCCCACAGGCGCAACCATCCGCTATGTGATTATGGCATTGCAGATATTTTTTCCGGCAGCCTATCCTGATACTCGCTCAGGCGTTTTTCTCTTTTTCGTAAGCTTCCTTGCCGGCTTCAACTGCTTTCGTAATGATACCTTTTTCTTTTTCGATAAATCCTTTGCCTTTTTCTACATAGGAGGTTGCTTTTCCTTTTGCCTCCTGAACATAGTCCTCGATCTTTCCCTTAGCCTCTTCGGTCAGATCGCGAATCATCTTGCGAGTCTCTTCACCGGATTTTGGCGCAAACAAAAGTGCTAGACCTGCACCAACGACTCCTCCTATGAAAAATGAAAGCATCACCGAACCTGCACCAAATCCTGGCTCTTCTCTTGTCATATCAAACCTCCTGTCTATTTACTTTCACCTTCTTGCCAGCATATTACTCAAAAAGTAGGCCAGCCCGGCTCTTACACCGGCTTTCACGCCGGAAACCTGCTGTGCCGAACCAACCGCAAGGCATCGGACTGCTTCAGTGGCATTTCTGATATTGGAACTAATCTCTTTTACGGAGCCCGACAGGTCTTTGACGTCTTCAGAAACAAAGCCTACATCATCCGTTATCTTACGTATGCTTATTATGGTCAGCTTTAATTCTTCGACTGTCGGGATAACAGTCTGTTCGACCGTTTCGATCGTGCTTCTCAGCCGTGTGGCAGTCTTCTTGTATTCGATAAGGGTACTGATAATGAAACCGACTAAAATAAGTACACCGAGTGTTATAAGACCAAGAAATACTGTGTTCATAACAACCCCCTGGCTGATCTGAAAATTGCCTGCAATCAAAAAATACGTTCTGCATACGTCTTAACTCATTATAACTGCTGAATTGGTACTTTGCAACCGGCGTGGTCCTTAATCCGTTTCTTGACCATTGTCCGGGATTGAACATATAATAGACAAATTGTGCAGGAGGGGCCGATGAATACTGTTATACTGTTTGGGAGTCCGCGTAAGAAGGGTAATACTATTCAACTCGCGCAATCCATGATGGAATTGTTGAAGAAGAAGGGAAGCCATGTTCGCATGCTATATCTGAACGATCTGAACATCAGACCGTGCCAGGGTTGTTACACATGTCTGACAAACGGAACCTGCCGGATAAATGATGATATGAAGGATATAAGAAAATACATACTTGAGTCCGATGTAATAGTATACGCAACGCCCATTTACTGGTTTTCACCGTCCGCACAACTGAAAGTTGTCATGGATCGATGCATAGCCTTTATGGATGGCGATCACAATTCACGCGTGCAGGGGAAGAAGGCGGTGACACTGATGACGTATGCAGACAACAACACGGAAACCTGCAGGGCTGCCGTGTCGGTTTTTGAGAAAACGTTTGATCTGCTCAAGCTTGAATATACAGGCGGTGTTGAAGCGTCCGGATGTTCGGACGGCATCAATCTCACCCAAAAATACCAGAAAGAAATAAAACGGATTGTTGACTCTCTTACATGAACATAAGCGGACCACTCTATTTTACGACGAAAAAGGTGGGCAAGGCGATATGGGACTATCGTATGCTCGGCGACGGCGATAAAGTTATTATTGGCGTTTCCGGAGGCAAGGACAGTCTCTGCCTTCTCAGGATTTTGAATGAGAGGGCAAAATTTGTCCCCATTCATTTTGAAATGATAGCCTGTTTTGTCGACATGGGGTTTTCATGGATTGACAAGGAAATCCTGATCCGACATTTTGAAGAACTCTCTGTGCCGCATGTTATCGTGAAAGCCCCGGAACAGTGGAACAGTGAGGACGGTGAGTTCGGCTGCTTCTGGTGCAGCTGGAACCGCAGAAAGGCATTGTTCGATCTCGCCAAGGACATCAAGGCGAATAAGATTGCCCTTGCTCACCATATGGACGATATTATCGAGACCATGCTGCTCAACTTGTTTTTCCAGGGTGAGATCGGGACCATGCAGCCTCGACAGGAAATGTTTGAGGGGGAACTTGATATTATACGACCGCTTGCCTATGTCGAGGAAGACGAATTGCTACAACTATCGCAGCATCTGCAATTGCCCGTCATTGCATCGCAGTGCCCCGTCGGAGACAGATCGAAACGGAAATTGGTAAAAGGCATTATTGAAGAACTGGTCGGGCACAACAAGAACGTTAAGAAGAATATATTCAGGAGCCTGACGAGGGTGAGGGCGGAATACTTGCTCGATAAAATAGGGAAATCACCGTTCGGTGAACAGAAGCCTGATGACAGAAAGGCAGCTGACGAACAGACTTTGAATCACCAGAGAAGCAGAAGGAAGAGAAGAGAGTAGAGCATCGGAATAACCCCGTCGTCCTGCCGCATCAGGGGCATTCCATCCCTTCCTCCGTTCAGTTTGCTGCTATCTCAGATTGTAGTTGTCTACCCGGGGAAATGCAAAACGAAAATCAAAAGGACGAATCAGAACCCAAGGTACTGTCGTATTTTTTGTGTCAATGGTTTCGATATCTGTACCCGTAAATAGAGGTTACCTGCGGCTGCTCCTGTGGGATCTCCGAGCCCCTGCAAACGGATCATCTGACCTTCTGAAATGCCTGCCGGAACAGTAATAAGAAGATTTCTCGCACTTGCTTTATCCAGATAAGGTATTTTGCCTCCCGTCTTTGCCTGTACCGGAGTAATGACTATCTGATCGTATCGGTCCGGTTGGTTTTGGGCGCCCGCTATCTTGTTCAACATGTATCCTGTCAATTTCTGCATGACCCAGGGGAAAATACCGCGTGGTCTGTTCTGCTCAAGCTCTCTGTTTCGAGGTGAACCAAACCATATGAACCCTCGCCCGAAAACATTCTGATTACCGAATTTAAAGGTCCGATATCCCGGACCGTACACTTCTTTAAAGATGTCTTCAAAACCGCGGAACCCCACAGAACGGGAGATTTCCTCAAAAATCCTGCCTATGTCTGATCCTTTGAAAATATCCTGCTCGGAATACCCGTCTCGAAATCTGCTGTATGCGGAACTACCATAATCCTGCCTGAAGCTATCGTATCTCGCACGTTTTTCTGTATTGGACAATACGGCATATGCTTCATTTATTTCCTTCATACGTTCCAGGGCATCGTAATTGCCGCTGTTTCTGTCGGGATGGTATTGAAGCGCGAGACGGCGATATGCCTCTTTAATCTTCTGCGGGGTTGCTTCCCGTTCTATTTCAAGTATTTCGTAGTAGTCTTTCTGGTCCATATACTATTCAGGTGAATAGTATACAGTAATTCTGGCGCGGCCTCCAGTTCCCATGGATGGAAACTGGAGAGAAGGGGTGAGGCCGCGATAGAATCGCGGCCTTCAGCTAAGGCAACTATTCTTTGGTTGGATGGTACTTAAAGGAAATTGTCAATCTGACGCGATAACTCACTACTTTCCCGTTTTCAATCGTGACATCCTGCTTAATAACTTCCGCAATTCTCAAATCTTCGAGAGTCTTTGAAGCGGTTTCTACGGCGATTTTTGCTGCGTCTTCCCATGAGGTTGGACTTACTCCAACGATTTCGATGATTTTGTAAACATTGCCTTCCATGATAACCTCCCTTTTTATTGAGTTAAGATGCTAAAGCTCCTACTCTAGGTATTATAGCACCGCTCTGCCAATTCTGCGGCAGAAGGGGGATAATCTTTGGTCGTCCGCAATGATAAAATGAAACGGCGAAATGGGTGGAATGAGGAATACCGGTAAATCGGACAAACGGAGAATTGGGGAAACGACGAAATGGGGAAGATTAAAGACCGTAAGCCAAACACGATTTCTACAATTACAAATCTGATGCCTGTTTTTCAGCTATACGTTGTAAACTTCGTGCCCGAGCGTTCTAACCCAGTTTTGTGCGAGCACTCTCTGCGCATCCTCGGTTTTGTCCACACCGAGAATGACAATGGCGTTATTATTGATTCTTCCAAGGTGCGGATACAAATAGTGCACGTTGATACCGGCGGCTCTCAGAGGTTTGAGGACAGCATTCATTCCCCCGGGGTGATCCGGAGTCTCGACGGCCAGCACGTCTGTTTCCTTAGGAGTATACCCGTTCGCGGTAAGCATATTCTTCGCTTTTTCCGGATCGTCAACAACAAAACGAACAGTGCTTATGTCCGAGGTATCCGCCACTGATATGGCCCTGATATTAACGCCCTCCCTTCCCAACATTTCACTTATTGTGGAGAGTGTTCCGGGTATATTGTTCAGGCTCACGGACAGCTGTTTGATGACCATACTTCTACTCCTTTGCGAAATGATAACCGAGTTCCAGGGCCTCTCTGTTCATCTTTATGAGTTTGGATTTACCTTCGCCCAGAATATCACTCAAATTCTTCAACATTGTTTCGAAAGAAATCATATTACTGGCCCTGAGCAACGCGCCGAGCATTATCATATTTGCTACCTTAATAGTGCCCAGTTTCTCGGCAAGCTCGCTGGTTGGTATAGATAGGATTTCAATATCACTTCTGGCCGATTCTGTATTGACGAGTGATGAGTTCGCGCACAGCAGTCCTCCCGCCTGAAGAATGCTCTGGAATCTCGCGAAAGACGGTTGATTCATGGCGACGACGAATTCAGGTTCGGAAGCAACCGGAGAGGCGATTTCCTCGTCTCCCACGACGACGGTGCAATTCGCTGTACCGCCCCTCACTTCAACTCCGTAGGCCGGAAGGTATGTTACGTGCTTACCCTCAAGCATTGCTGCTGTTGCAAGGGTAGAACCCATTGACAGAACGCCCTGACCCCCGAACCCTGAGAAGATGGTCTTGATCAACATGGAACCTCTTTGATGATTCCGATCGGGAACTGCTTGCTCATGACATTGTCGATCCACGTGCATGCCTCAAGCGGACCCATCTTCCAGTTTGTCGGGCATGGCGAAAGTATTTCAACAAGAGAAAAGCCGCAGCCGTCCAGCTGTCTTTGAAATGCCTTGGCAATAGCCTTTTTTGTTTTCATGATTGCCGCCGGTTTATTCACAGTTACACGTTCGAGGTACGAAGTGCCATCCAGCGCCGCAAACACTTCGCAGATCCGGACGGGGTGTCCTGCTATGCCGGCGTTTCGTCCGGCAGGTGTGGTGGTGGTGACCTGTTCAAGCAGAGTTGTTGGCGCCATTTGGCCCCCGGTCATGCCATATACACCATTATTTACGAAAATGACTGTTATGTTCTCGCCTCTGTTAGCAGCATGAAAGCCTTCCGCGGTACCTATTGCTGCAAGGTCTCCGTCCCCCTGATATGAAAATACCAGGTTGTCGGGCCTGACCCGCTTGATCCCGGTTGCTACTGCGGCACCTCTTCCATGCGCGGACTCAAGCACATCTATTTCGAAATAGTTGTATAGAAGCATCCCGCATCCGGCAGGGGCGACACATATTGCCTTTTCCTGCAGGTTCATTTCTTCTATCACTTCCATGAGCAGACGGTTGATGATTCCATGTCCGCATCCGGGGCAATAATGAAAATGCGCTTCTTTCAGGAGTTTCGGCCTGTTGTAGACGGTCTTCATCGTTTCTTCCTTTTGGCCCCTGATTGCGCCTGATAATAATGACGAGAGATGATCCTGTAAAGTTCAAGAGGTGTAGGGACAACGCCCCCGGGGCGCCCGTAAAAATGGATATGTCCTTTCCCCTCCAGAGAAAGCCTGACATCCTCTATCATCTGACCCGCGCTCATCTCGAATACAAAGAAATCGTTTACAGTCTTTGACATCTCCTGGATTGCTTTTGCAGGGAACGGCCAGAGGGTGATAGGACGGAGCATGCCCACCTTAAGGTTATCCTGCCGTAATCTCTTTATCGCACCTTTTACGATCCGCGCACCAATTCCGTACGCAACAACGATCATTTCGGCGTCTTCGGTCAGATATGTCTCATACCTGACCTCGTTCTGTTCCATCCTCTGGAATTTCCTGAAGAGCTTCCAGTTATGTTCTTCCTGGAGTTTCGTATCGAAAATCAGCGAGTGCACCTTGCGTGCGGGTCTGCCTTTTGCGCCGGTTAGGATATAGTCTTTTTCATATTCTGCGGGTGGTGCAATGTGGTCGAAATCCACAGGCTCCATCATTTGTCCCAGCATGCCGTCGCCAAGAATAATAACCGGATTTCTATATTTGTCTGCAAGGTCGAATGCGAGAGGCACGACCGTGGTCAACTCCTGTACCGATCCGGGAGCGAGGACGATGGTCCTGTAGTCCCCATGCCCGCCCCCTCTGGTCGCCTGAAAATAGTCAGATTGCGCCGGAGAGATATTTCCCATGCCCGGTCCTCCCCTGACCATATCGACAATAACTCCGGGAAGCTCGTCAGCCGCAAGGTACGAAATTCCCTCCTGTTTGAGGCTCATACCCGGACCGCTGGACGATGTCATGGCGCGTGCTCCGGCAACGGATGCTCCGAGCACCATATTAATAGCTGCTATTTCGCTTTCACTCTGGATGAATACACGTCCGGCCTCGACCATTCTTTTCGCCATGTATTCCGTGAGTTCGTTCTGAGGGGTGATCGGATAACCAAAATAACACTGACATCCCGAAAGGACCGCCGCCTCGCCGAGTGCTGCATTGCCGCTCATCAGCCTTTTCATCGCTTCTCCACCTCAATCGCTACTTCCGGACAAACGATGGCACATGTTCCGCATCCGTTACATTCCTGTTCCGGGTGGAACGCAGCGACAAAATATCCTTTAAGGTTCAAATCCTGCGAAAGCGAAATGCTTTTTCTGGGGCAGAATTCAATACAGAAGGTGCAACCTTTGCAGCGTTCCGCGTCTATCTGTATCTGGCCTTTCAAAATGATTTCCTGGTCCTTTTTTGATGCATAAGATAGCCTTCAGAAGAGTGCTCTGTCAAATTTTTCTCGCTCACCACTATTTCCTTTTCATGGGGACCAGGACATACGCCGCGATGCAGAAAGCACTTCATGGATTTCGATCTGTTACTAGGGCATCGATCTTTCCTATTGCGAGATGTATGGTTAACGGTTCAGATTCCTGCACATCGTTACGACTGATTACGATCTCCCCTGTACGTGTTTTTTGCGTGATGCTGTAACCTCGATTAAGGGTATTTTCGGGATTCAGGTCGGCCATTCTCTGCGAGAGGGTATCCAATCTCTTTCTGACGTCCCTCATATAATTTGAAAAGTTGTGTGCCAGGTCTGTGAGGAGATCGTCCACATACAATTTCTGGCTCGTGAAAAAATCTCTCTTTTCTCTGAAATCCGACGCAACCTGATAGAAGGCGAACTTGGATTCCTCAAGCCTGCTCCGGATACTCCTTAGCAGCCTTTCTCTTAGAGTCTCAATTGTCTCTTCTATTTCTCTCTTGTTGCGAACTACGATATCCGCGGCAGCAGTGGGGGTTGGCGCACGCAGATCAGCGACAAAATCGGATATCGTAAAATCGGTTTCATGCCCGACAGCGGAAACAATGGGCGTGGCACACGCACAGATGGAAAGCGCCACCTTCTCTGCATTAAAACACGAGAGGTCTTCCAGCGAACCTCCCCCGCGACCGACGATGATGACATCGACTTTTTCGAAACTGTCCAGATATTCTATGCCGGCGCAGATCTCCATCGGCGCCTCATCGCCCTGCACTTTGACCGGGTATATGACAACCGACATGCTTGGATATTTTTCATAAATGATCCGCAACATGTCACGTATTGCTGCACCGACAGGAGAAGTTACAATGCCGATCCTTGTGGGAAAAACCGGCAACGGTTTTTTTCGTGCATCATCGAATAGTCCTGCGTGCAAGAGCTTTTCTTTTAAGGCGAGGAATTGAAGATAGAGGTCGCCCCTGCCGTCCTTTACGGTCAGATCGCTGACGATCAGTTGATACTCTCCCCGTTTTTCATATACATCTAATTTCCCCCCGCATATGATGGTGTCACCGTCTTTTACGATACCCGTGCCGGGAAATTTGATGTGATAGCTGAAGACCACAGCTTTCACCATGGCGGACTGGTCCTTCAGCGTAAAATAGAAGTGCCCCGACGGATAAAGCTTTGCGTTAGAAACTTCACCCTCCACGCGGACACTTCGAAAGCGTGCCGCGACCAATTGTTTCAGCACGGAGGTGAGTTCTGTGACTGTATAGACAGGATCTTCAAGGGTAAGCCGCTGTCTCATTTCGTCTTTTTCAGATGATCTTTCATACGTTTCATTGAACAGAATTCGCCGCACATGCTGCAAACATCATCTCTGAGGTTTCTTTCTTTGCGGAACTGAAGAATCTTCTGCGGGTCGATTGCGCACTTCATCTGACCGTTCCAATCGAGGTTTTTCCGGAACCCGGACATCGCTCGATCTAGCGCGAATGCTTTTTCGCTTCCGCGCGCCAGGTCTGCCGCATGTGCAGCAATCTTCGTCACAATGACGCCGTCACGGACATCCTGAGGGGAGGGAAGTCCCAGGTGCTCTGACGGGGTGACATAGCAAAGGAAATCCGCCCCATGATACCCCGCAAGGGCACCGCCGATGGCAGAAGTGATATGATCGTAGCCGGGCGCTATGTCCGTGACTATGGGTCCTAGAACGTAAAAGGGCGCATCATTGCAAAGCCTTTTCTGAAGAATCATGTTAGTTTCAATTTGATCAATCGGAACATGTCCGGGCCCTTCGATCATTACCTGTACGCCTTTTTCCTGGGCGACTGCACAGAGTTCACCGAGGATAACGAGTTCTTCGATTTGGCCCCTGTCGGTTGCGTCCGCTATACAGCCCGGCCTGAGACCGTCGCCGAGGCTCAAAGTCATGTCGTACTTTTTTGCTATATTTACCAATCGATCGAATTGCTCGTAAAGCGGATTTTCTTTCTTATTGATGATCATCCACTCGGCAAGAAATGCTCCGCCTCTGCTGACAATATCGGTCACTCTTCCCTGTCTTTTCAGGCGTGCGAGAGATGCCTGCGTCACACCGCAGTGCACGGTTACAAAATCGATTCCATCGATTCCATGTTTTTCAATCACATCGAAAATATGCTCCGGATCCATTGTTGTAACCGGCTTCTTCTTCTTTACTGTTTCAACTGCCGCCTGGTAAATCGGGACAGTGCCGATCGGGATGCCCGCCTCACCGATGATGATTTTCCTGATTTTGTCGAGGTCTCCGCCGGTTGAGAGGTCCATAACAGCATCTGCACCTGCATCCCGGGCAAGCTTAAGTTTTTGGAGTTCTTCACGCACGTTTGCCCGTTCGGGGGAGGTTCCTATATTTGCATTTACCTTAACGGAGAGTCCCTTGCCGACGCCTTTCGGAACAAAATTCCGGTGCCTGTTATTGGCGAGTATGGCCGCTTTGCCCTTTGCAACATACCGAAGAAGTTCTCCCACGTCTACCTGTTCATCCCTGGCTACCTGTCGTATCTCAGACGTAATCTTACCCGCCTGTGCAGCTGTCATCTGGTTTTTCATGATCGTATGATCTCCATTTTTGTTATAACGTCTTCGGGGTTTCTGCCAAAGATCCGGATCATCGGTTCCTTGCCGGAATAACCCTTGTCATAGACAATATCAGGTCTTTTCCGCGTCTTTAAGGCGTAATCAATAATGAAATCGATGTTCTTGCCCTCCGTCTTTTTCCTGCTGACGGATTCTCTGGTTCCGTCATAGAACACTACAGCCATTCCGGCTGCCTGTGCTCTGCCTATGAATGCCTTGTCGTATTTCACAGTAGCGCAGGCCCTGACGGCGGGATGTGCTTTCATATATGTAAGTATCATCCTTGACACGTGAGAAGATGCGCCAAACGCTGGTTCTCCTCTAAGAACGACCTTGCCACCGTTTTTTTCTATCCTGCCGGAAAACGCAGCTATATCATGAATGTCTTTGGGCCTGATAACAGCATAGCCGATATTCATCTGTACTTCGGGGACAAGCTCCACGGGATTTAGAGCAATCAGCTTGTCTTTTGTTTGTATAAGCGACTGAATTACGTCCCACTTATTGGCATTGATACCGTTCAATATTCCACTCGAAGCGTAATAGTAACCGTAGTCTGCAATCCGGTAACTTTCATTCATAAGCATTTCCATCTTTTCCTCGGCTGCGAAGAACGCATCTGCTGCATCATAACCGAGTGCGCGAAAACATGTAAGCAGTGAAGAAAAAAGACAGCCGGTACCGTGGACAATACGATCAACTCTTCGTTTCTCATACGTCAGAAACTGTTTTCCGTTGTAATAAACATCAACAGGGTTACCCTCGATATGCCCACCTTTGATGACGACCTCACGCGGTCCGAGTCGGAGAATTCTCTTGGCGGCTTCACGCATATCTGTGACAGTTCGTATGCTCTGACGGCATAGTAATCCCGCTTCGACAGTGTTTGGCGTCACGAGGGTCGTCAACGGCAACATGGATTCCATTAGGGCCTTTGTCCCAGTGTTTGAGATGAGCGGCTGATCATTCTTTGCTGCAGCTATCGGATCGAGTACAACAAAAATGCTGCTTCTCTGCTTCAGAAAATCAGCAATTAATCCGATGTGTCGTTCTTCACAGACTACACCTATCTTGATGGCACTCAAGGCGAGCTCGGCTGCTATCCTGAGGTTTTCTTTAAGCTCGGGCAGGCCGGCAGGGTAAATCCCGGTTACTCCGAGAGGCCCCTGAGCCACAACCGCAGTGGGGACACCGATGCCGTGAAAGCCGAATGACCGGAAAACGTCAATGTCCTGCATGATCCCGGCGCCTGCCGAGGGGTCAAAACCCGCTATGGTGAGAATATTCTTCATGGACACCGGGAGGCGATAATCTCTGCCGTTTTCCTTCCGGACAGGAGCATACCGCCAAAAATGGGTCCCATTCTATAGGAGCCGAATGCTGCATTGGCGCTCATACCGGCGACATACAGTCCTGGAAACACCTCTTTTGTGTTCTCCAGAGTTGTCGATTCGGCAAGATTTGCCCACATTGATTTCTCACCTTCTATTTTGCCCGACGATGTATTAAGACGAACGTTCATTTTACGTTCGAGCACCTTTACTACTTCAATCGGGTGACCCGTCGCGTCAACGGTGAACTTCGCCATTATTGTTAAGGGATCTACATGCAGGGATGCCATTTCAACAGCCGTCCAGTTTATCACGACACCCGCCACCCTTTCTTCCCGAACCACAAGATCCTCAACGCTGATAAGATTGAAGATTGTGGCCCCCGCTTTAAGAGCGTTGAAAGCGAGTCCTGTCACGCATTCAACGGCGTCTGCAAGATAATAGCCTTCCTGATATTGTCTTGTTCTTATGCCAAGTTCATCGAGTATTGCCTTCCCTTCATTCTGCACAACAATATCATTGAACATCATACCACCGCCCCACATGCCACCTCCGACTGACAGTTTTCTCTCGAATATGGCTACCTTTCTGCCCATTTTAGCGAGATAATAAGCTGCGACCAGGCCGGAAGGACCTGCTCCGCATATTGCGACATCGATTTCCAGATGTGAAAGCAGTTTTTTTGTATATCCTTCGATAATAGCCTGAGTAATGATTTTTTCGTCTATCATGGCGAACCTTTCTGCTGTTTTTTTGAAATAACTCGAGAATATAGCACATTTAGCTTCACACGTGAATCAAAAGGCGTGTTCACTCTCGACGTTCTTGTCCTTACGCGGCAACGATTTCGACAGTAATTGCTCTGGAACGCGTCTTCAGAAATATGCTTTCCTTAAATTAATCAATTATTTCGACAGACTACAATACGCTTGAGCCTGGCACACGAATTGCTTTTTCCTTTGTTGTATTTGCAATACATTATCCCGGGAGGTTAGAATGAAAAAGGTTTTTTTAGTGCTGTTGGTTATTTCTTTTGTGGCTTTGACGACAACCGTGTTTGCATTTGGACCCGGGATGCGGTCGGGCGATATGGGCGCCGGATGGTATGGAGCAGGCAAGATGTTCGCAGCAGATTTGAACCTGACGAAGGAACAGGATGATGCACTTACAAAGCTTCGGGAAAAGCACCGGGCCGATACACAGGCGTTGAGAAACGAAATGTTCCAGAAACGTCTGGAGTTAAGAAAAATGTTTGTTGATCCTTCCGTTAAAGACGCCGTTATCCAGGCCAAAGAAAAAGAAATCAACAGCTTAACACAGCAGATGCGGGACAAGATGTCACAGTTGAGACTTGAGCAGAGGAAAATTTTTACCACGGAACAGATGACAAAAATGAATGCGGCTGTACAGAAGTTTCAGGGCAAGGCAAACGGTGGGCAGAAGGCAGGCAGATTCTTCGGCAGAGGCTCCTTCGGACATAGCTGCGGAAGAATTTAGTTGAATCGAGTCGGCGGGATGCGGGTTTTTAGATCGACTCGTGTTCTGCCGATAAGTGGAATGGATGATCAAACAGGCACCGATTTCCGAAGCGTACCTGCCCGGATTTTTGGTGTTTGAAATGGTCCGGTAGAATTATTATAATATGCCATGAAATCAGCAAATTATGATTATTTGTGCCGGTTCCGTTGTGGGATGCAGACCAATATGAAAACAACAAAAAACATAACATTCTGGTTGATTGTCGCACTATTTTGCTGTCCTTTCTATCTGTCCGCGCAGAATTCATATTCGCAATTTGAAAAGGAGCTCGGATTAACCGAACCTCAGAAGACACAGATAGAGGGCATTCGAAACAAGTACATCAATGAGTGGCAGGAAGTCGGAAAAGAATCAACGAGGAAGAAGATTGAACTGAGAGAGCTTGACAGGGGGCCGGTATCAAACACGAACCGACGCAGCAGACTCCAAAATGAACTAAGAGAACTTGAAGCTGCCAGAGCCACAATCTACAACCAGTATAAAGCCGAAGTCTCCCGAACGCTTAATCCCAGGCAGAGGGAAACCTACAACAACTTCTTCAATAGCGAGGGCAAGAAGAGAGTATACAATCATCCGGAACGACATGACCGGTAAGAGGCCGTACGTCTTTCCATCCTTGCTGTTCGGGCTATTTTTCCTTTTCATTATAGTTACCGGTTTTGTTCAGATCAGAATAATAAAGAACAATGTTGAAGGTCTGCTCAGGGGAGAGGGAGAGATAGTCTACAATTATATAAGAAGGGAAATTGACAATAGTCTGGAATATGTCAGCCTTCTTGAGAAATCACCCACTATTGTCACGCCCAATTTTTTTAATGTAATGGTATCCGATGAAGCCATAGCGGAAGACCTGTACAACATGCTTGCCAATACGGATGAATTGCAGCTATCCAAAATAGCCCTTTCCAATTATGTTGTGTTTGATACAAAAGGGGTCGCAATTGCAAGGAAAGGTAATCTGACGGTTTCCGATTCGTACCTGAAGGCGCTGATCGCGAAAAAGGAAACTGTTCTGAGGCTACCCGCGGGTAAAGATAATTCTCTGTTTATGGGGATCCGCATACGCGATCGAATCTTCTTTCTCAGGGTAGATGATCACGAGATGGAGTTACTCAGAAAAAAGGCTGTCATTCAGGATATCCTTGATACCGGCGAAAACCAGTTTAACGTCATGGGCATACGGATGTATGATCCGGACGGCAAACCTTTCTTAGTGAGGAGCGGAAAGAGCGAAGATGCCTTCGTGCTTTCACGACCCCTCAACTCACAATTCCTGCCGGGATATAGAATAGATATTCTGATTTCAACGCAACTTGCTAAGGATACCGTCGGAAGGACTTCCGCCAGTTTTGTATTTATCCTCTTCCTCCTTGTTTTCTCGGGAGCGGTAAGTATATTCGCCTTGTATATCCTCCAGCGCAAACATGAGAAACATGTGGAGGAAATGGAAAAAGATCTTGCATTGAAAGAACGGCTGATTTCTCTCGGGAAACTTGCTTCCGGCATGGCACACGAGATACGAAATCCCCTGAACGCGATCAGTCTTTCGGTGCAGCGTCTCAAAAGAGAATTTCTTCCTGAACACGAGAAGGAAGAGTATCTTAACTTTCTTGATATAATGAGGAAAGAGCTGATCAGAGTTGACAATATCGTAGAGGATTTTCTGCTCTCCGCGAGGGCCCACGCGCCATTCGTCAAAGAAAATCTGTATACCATTCTCGATGAGGTGATTACGATTGTGACGGAGAAGGCTCTATCACGAAAGGTAATTATTATCAACAAGTTGAGCAAAGATATCGTTATTGAATCACAGAGAGATAGATTAAAACAGGCATTTTACAATATTATTCTTAACGGTATAGAAGCAATACACGAAAATGGCAGCATTGAAATAGTGTCGAAAGAAAAGAATGATACAATAGAAATACATATTAAAGATTCAGGGCCGGGAATAAGAAAAGAAGACATCCACCGGATATTTGAGTATTACTACACTACAAAGGACAAGGGCATGGGTCTTGGCCTTCCCATATCGTATATGATAGTCCGCGATCATGGCGGGGATATACAGGTTGAGAGCGGAAAAGCAGAGGGAACTACTTTTCTGATCACGCTTCCGCTCATGCAGAAAACGAAAACGGTAAATCAATCTTAGGCGAATCTCGACGGAGGTTTTTATGGACAGAGCCAGTATTCTGATAGTTGAAGATGAAGCATCGCAACGTTCTCTGCTTGCCGGGCTACTAAAGAAGGAAGGGTACACAGTGGGTGAAGCAGAGAACGGAGGCGGCGCAGTCGATATATTTAGAAAGGAAGTCTTCGAACTTGTCCTGCTTGATTACAAACTGCCTGATATGGATGGTCTAACGGTCTTAAAAAAGATGAAGGAAATAAACCCCGAGGTTGAAGTCATCATGGTAACTGCATTCGGCAGCATCGAAAATGCGGTAGGAGCGCTGAAGGCCGGTGCCTCAGAATATCTCACGAAACCGATTGACCTCGACGATCTTCTGTTCAAAATAAAGAAGACCGAAGAAAAGACATATCTTGTACGGGAAAACAGAGTGCTGAAAGAAACGCTGAAAGATAGATTCAAGTCCGAAGACTTCGTGTACCAGAGCGAAAAGATGCATGAGGTAGCGAGCCTTATCGTTCGAATTGCGCCGACCGACTCGACGTGTATTATTAATGGAGAGAGCGGCGTCGGTAAAGAAGTAATAGTGAATTTGCTGCATTCGCTCAGCGAAAGAAAAAACTATCCTCTCATAAAAGTAAACTGTGCCGCAATACCGGAGACGCTGCTGGAAAGTGAGCTGTTCGGCTACGAAAAGGGGGCTTTTACGGGGGCATACCAGAGAAAAATCGGCAAGTTCGAATTGGCCAATAAAGGAACCATCTTCCTCGACGAAATCGGTGACATACCGCTTGTCCTGCAATCAAAGTTGTTAAGAGTGCTCCAGGAGCGGGAAATAGAGCGCCTGGGCGGATTGCATTCCACTAAAGTCGATGTCCGTATTATCGCGGCGACTAACAAGAACCTCGATGAAGAAGTGAAAAAGGGGACATTCCGTGAGGACCTTTATTACAGGCTCAACGTCGTGAGCATCCGGGTCCCGCCGCTGAGGGAAAGAAAAGAAGACGTCCCTATGCTTATAGATTTCTTCCTGAACAAATTTAACGCAAAACACAGAAAATCGGTAAAAGGTGCTACCCGGGAAGTCAGAGATATGCTTATGAAATATGAATACCCCGGCAATGTTCGTGAATTGGAGAATATTGTTGAGAGAGCTGTTGTACTGACGAGAGGTGACCACATCTCTAAGGAAGATCTGCCCGCGTTCTCCGGCCAGACAAGAGAAATGCTTGAGAAGAACATGAAAGATACCGTCGAAACCATTGAACAAAACATGATTCTGGATGCGTTGATCAGTTCGGACTGGGTTCAAACAAAGGCGGCCGCTACTCTTGGTCTAAGTGAACGTATGCTACGATACAAAATCAAGAAATACAACATCGCAAAGAACGGCCATCACAAAGAATAACCCGGTTCATTTTCAATGTCGAAGATTGCTACGAGCGGAATGATATCGATATCTTTTCATTTCCAACATTCTGTGCTATAGATACCTGATGCCCGACAATGTTGAGTTATTCTCCACAAGTGGGGATAGCAAGGGAGATGTTACTTTCTTCCTTCAAGGCAGGGTGGACCTCTCGGGGTTTGAGCCTCTTCTGTCCGGAATCAAAAGCGTTCTTTCTGAACAGAAACCAAGGGCTTGTGCGGTCGATCTCTCACGTGTAACGTACTTCGATAGCTCCGGAGCACTCCTCATCGTGCTTATCGCGGATGAGGCTGCCCGTCTCTCGATCCCGTTCACATTGACCAATATTTCGCAACAGCAGAAACAAATGTTGAGCCTCATCGATAGGAATGCTCTTAGCGCACCTTCGAAGGCGCCGGCAGCAAGCAGCCTGAATCCTGTCGAACAACTCGGGGATACGGCAGAGGCGTTGATGAAAGACTGCCGTGACATCATCTTTTTCTCGGGTCAGCTTCTGTACGAGATTGTCTATTCGTTTACTCATCCCGGCCAGGTACGCTGGAACGACGTTGTCAGTTACATGAAAAAAGTGGGCGTAGATGGTCTCCCTATCGTCACCCTGATCAGTTTCCTTCTTGGTTTGATCATGGCGTTTATGTCTGCGCTCCAGCTGAAGCAGTTTGGAGCCAACATATATGTTGCTTCGCTTGTCGCGCTCGCCATGGTTCGTGAACTCGGGCCCATTATTACCGCCATCATCGTTGCGGGCCGATCGGGATCAGCATTCGCTGCCGAAATAGGCACAATGAAAGTCAACGAAGAAGTAGACGCTCTCACTACGATGGGATTCAATCCGATACGGTTTCTCGCGATACCAAAAGTGTTTGCATCCATTATTGTGTTTCCCGTCCTTACCGGTTTTTCTGATATTGCAGCCGTAATCGGCGGGATGGTAGTAGGAGTGCTCGGGCTTAACCTTACCATATACACATACGTCCAACAAACGATGAAGGCCGTTCAGATCTTTGATGTGATGTCGGGAATGATCAAGTCGGTTGTCTTTGCGGCCGCGATAGCGGCAATCGGATGTCAGAGGGGATTTAAAGTGCGTGGAGGAGCGCAGGCGGTAGGCAATGCGACAACATCCGCGGTAGTCTCCGCTATCTTTTTGATTATCGTGATAGATTCTACTTTTGCTATTATTCTTCACTATATCAGGTAAGCGAGGGACCGTTGGACGTACCCGCAGGGAGAACTTGTTCCGGATGGATAAACAGGAAACCGTAATATCCGTTGAAGGGCTGACAGTACAATATGGAGATAACACCATTCTCGATAATGTGAGCTTCGATGTACACAAAGGAGAATTGTTCGTGATAGCGGGCGGGAGCGGTTGCGGGAAATCAACACTTCTGAGACATGTCATCGGTCTTGAAACGCCGAAATCAGGTAAAGTCATCTTCAACGGAATGGATGCAACAAGTTTGAGTGAGAGGGAAATGGAGGCACTCAGAAGAAGAATAGGTATGTTATTCCAGGGAAGCGCGCTTTTCGGCTCAATGACCATTGCCGAAAACGTGTCGCTGCCCCTTGCGGAATTTTCCGGCTTATCGGATACTGCAATTGATCTCCTGGTCAGGGCGAAACTCGGGATGGTAGACCTTGCCGGATATGAAAACCATTATCCTTCAGAATTGTCCGGAGGTATGAAGAAGCGGGCCGGAATAGCCCGCGCGATGGCCCTTGAACCGGAAATGCTGTTCCTCGATGAACCTTCAGCGGGACTGGACCCTGTTACAACTGCTGAACTCGATGTACTGATCAGAAAACTGAATGAGGGTATGGGGACCACAATGATCATAGTCACCCACGAGCTTGAGACAATCTTCAACATCTCTCATAGAGTGATCTTGCTCGACAAAGAAACGAAAGGGATTGTCGCGGAAGGAAATGCCAGAGAACTCAAGGAACATTCTGCGAATAGCAAGGTGAGAAACTTTTTTAACCGCCAGATTGAGGAAAAGAAAAATTGAGGAATGCGCTATGGTAAAAAAGAGACATTACTTCACGGTCGGCCTTTTTGTGCTCACGGGTATTATGGCTGGGATTACTCTCATCATATGGCTGGGAGCGTCTCAGTATTTAAAGGACGGCAAAGTCTATGCGACTTATTTCGATGAATCGGTGCAAGGGCTTCAACTGGATTCAGCTGTAAAATACAGGGGTGTTGATATAGGAATTGTAGATAAGATCAGGCTTGCGCCGGATTTTCGCCTGATCGAAGTGGTCATGAAGATAAACTATGCCGGTGATATTCGGAACACGATTTCGCGATTGAGAATGGCCGGTATCACCGGCATTGTTTACGTGGAGCTGGATCAGCTCGAAACGGGTGATCGTGAACGTACCCCGAAATTAACCTTTAAACCGCAACATCCTGTGATACCGTCTGTTTCTTCGGATATTAAACAGATCTTTTCGGTCATCGACAGCATAATGGCGCAGATCGACAAGATTGATTTTGAGGGGATATCCAATGAATTGAGGGCGACCACAAAAAATCTAAATATCTTTATAAGCGGCCCCGAGATGAAAAGGATTGTAGGTAACATTGATGTTATGACCGCAAACCTCGAAGATGCGGCCGGCAAGGTAAATTCAATTGTGTCCGATAGTAATATAAAAGATATCGTGAGTGACACGCGGGAAAGCATAAAAGAAGCGAGAGCGGTCATCAGCAAAGTGAAAGAACAGACAGATGATCTCAATCTTGCCGATACGACGGACAAGGCAAACCGATTGATTGATAATACAAATCGTAAAGTACGGATTATTATGCACGACCTACTCGCAACCAGCGAGAATCTGCGCAGGGCCTCCGAAAATGTCGATGAAGTTCTGGACAGATTGAAGGCAGATCCTTCCGACATCATCTTCAGCACTCCGCCGTCGAAAAAGAGGTGAAAAATGCTAAACTGCGTCCGACCCTACTCTCTGATCATAGTGTTTCTTGCGATAGTGGTCTTGTTTTCGGGATGCCTCCAAAGGACAAAGGCGCCTTATCAGATGGACCGGTTCATACTTGATTATCCCGTACCTGAGCTAAACGGACCGAACAACAGCGAAGAATTCATTCGAGTAGAAAGGTTTTCAGTTGCACAGGCGTATAATACAACTGCTATGATATACAAACCGGCAGCCTTTCGCCTCGATTCATATGTGGGCAGCCGCTGGAGCATACATCCGGCAGACATGGTGAACGACCTCCTGTCAAGAGACCTGAGGTCTACCCGTCTTTTCAGGGAAGTATTTTCATACCAGAGTGACGAGCGTGTACGGTATGTGCTCGACGGTTTTATTGATCAGTTCTATGAATCCGATGAGGGGCCTGTGAGTGAAGCTGTTCTTTCGATAAAAGTCATTTTGTCTGACAATAAAGTGTCTCAGCCGTCGAAGCGACTGCGGCTTCAGAAGATATACCGGTATTCAAGCAGGATCCCGGAGAAGACCGCAGAAGCCCTTGCTAAGAGCATGACGAAGAACGTGGAGAATTTCTCAACGGATGTCGCGAATGACTTGAGCGTGTTGTTAAGGCAGGAAAATTGAGACTAGTACGCCTGCCGTTTTTGATTGCTGAATCCTCGATTGAACGGTGCCAGCTGCCCCATACTTTTGGCTTTTATTACTCGATCGTATATGGTACGATTGAGTGCAACAGGCATATTTCACCGCGGAAGTGAATCATGACGCAAAAAGATGCTTTGATTGATCTGCTTATTCATGACCTGACAGGACCGCTTTCAATCTGTTCAACCAGCATTAACGCACTTCTGTCCAGAGAGGACAAATATGGTCCATATCAAAATGCCCATAAGGAATCCTTAAGGCGTATTCAGCGGAACACCGAAAAGGCAAGGATGTTGTTGCAGGAGATGGTTGAGGTATACCGTTCTGAAGAAAGACTTTTCAGGAAAGATCACTTCCTCATAGACGAAGTCCTCCGTGATGCTGTCAGGGATGCCATTGAGGTGCTGAAACCTGATATTGCCGAAGCACTCTGTGGAGCAACAAACAGAGCTGATTTTGATGCCGTTTTGAGTGAGAATAATATCTTTTTGTCGGTTTCAGGAAAATATTTGACGGAAATGTTTATTCATGATCAAAGAAAAGTGGCCCAGATTGTGCGTAATCTTTTTTCGAATGCACTAAAATACCGGAAGAAGTCCGTAAATATTTCCGTTGAGGGAGATGGGGACCTCATTATCTCTGTAGAAGACGACGGTAACGGAATACCAGTTGAACGACAAAACAGTGTTTTCAACAGATTCTGTGAAGCGAAGGGCAGTACGGGAGCCCCCGAAGGATTAGGTTTCGGTCTTTCATGTGTAAGGAATATAGTTGAGACGATGGGCGGAGGAATATCCCTGAAAAGCGGATCTTTAGCGGGATCGTGCTTTACCGTGCGGATACCACGCCTGTGATATAGGATATGACAAATAAAACAGGGAGGACCGAATGGCCAATTCAAGTCTGAGTGGTAAGAAGATACTGGCTGTCGACGATGAACCGGATGTCCTGGAGGTGCTCGAGGAAGAGATAATGGATGCCTGTCCTGATTGTACATTTGAGACAGCGACGACGTTTGAGTCTGCCGAAAAGCTCCTTGAGACAAGCTCCTATGATATTGTTATCCTTGATATCATGGGTGTGCGAGGTTTCGACCTTCTCGACATAGCCGTCAAAAAAGGGCTTAAGGTGGCAATGCTGACGGCACACGCGCTCAGTCCCGATGCCCTGAAGAGATCCTATGAAATGAGGGCGAGGGCATATCTTCCAAAAGACAAGTTAGGCGAAATCGTACCTTTTCTGGAAGATATACTGGAAACCGATTATGAATCGGGATGGAAGAAAATCTCGAAAAAGTTGTATGCGTTTTTCACGGACCGGTTTGAATCGGACTGGGAGAAGAAAACGGGTATGCCCTGGCAGGAATGGGCAAAATAGCCTCGCCAAACCATTGTTAGATTAGGAGGCGTCTCATGCTCGTTGAGCCGCCTCCAGGAAATACCGCTGTAAACCCGGTACAAGAAAGAGCTTCAATTCTAACATGAGGGTTTCTCCGCCTGCATGCTCGTCATCTGCATGAGGAATATTGGCTGCTCCCCATACCGCGGGAGTATCGTCCGTTTGCTTGACTTCCCGAACAGAGAGGAATGACGACATTACGGTACCTTTTTTTGCGTGGTCCACTCTCTGGGTTTTTGTTAGCCTGCTGTTTACGGCTAATCCCTGTTATCAAACACTCGTTTTGTTTTCTTTTCACTACGTGGGAGGCTACCGTAATTTACTATTTCAACGTCGCAACTGACGAGCAATTGTTTCTTAATTGCCTGTTGAACGAGCGTTTTTACCTCCGGATCGGCAGAGTCGTTACGCCCGGAGGCTCTTTCCAATTTGAGGAGCATGTAATCTTTTCCGTCTTTTTCACGGCTGAGTATCACCTGGTATTCGCTTCCGACACCTTCAACGGCCGATAACAGCTGATCTATATGACTCGGATACACGTTAACAGCACGAATGATAAACATGTCATCCGAACGTCCCAATATCCTGTCATGCATAGGCATACTGCTTCCGCAGGGGCATTGCTCATGAATGAGCCGTGTGAGGTCTCTCGTCCTGTACCTCACCAGCGGTGCTGCCTCTTTCTTCAGTGTTGTGACAACCATCTCTCCGATTTCGCCGGTTTTTACCGGTTCAAGCGTCTCCGGGTCAAGGACTTCCAGAATATAATAATCAGCCCAATAATGAATGCCTTTGTGGTGTATGCAATCTAATCCTGTGCCGGGGCCGTAGAGTTCAGTTAGTCCGGGTATGTCGAATAGCATGGAGATATCGACACCGGACATTCCGGAAATCATTTTTCTCATGGTGTCGCTGCTCCGTTCAGCACCAAAAATCATCTTATTGAGTGGTATTTTTCTGCGTAGGCCGCGCCTTTCGATTTCCTCCGCGAGGAGAAGACCCATGGAGGCTGTACAGCACATGACTGTTGTCCCGAAGTCTTCCAAAAACTGGCATTGCATGTCCAGATTGCCGGGTCCTATGGGAATAGCTGTCGCGCCGAATTTTTCGCAGCCCAGTTGGAAACCCGCACCTGCCGTCCAGACCCCATACCCCACCGCTATCTGAATCCTGTCCTGTCTTGTACACCCGGCATATTCAAAACATCGTGCCATCATGGATGACCAGTCCTCAATATCTTTCTTACTGTAACAAAGGACTTTGCGTTTGCCGGTTGTTCCGCTGGAGGCGTGAATGCGAACAACATCGTCCATAGGGAGACTCAGGAGCGGGAAAGGATAACCCTCTTGAAGGTCTTTTGATGTTGTGAAAGGAAGCAATTGTATATCATCAAGAGAGTTGATCTGTTCAGGCCTCACGCCGTGTTCATCAAATCTCTTTTTGTAAAACCGGGATCCTCTGTACACATGATCGACTGTCCATTTAAGGCCTTGAAGCTGAATAGTCTTCAGTGCCTCACTTTCGGGGCTAAGCTGCCGGTCCATCTTCTGACTCATTTCCGTCTCCTGTGAACAACTCGTGCAGGTCTTCGTGATTGTCGTTATATTTGAAGTGCAGACACAACTATAGTATCATCGAGGATTCTTGTCAAGAATTCACGGGATCGTCAGAGTATGTGCCGCGCGGACCGCCAAAATCTTTGATTTGAACCCCTCTTTGTTGTACATTAAGGAATTATTTCGGGAGGATGTCAATGAAACGGATCTTCAGCGGTATTCAGCCAACGGGTGAAATACACCTCGGTAATTATGTCGGTGCGATACGAAACTGGGTGTACTTAATGGATGAATACGATTGCGTGTTTTGCGTTGTCGATTATCACGCAATAACGGTTGAGTACTCAGTAGAGGATTTCAAGAACAGGATTCTTGACACTGCTCTGATATTGTTAGCATGCGGTCTTTCTCCTGAAAAGTGTAAGATCTTCGTCCAGTCACACGTTAGAGAACATACGGAGCTTGCATGGGCGTTCAACTGTGTCACCCCGATCGGCGAAGTGGAGCGTATGACGCAGTTCAAAGACAAGTCCAAACAACATAGATCAAATATTAACATGGGTCTGATGGACTATCCTGTGCTGCAAGCGGCGGATATTCTCCTGTACAAAGCAGGGTTTGTCCCGGTTGGCGAGGACCAGGTTCAGCACATAGAACTCTCACGTGAGGTCGCGAGAAAGTTCAATGCCCGGTTTGGTGATGTATTCCCCGAACCTCAACCGATACTGTCAATGGCTCCGAAAATTCTGGGTGTCGACGGAGAAGCAAAGATGTCGAAAACGCTCAATAACTACATAGGTATTATGGAAGAAGATTCAGTGGTGTGGGAAAAACTGCGTACTGCCGTGACGGACGTGAATCGTGTACGCCGTAAAGACCCCGGCGATCCGGATATCTGCAACATATACACAATTCACAGGGCCTTTTCAGATAATGAAATGCTTCTTCAGATCGGCAAAGGATGCAGGGTGGCAGACATCGGATGTATCGACTGCAAGAAGATGCTTTTCGAAAATGTACGTCGTGAGCTGAATCCCATTCGCGAGAAGGCACTGACGTTAAGGGAAGACCACCCTTACGTGATGGATGTCCTGCGGGACGGTGCAGCCAAATGCAGCAAAATAGCTTCAGAGACTATGGATGAAGTAAGATCGTCGTTAGGGCTTCTGGCGCTCTGATAACGAGCATTGCACGACGCAGACATTAATGAATCGGGCACCCGTTTCGCGGGTAGTTGGTTGCTATCATCCAGCGGTTGTTTTGATTTTCTGCCGGCCAGTGGTCTATTTTCGAGTGCGAGGCAAATGAAACTGTCCCGACACGAAAACTTGCGAGTTTAGCTGTTGTGTATGTTTACTATTCAAAAATTTCAGCGAATTTCTCTTTGAAACCCTTGCGGGTTTTAGGAGCATCTTTTAATTCCCTTGCCAATTCTTCCATGAGTTCTTTTTGCTTGTCGGTAAGGGTTTTGGGGACAACGATATTCAGATAAACGAGCTGATCACCGCGGCCGTATCCGTTTGATTTAGTAACCCCCAGACCTTTTACCCTGAATACTTTGCCGGGCTGTGTCCCTGCAGGTATTTTGAGTGTAGTCTGTCCTTCTATGGTTGGGACCGGTATTTCACCACCGAGACACAGAATGGGATAATTGACATCTATCAGGACGGAAATGTCGTCTCCCGCGCGTTCGAAGACTGCATGTTCTTTAACTTGAAGGACTATGTAAAGATCTCCGGGGACTGTATCTCCCCCCTGGTACATACCTTCGCCTCTGAGTTTCAGCCTTGTTCCGGTATCCACGCCGGGTGGTATTTTGATCTTGAGCTTCTTTTTCGACCGGACACTCCCCCGGCCTTTACATGTCTTACAAGGGTTCTTGATAATATGGCCTTCACCACCGCATGCTTCACAGGTTCTGTTAATCGTAAAAAAACCATGACTCTGCCGCACCTGTCCTCTGCCACCGCATGCACTGCATATAACCGGCTGATGTCCAGGTTCAACCCTGGACCCGTTGCACGCCTGGCATCGCTCCTCCTTGGGCAGTTCAATCTCTTTATCGCCCCCAAAGACTGCTTCTTCGAACTCTATAGTCAGATTATACCTGAGGTCGTCCCCTTTTCTGCCGCGCTGCTGCTTCTGTGCCCCAAAAAAATCACTAAACAGGTCGTTGAACACGTTGTCAAAATTCCCCTGAAAGCCGAAATCAAAGACGGAGCCGAAATCTCCGGTGGAACCGAACCGATCATACCGCTGTCGCTTTTCGGGATCGCTGAGAACGGCATATGCTTCACTGACTTTCTTAAAATGTTCTTCAGCTTCCTTGTTTCCGGGGTTTCTGTCGGGATGGTACTGCAGCGCCAGTTTGCGATACGCTTTCTTCAGTTCTTCATCATTGCAGGACCGTGAGACACAAAGGATCTCATAATAATCGATGCTTTCCCTTCTCATTATTACCTGTTATTCTACTGGATTTCCGGTTTTTTTGAAAGGATGACGCGCGATGGCCTGATTAGTCTGTCGTTCAGCATGTAGCCCTTCTGGAATTCAGAGATTATTGTATCGGGCTCCAGATCATCTCTTTCTTCTTGATAAAAGGCTTCGTGCAGATTCGGGTCGAATTTCCTGCCTATTGCTTCGACACTTGTTATGCCGGCCTTTTCGAGTACCTTCATGAATTCGTTTCGTGTAAGTTTCACACCTTCGAGAACGCCCTTGCATTCCTCTGAACTGGATGCATGGCTTATTGCCATATCGAGGTTGTCCGCTACAGGGATCAATTCCTTAAGTAAAGACTCATTACCAAACTTCAACGTTTCGACTCGTTCCTTGTTTTTCAGTTTTTTGAAATTCTCAAAATCAGCCTGCAGGTACAGTATTCTCTCCTGAAGTGATTTGATCTCTGCATCCTTTTCCGCAACCACATTCTTCAGTATTTCTGCACTTTCTTCTTTTACTTTCTTTTTCTTGCTTTTCTCGTCTTTATGTTCTTCCTGTCCCTGATCTTCGGCTTCTTTCACGTCTTCGTCTTTTTTCTTTTCTTCCATCACTTACCTCACATGACTCTCAGAATATCTGTCATCATCCTGGCGGTGTAATCAACAAGCGGAATGATTCTCGAATAGTCCATACGCATAGGCCCAATTACGCCAAGGATGCCACGGTTTGATTCAGTAATCGTGTACGTCGACATGATGATACTTGTATTCCACATCTCTCTGACTTCATTCTCATTCCCGATCATCACACGAAGCCCTTCCTGCCCTAGACATCTGTCAAAGAGCTTAAAGAGCTTCTCCTTGTTTTCAAGTGCTTTAAAGATGTCTTTGAGTCGTTCGATATCGGAAAACTCAGGGACACCGATCATCTGGGATGTTCCTTCGATGTATACTTCTCTTTCTTCCTCTTCTCCGATAATTGCGTCGAGTGTATCTTTTATTTTATCGTACAGAAGTCTAAATGTTTCCCTGTCTTTTTTCAAGTCCTGCAGCAGAGCGTTTTTCAAAGTGTAGAAAGGTATGCCGCTGAACATACCGTTCATGTACTCTCGCATTTCAGACAGTATGCCCAGACTCAGGTCTTCATCCGTTTCCACCATCTTCTTATATATGGTCCCGGAAGAGGTTACAAATACCATCAGAATCGATCTCCTGGACATCTTCACGAACTCAACTTCCTTAAACAGCATCATATCTATTTTTGGCTCCACCACGATACTCGTGCAGCTTGAAATAGAAGCGAGCACCTTGGAAACGTCCTCCATAATATCCTCGACGCGCGCGTAGCCTGATCGAGTGAGATATTCCAGGGCTTTCAACTCTTTTCTCCCGGGGGTGCCTGCCCGCGGAAGGGCGTTGACATAGTACCTGAAAGCCTTCGGAGTCGGAATCCTTCCGGCCACTGCATGCGGTTTGTAAAGAAACCCAAGAGCTTCCAAGTCTCCCATAATATTGCGTATGGTTGCCGAACTCAACTTGTTCTTCATCGTCTTCGCAATGATACCCGACCCGATAGGTTCGGCAGAAGCTATGTAATTTTCCAGAACTAATTCCAGTACTGTCTTCTCTCGCTCGTTAAATAGATCCATAATCTCAGTAATATAGATTAATTATCCGGACGACTTTTGTCAACAAATCAAATACTTAAACGATTTCCGCACGTGTAATAAGGGTGATCAGACGTATACGGTAATGTGCGATTCCGGTGTTAATTCAAAAGCCTGCGCGTTCTTGTACCTGCCGATAATCTGCTCACGTTTTTCCAAAACTATCTTGCCGATTGCATACTGATTTGTGAGAACATCTGTTTCGAGATTGAATTGCAGAAAAGTCTTGTCAATGTTGAATACATACTCCAGGTCTATTTCGTCCGAAGATACGGTTGGCCCATTGTTTAGCTTTACCAGAGCCAACCTTTTTTCCGCTACAGATTTTTGATCATCCCTCCTCACCGGCAGTGATGATGCATCGGTCCTCTTGTGCTGTTTTGCCCTTTCTTGAGCTGTGAATACGTAACGCTTCTTCGGGTCTTCGGAACTGACATTCACATGAGATTCAGCCGCGGGGGCGCTGATCTTTCTGTAAATTTCCTCGCTTCGTGAGATGGTTTGAATATCCATCGTACTTATTATAAAACAATTCTCCCAAAGCTGGCAATAATGTCAAATGAACATATCACCTCAGTTGTATACTGCAAATCGGAGAGACCTGTTCACCACCGCGTCTGCTTGACTTTTACGCGTTGTTACGTAATATTTGTTCGTGAATAATTCTTCCATTGCGGATGTAGATTGTAAGCCTTCAGCAGGTGTCCCCGCATTATGGTTTATTTTTCGAGGGCAGAAGATATTGCTCAGAGACAATAATGGCGGTGTAGCTCTTCCGCGGGTGTGCACGTTGAGCGAATTGGGTGTAGAGGCTGTCTATCAGCGTTTCATAGGTGATATTGATGCTGTCCCCTGTTTCGCTGCCTGTTTGTCAGATGACGCTGCAGCGCCTGTTGCTATGGATTTCCAGGGATTAAGGAGCGTCTTCGGATCGATTGACGAGGATCTCTTTAACATGTCATTCCGCGCTCTTTCGATAATCAACTGGGAGAACACACATCGGTACTGCGGTTGTTGCGGTGCGCCGCTGCTCAGGCGGGATGATATCCTGGCCCAGCAGTGCACCGGTTGCGGTTTCACTGTATTTCCCCGCATCTCTCCTGCTGTGATAGTGCTTGTGGAACGCGAAGGGAAAGTGCTCCTTGCACGTGCAAGCGGATTTAAGGAGCGGCTTTACAGTGTTATTGCAGGCTTTGTCGAGCCGGGAGAATCACTGGAACAAACAGTAATCAGGGAAATTCGGGAGGAAATCGGCATCGGCGTCAGTAACATTCAGTACTTCGGTAGCCAACCCTGGCCCTTTCCCGATTCTCTGATGATTGGCTTCACGGCGCAGCATTCGTATGGGGAAATTGCGGTGGATGGCAAAGAGATTGTCGAGGCGCAATGGTTTTCACCCGATCAGCTTCCCGATATACCTGACAAGATCAGCATCTCCAGGGCCCTTATCGACTGGTTTGTGGATAAACATGCGAGACCGTGATTGGCAAATTGCAAATCGAAAGCCGTAAGATGCGAAAGCCCAATTCTGTGCCGACAAAGATGAATGCGGTTGTGTTCGATGGAGAACTGAAGTTTGTTAAAGATTATGCGGTTCCAATACCGGGGCCTGCGGAGGCTCTGGTGCGCGTGAAAATGGCAGGAATCTGCAACACGGATCTGGAAATATTAAAAGGCTATTCGAATTTCAGGGGCATACCGGGCCATGAATTTGTCGGCGTTGTTGAGTCTGCGCCGGAGCAGGCGATGCATCTGATAGGGAAAAGGGTCACAGGTGAGATCAACTGCGGGTGCGGCGTATGCGAACATTGTATGTCTGGTATGGAGAAACACTGTGTCTCGGGCAAAGCAATAGGCATCCGGGGAAGGGACGGTGCATTTGCAGAATACATCTCGCTGCCGTATCGTAACCTACATGTTCTTCCACCTGTTATCGCAGATGAGGATGCCGTATTTGTGGAGCCGTTGGCTGCTGCTTGCGATATACAACAAGAGGTCATTATAAAATCAGAAAACGACATTCTTGTGCTCGGCGACGGCAAACTGGGCCTCCTCTGCGCATCTGTTCTTAATCTCACGGGTGCTTGCGTCACGCTCGCGGGCAAACATCCACAGAAAATGTTATTGGCGGAAGACGCCGGTATCAGGACAATACCTTTTCGACTTTTGAAAGAACAACACGTACACAAGTACGATATCGTTGTTGAAGCAACCGGCTCGGGCGATGGGCTCATGATAGCGCTCTCTATGGCAAAACCAAGAGGAACCGTTGTACTGAAGACCACCAGAGCGTCATCGTACAGAATAAACATGGCGCCCGTGGCAATCAATGAATTGCGCGTTGTCGGCTCCAGATGTGGTCCTTTTAAAAATGCGATAGAACTCCTTGCCGGCAAACGCGTCAATGTAGCACCGCTTGTTCAGGCCGTTTACCCAATATACGAGTTCAGGAAGGCGTTCAAAAAAGCAAAAACCGGTGAAGCCCTCAAGGTGCTTCTGGACTGTTCAAATTGAGGGAAATGAATCAAATAAGAATTGGTGTCAGCGCCTGCCTTGCGGGGGAAAGAGTTCGTTATGATGCGGCTGACAAGCGCGACAGGTACATTACCGATATTCTGCAAAGGTATGTTCGATTAGTGCCCGTGTGCCCGGAAGTCGAAATGGGTCTGCCCGTGCCGCGAGAAGCTATGCGGCTGACTGGATCGCCCTCCGGGGTGCCGCACCTGGTGGCAGTTGAGAGCGGAAGAGATTTCACGAAACAGATGCTCATGTGGGCAAGGGAAAGGACTACCCGTCTGGCGGAAGAAAAACTGTGCGGTTTTATCTTCAAGAGCCGTTCGCCTTCCTCAGGATTAAAAGGTGTGAAGATATATGACGAACATGGTGTTGCGCGAAAAAGCGGGATAGGCCTTTTCGCAGATCAATTCACACAAAGTTTTCCATTCGTGCCGGTCATTGATGACGAAATGCTGCAGAACGCGCAAACCAGAGAAGTATTCATCGAAAAATGCTTTGTTATGAAGCGCTGGCACCAGTTGGTTGAAAATGGGAACACAATAAGAAATCTTAGAGAATTTCACGAGCATCAGAAATATCAGATTCATGCGCACAGCATCGCGCATGCAAGACTGCTCGGCCGGTTTATAGCCGATATCAAGCCGGGGGAACGGGTGAAAACGAATTACATTTCGCTGATGATGAAAGCGCTTGATATCCCGTCAACCATCGGGAAGAACATAAATGTGCTATCGCATATAATGGGATACTTCAAGAAACGTCTGACGGCCCTCGAAAAAAGAGAGTTGCTGGATGTCTTTGAGATCTATCGGGAAGAGAGAATACCCCTAATAGCGCCGATTGTGATCCTTAATCACTACAGGAACAAGTATGCGGATTCTTATCTTGAGCAGCAGACGTTCCTTAATCCTGATCCCGCGGAAGTTATGTTACGCTACCACGTTTAAGCATTGTTATATGGCAGGATAAATCGTTTTACGGTTGAAACAAAAAAAGACGATCCGGCCGAGAGGCCGGACCGCCAAAAATCTCCCGGTCAGCAACTGCTGCAGCTGCTTCCGCAGCCGCCGCCGCTTCTCTGCAGGTTGGATGTCAGTGAGAATCCTGCACCCATTGCGGATTCAACATAATCAACATTTATTGGTTTTACTTCCTCAAAAAGCTGTTTATCCACCAGGAAAGTAATACCCTTTTCATTGAAAGTCTCATCAGTTTCTTTGGGCTCATCCAGAGCCATACCCAGAGCGGGACCCGATCAGCCACCCTCATTCAGCGTGATTCTTATTGCACGAGGGCCTTCTTTTCCTTCGATAAATTGTTTTATCACATCTCCTGCTTTATCAGATACCTCAAACATTTTACACTCCTTAATCAGTTTGTTACCCCAATGAGGGTTCATAAATCATATGTATTAATTCTGTTTTGTCAAGTTTTGGCTAACAATTTAGTTTGCTTCTCCGGTTGTTTCATATTAGATTATCTGACTTTTGTTAAAAAACTCAGGAGGAGTGAAATGGCCGCGGGACCGTTAAGCGGAGTTAAAGTTTTGGAGATTACGATGTTTCAACAGGGGCCGGTTGCAGGAATGCGACTGGGCGACCTGGGGGCTGACGTCATAAAAATCGAAGCGAAAACCGGTGATCCTGCGCGGAAATTCATGAGTATTATAGGAGCGATGTCAGGACTGACGGGTAACAATTACTATTTTGAACACAACAACAGAAACAAAAGAAGTCTGGTACTCGATATGAAAGAAAAGAAAGGGAAAGAGATTTTCCTTAAGTTGATAGACTCTGCTGATGTATTCCTGAACAACATGAGTATCGAGGCCCCGATTGATCTTGGCATAGGACCTGAGGATTTACTTAAAAGAAATCCGAGACTTATCTATGCTCAGGCGTCAGGATGGGGGAGGAAAGGACCGGATGCGAACGACCTCTCTTTTGACTATACCGGGATTGCACGAAGCGGCCTCATGATGTGTGCCGGTGAAAGGGGCACCCCTCCTGCCCAAATTCTCCCCGGAATGGGGGATGAAATTGGAGCGCTTATGTGTGCGTGGGGTGTTACAGCAGCTTTGTACGCAAGGGAAAAGACCGGAAGAGGACAGGTTGTTGACACTTCTCTCATGGGCAGTGTCATAGCAATGCTCGGCCTGCTCATGGAAGCCCCTGCTGTGCTGGGGCAGGAATTTGGCAGGGAATTGAGAGCGACAGCCGGTAATCCCCTTTACAATCACTATCGCTGCAAGGACGACAAATGGATTGTTATCGCGCACCTCGACCCAAACAGATACTGGGAAAAAATCTGCAAGGTTACGGGGATTACAGAACTACAGAACGATCCAAAATTTAACAGCATAGAGGCCAGAGGCAGAAATGCGAAAGAGCTGGTCTCAATTTTCGATCAGCGCTTTGCTCTGAAGACGCGCGATGAATGGATGGGAATTCTTAAAGAAGAGGGATGTATCTGTACACCTATTCAATCTCCTCTTGAAGTGTCAAACGACCCTCAGGCACTCGCAAATAATTACTTTATAAACGTGCAGCACCCTGACTGGGGAAACATAAAGATGGTCGGTTTCCCATGGGATTTCAGTGATACGCCTGCTCGGTGGACGCGCAAAGCACCCGATTTTGGCGAACATAGCACGGAGATCCTTTCTGAAATCGGCTACAGCGCAGAAGAAATCGCCGATCTGAAGAAGGAAGACGTTATCAGGTAGTCAGTTGTAGAGCCATTGAGTCTATTGTGTCGTAGGGTCTTGTCGAAAAGTGGCTACTGGTTCAAGGCGCATAGCAAGAAAGGAACACCCGTATAGTCTATTTTTTTGCTTTTTTTGAACTCCATTCCGAACGATTCTATTTCCTTCCCGGCAGATAGACGTACTTCAATCCGACTCCGATCAGAATCATACAAAAGCTGAGTATCTGTCCCATGCTGAAGAACCCGAAAAAGTAGCCGAGCTGCATGTCAGGTTCCCTGAAGAGCTCGCAGAAGGACCTGAACAGGCCGTATAATATAAGGAACAGAGCCAATACATCACCATCCCTCTTCTTATGGTCTTTATAAATCCAGAGAATAGCAAACAGGAGAATACCCTCGAAAAACATCTCGTAGAGTTGAGAGGGATGTCGCGGAGCAGGCCCTCCCTCCGGGAAAATCATTGCCCAGGGTACTGTTGCGGGTTTTCCGAACAGCTCGCCGTTAATGAAATTGCCGAGTCTGCCGAAAGCTATACCAACCGGACAGGTAGGAATAATGAGATCAGCAGTCTGAAGAAAATCCAATTTCTTCATCCTCATCACTATTGCACCTGCTATGATCGTACCGATCAGACCTCCATGAAACGACATGCCCCCGCGCCAGACAACAAAGATTTCAAGAGGATTCGCAAGATAAAATTCGAGATTGTAGAACAACACATATCCCAAACGGGCCCCTAAAATGAGACCTAATATCAAGTAGAAGAAAAGGTCATCCATTGCGGCCCGGTTTAATTCCTGGGCCCGCTTTCTAATCTGATACATTACAAGGAGATATGAGGAGGCAAACCCGAAAACATACATGAGACCGTACCACCTCATGCTGAGAGGTCCAATCCTGAAGATTACCGGGTCAATGTTCGGGAATTGAAGCATCAGTTTATATACTATTTTCCTTGAGCAATTCCCATAAGTCTTTTGTGTTTTGAAAATGGAGACTTTGAAGTCCGTAAGCGGCTGCTGCTTCTGCATTCTGCTTCAGGTCGTCAATGAACAACGTCTCTCCTCTTTTGGCGTCTGTCCTTTCAAATACTGCGTCGAATATCTTTTGTTTCGGTTTCTTTGCGCCCACTTCATAGGAGAGTATCCACTCATCCAGAGCGTGTACAATCGGGAAGCGTTCGGTGATGTAAGAGAAATGAAGCTCGTTGGTGTTGCTCAAGAGAAAGACGGGGTAACCACTATTCTTCAAATATGTGATAACATCATTAACTTCAGGGTTCTCATCAAAAATAAGATTCCAGACGTCTTTGAATTCCTCGAATTCGAGTTCGAGCTTGTATCTCTCCCGCAATCTTGCAAAAAAATCCCTTGAGGACATCAGGCCTTCTTCGTACGGATTTACCAGACCTTTTTCCTGGTCAAACAAATACTGGAATATATCGGCAGGGGTGAAGCGGCTTTGAATGCGTGAGAATTCATGTAGTTTGGATGCTATCTGACTGTGCTCAAAAGGGAGAATCACGTTTCCGAGATCAAACACAAAGAGTCTAATCATAGGCAAACAATTTAATAGGGCGAAGTGGTGCAAAGATGCCCTGTGGATCTTCTAAATGGCGCCATCCGGTTATATGAGCAATGTGCCTACAGTGATTTTTGTTGAATAGTACTTGTATCCTGCGAGACATGTACCTGTCGCGAACGGACATTTCGTTTGAATAGGTAATAGTCTTGACGTCTGACTTAAAGAAGAGCTCTGCCATGACGCGCTCGGTTCTATGCGAATTGTTAACGGGCGTCGCGGCCACTTTCCTTATATTTTCTTCGCTGAATAGTTCGTCAGAAACTTTGAGATTTATACGAGAATATCTGTCCATATCAATCAGATACAACCGGGCACCGGTTGCCGCGCAGTATGCATGGGCGGCGTCATATTCGGAGGGTACGTTCATGTAAGCCCTAAGCTGCAATAGGGAATCTGCATTTACGGCTACCCCTTCCTTATGCATGCATCTTTTGACAGATTCAAGCCTTTGTATGTAGCCATCACTATATTTTTTCCTGAACTGCAGGCCGTAGTGTGAGAATTCAAGTGTGACAGTATCGGGTCTTATACCATCCAGATATTGCTTTATGCACCGGCTATTCCGCGCATCTCTGTGAATGATTCCTATGATATGCAGACTTCTGTCTGAATTGCGGGAATACATCTGTTCCATAAACCCAACTTCTTATAAATCTACAATTGTTTTAATAAGCGTACCACAAATCGGCGAGTCCGGCAATAACAGCAGACGCATCGATTATTTCTGTTGCCAATCTTAATGTCTTATAATAAGATAACAATGAATTTCTGCATGAAAACCATCTACCGGACAATGTGTATGTTGTTTTTCTGTGTTTGGCCCCTGGCAGGCTTTGCTACAGACACGTTGATAGGCGAAGAGAAGACCCATGTCGTTCAAAGGAACGAGAATCTTCTCCTTATAGGCGCTCAGTACGGTGTTTTTTGGAAGGCGATTGCGCAGGAGAATAATATTATAGCCGGTCAACCGCTTGTTCCCGGTACCGTGCTCAGGATAAACACGCGAAGAATTGTTCCGAAATCACTTAAGAATGGAATTATCATCAACATACCTGACAGGTCGCTGTATTTTTTCAAAGACGGGGGGATTGTATTTTTCCCTGTCGGCCTTGGGGCCCTTACGAAAACAGATATATCTGATTGGAGGACTCCGACTGGGAGTTTTTTCATAACGAACAAAAGAAAGAATCCTACCTGGTACGTTCCCAATTCCATACAAGTCGAAAACTTCGTGAAAGGTAAGACTGTGGAAGAGACGGTTCCGCCCGGACCTAAAAATCCCTTGGGTAAATATGCCATCGAAACATCAATACCGGCGACTCTCATCCACGAAACGATATGGCCCGCCAGCGTATACCGTTATGCCAGTCATGGATGTATTCGGATGCTGCCCCAGCATATCGAGCAGTTTTATAAAATGGTTAATGTCAGGACAAAGGGTGAAATTATCTATGAGCCTGTGAAAATTGCCGTCATGGATGATGGGAGAATATATCTTGAAGTGCGTACTGACGTATACAGAAAGTATTCGTCTGTTAAGGATCGCGTAATCGAACTGACATCTTCACGGGCTGTTTCAGACAAAGTTGATTGGCAAAAGATACATAGACTGATTAAGCTCGAAAGCGGTGTGGCCGAAGATGTTACTCTATCCCCCAAAGCGGTAGCCAGTCAACCGTACAAAGAAAACATCGCCAAAAAAGTTATTGGTTACGTGAGATCACGTTTCAAAAATTGGATTTGAAATCGGCATCGGCACCGATCTTTTCCTGCTTCCAGAACGATTGATCAATCTTAATAGTACGTATGATTTCCGGCTCTGACTCATTTGCTATTTTAACGTACAATAACGGATGCCCCTCAGGTGGTACATGTACAATCCAGCTTGCGAGCGTTCGTATAGATCCTGACCCTGAGGGTGCTCTCCATAAGGATGCTTCTGCCCCCCCGTGTTTATCATTGCTGATAAACACGAAATCATGCAGATGAAACGGATGTGCGCGGTGTGATATAAGCGCACGAATCCGCCGGAGTCTTTGCATGCTCCCGTTGCTGGCCAGTCTGTTTTCGCAGAGCAGATCCGGTGCTGTGTAGTGATTTGTAAAAACGAGAGTTCCATTCTCACGTACTGTTATCGAGTGTTTCCCCCCGGGCGCTATTTCGACTGACATGATCTTTGATGAATCGGCGATGATGTATATAGCAGGGTGGCTCTGTCCGAAAACAGCCTTTTGCAGAATAAGCGAATCGGTCGAGTCAAAAGAAGTAAGTAATCTGTATGTGAGATCTTCGTTAGCCACAAACCTCTGTTCCCTTGGTACGCTGTTGGCGGCGGCATTTACGACTACCAGCCCTTTTTCATTAATGCCGGCTGTGACATAGCCGTTCGCTTCCGTGTCAAACAGGGCGTAGAAACTGAATCCCTTTTCAGGGAAAACCGCCTTCGGAATGGTCCGGAGATGCGAAAGGTTGTCTCTGTTTTTTCCTATGAGGCTCCCCTTCCCCTGGACCTCATCGCCCGTAGCAGCCCATATTGTACAACCGACAGCTGAAGAAAATGGAACAGACGAGTTCAGAAAAGCAAAACAGAAAGCAATCGCCAAAACCCTCTTCATACGATTGCTAGTATATCACAGTATATGGAACGTAGATACGTCGTTTTACCCCATTTGCAGAGACTATGCATTCACAATGAAAATGTCACTGGAGTCCACAATCAGTAACGAACCTTACGAGCTCCCTTATTTCACCTTCATTGAATGGATGAGCCAGGCAAAACAGGCGGTGGCGAAGATACTCCTGATACGTCTGCCGCTGATATCGAGGCCTCCCCGCAGGGTGTCCATGAGGTCGTGACTGTACGAAGCGGAATCGGCACGGTAGCGCACTTCAGTGACGCTTTCGGGGAGCATCTCGACAGATCTCACAAGAGAGGAGGGGAGGTCATAGACCGCGGGGACGTTACCGCCTCTGAACTCATCAGTGAGGATCATATCTTCGTCGGCCCAATAGTTGATCACCGGCTGGTAGCCTTCATCTCCGAGGCAGGTCGGTCGTGCCTCTTACTTGGAACTCCCGATGACAGTCGCGTCCCCGTCGATGTTAGCTATGGCAGGACGGTCTAAAGTTTTTTCGATGATCCTCATCATCCTGGACCTTCATGAGGTTCTTTAATGCTTCCGTCTCCGCCGGGATGAAGGCGTCACGTTGGGGCCTCTCCTTGAGAAGCTCCCCGTCATGGAAGGCATAGAGGAAAGGCGGGCCGATTCGGGAGAAGGGAAGGAAAGACCCAGTTCTTTGAGACCCTTGTCGGATCGCATACGGGCAAGATTATCAAGACGCGATGCTCCTGTCGGTGTCGGGAATCAGCTTGAAGGGAGGTATCCCTTGTGTGATAGTCATCTTTGAGAACCTTACGGGTGGGTTGTGCAACTCCATTATGGCATGTGGTAATCCCCAATTTCCGGGCAGGTGCTCTTTCTTTGTTACGGATTAGGGCAAGTGCGAGCGATTTGACACATTCAGATACTCTGTGCTATATATAGCCATCGTTATATCACAATAAATATAACGACAAATGCTTTCAGGAGGACCAGATGTTTAAATTTGGAAACAGAGTTGTCTTGAAATGGACTGTGGGGTTACTGCTGCAACTCTTTGTTCTCACAGGTGTTTGCTGTGGCCAAGAATTATATGTCTTTGCAGGTGCCGCAAGTAAACCCCCAACCGAAGAGGCCGCAAAGGTTTTCGAGACAAAAACAGGGGTCAAAGTAAATCTCACCTTCGGCGGCTCCGGATTTGTTTTGTCACAGATGACGCTCGCGAAAAAGGGTGATATCTACTTTCCCGGATCGTCCGATTATATGGAGATAGCGAAGAGGAAAAGTCTCGTTTTTCCGGAAACAGAGAAGTACATTGTATACCTTGCTCCGGCTATCAATGTCCAGAAGGGAAATCCAAAAGGCATAAAATCGCTGAAAGATCTCCTGCAACCGGGTCTCAAAGTTGCCATAGCAAACCCCGAAGGAGTCTGTGTCGGCCTTTATGCCGTTGAAATCATCGAAAAAAACATGAAAACGGATGAGAAAGTTGCCTTCAAAAAGAACCTCATCAACTATACGGAAAGTTGCGAAAAAACAGCAACAGCCGTTTCTCTCAAAGCGGCTGACGCCGTTATCGGCTGGAGCGTCTTTGAGCACTGGGACCCCGAACGCATACAGACAATTCGCCTTAAGAAAGAAGAAATCCCCAGGATCGGTTATATACCGATCGCCATTTCACAATTCACAACGAATCGCGCCCTTGCACAGAGATTTATCGACTTTCTTCTTTCCAACGAAGGCCGCGCGATATTCAGAAAATACCAATACTTCATGACCCCTGACGAAGCGTCCGCCTGGATCGGACAAAAAAAGCCTGTCGGTGGCGAATATACACTGCCGAAGGAATGGATAGCGAAATAGTATGACTTTCAAACGCATCGCCATCTCCTTTGGCTTTTTAATCTTTTTTCTGTATGCGGGACTCGTACTCTCTCTCTTCTATTTTTATGAAGGACCGTTGTTTCTCGAAACGCTTTTTTCAAAACGAACTCTTTTTTCTTTGAGACTGAGCCTTATTGTGGCATCTTCCGCCACGGTTCTTTCCGTGTTCTTTGCTCTTCCCGCGGCCTATGCCCTTTCCAGATACAAGTTTTTCGGCCGGCAG
>CAYYLU010000001.1:0-11705 GCA_964472475.1 uncultured Syntrophus sp. | reverse complement strand
CAAAAAGGTATTCAGGTAGTATTTACCGTGTATGGTATTCTTGTCGCCCAATTTATCACGACTGTTGGGATTGCAACACGCCTCATAAAGGCGGCCATGGATGAAATACCTGTGAGATATGAGGATGCCGCGAAAACACTCGGCGCCTCCCCGCTCAAAGCTTTTCTCACCGTTACTTTACCCTTGAGCAAACAGGGTATCATAGCTTCCAGCATTCTCACGTGGGCAAAAGCTTTGGGAGAATTCGGAGCTACCATTACGGTTGCGGGCTCGATGGCCATGAAGACGGAAACCCTTCCGGTGGCTATTTTCATGAGGCTTGCCAACGCAGATATCGAGGGAACAGCTGTGCTCGTGTTAATTCTCATCGGCATAGGATTGGGCGTTTTGTACGGGGTACGAATATTTACAAGGAAACAGTCGTATGTCTAAGCAACATAGAAACAGGGATTAGTTATGCCACAGATAGATCTTAAAAACATCTCATTGCACGTCCTCAAGGGCCTGAACCTTTCCGTGAAAGACGGAGAGGTCATGGCTCTTGTCGGATCTAACGGAGCAGGCAAGTCAACCGTCCTTAACGTAATTGCCGGCCTTACCAATTACAAGGGAGAAGTCTATTTTGACGGAAAGAAAATGGACCACGTACCACCGTATCGGCGCGGAATCGGATATCTGTTTCAGGACCTGGCTCTATTCCCTCATCTCACGGTAGAAAAGAATATCGCCTATGGCTTGAAGATACAGGGGTACGATAATTCTACTATTGCTGATCGGGTAACAGAGCTCGCAAAAGCCCTTCACATAGAGAAACTCAGAGAAAGATATCCGCAGAACTTGAGCGGCGGCGAGAGACAAAGAGTCGCTATTGCCCGTGCGGTGGCCCCTTTCCAAAAGATACTCCTCCTCGATGAACCGACGTCGAGCCTCGATGCACAGACAGCTAAATATCTGAGAAGCGAATTAGGATCGCTTCTCAGAAAGCTACAAATGACTGCCATCTTTGTCATACATGATCTTCTCGGCGCCGAAGAAATCGCGGACAGAATCGCCATCATTCACAAAGGCCACATCGAACAGGTGGCTCCTCCAGATGAAATATTTTTCAATCCTCAGAACCGTGTAGTGAGTGAGTTCATAGGGATGCCGAACATATTGAGCTGTGAGCACTCCCGTATACTCTCATCCGGTCTCATAGAAGTCGATTGCGGCGGTATGCATATAATCCTTCCGTATGAAGGGAATGCCATAAGAAAGATTGCAATTCCTCCCCACGACATTTATGTCTCCAATATGAAACCGCCAGGACCGGCCCTTAACCGTTACACAGGAAAAATACTGGAGATCACTCCACTGCGGTCTATAGCACGGATCAAAACTCTCATCGGACACAATGAACTCCTTGCGGAGATACCCGTAGACATGCTTGAGGAAATGAACCTTAATGTAGGCCAATCAGTCCACGTAATTGTAAAATTAAGACGATTGCGTTACTTCGAAGCGGAAGATCACAAAACAACTTTTTCCGAAGAGACATATATTGGCCCTTGAACCTTTCGAGCTTTTTGCACTTGCCACAGTGTTTTTTCTTACAAGCATCATCAGTGTTGTAACTGGCAGCACCTCGCTCATTACGGTGCCGGTCATGCTCCAGTTCGGCATTGAACCGCGCTCAGCTGTTGCGACAAATATGCTCGCCCTTACACTTATGAGTGTTGGGGGTAGCTTATCATTTTACGGCAAGAGAGTAATTGAAAGACCACGATTGCCTGTTCTCGTTGGCCTCACATTAGCCGGTTCTGCGATCGGGGCTGCGCTGCTTTTGCTGATATCGTCCAAGACCATGTCGTACATCATCCCGATTTTCATGATCGCTGTTGCTCTATTCTCTGCGGTTCACAAAGACATGGGGACAAGTCTCAGCCGGTCTAAACCGTCGCGAAACAAAGAGTTTCTGGGCTACCTTATGACGTTTGTGATGGGAGTATATGGAGGATTTTTCAGCGGCGGTTATGTTACAGTTCTTACCATTGTTTTTGTTGCGTTTTTCGGCATGACGTTCGTGCGAGCCATTTCTACAACTAAAGTGGTTAATGTATTGTCCTCGTTGGTGGCCACGCTTATTTTCATGTGGCGTGGCCTGGTAGATTATCGCCTGGGCGTACTTCTGGGCGTCATCATGTTTGCGGGAGCTTTCTTCGGCGGAAGCGTAGCCCTTAAGTTGGGGAATGTATTACTGCGACGAATCTTCTTGACCGCAGTTCTGGTGCTGGCTCTCAAACTAATATTCTTTGATCTATTACCGAAGTTCTAACTATTGCTTGATTTGCTCAATATTCTGCTATATCCTTAATTTGGCGATGGAGTTCGCCACAAATGCCCTGTCGGGCTGATGACTCCTATCGATAACAGGCCGTATCATGTGTGTTCGTTCTTGAATGCCAAGGCATGTTACGGAAGGAGATCATATGGAACAGACAAAGGATGATTTAGCCGCCAATCCTGTTTTGAGCTTGCATCGGAGCATCCTGCAAAAAGTAAATAAAGCATCTCAGGCATTTCAGATAGTATCCCTCGAACGGCAGATCGAAGCCAGTCAGCAACTCTTTACGGAAAGTCCATTCATTGATGTCGCGATTCTCGGTCAGTTTAAGGCTGGAAAGAGCTCTTTCATCAACAGTCTCATCGGGAGGCCTGTTCTTCCCGTAGGCGTAATACCAGTGACTACTGTAATCACGCGTATCCGAAATGGTCTTCATGAGAACGCGATTGTCACGTATTTCGATGGAAAACAATCTGAAATTAGTCTGAACGAGGTTGAAGAATATATCTCAGAAGCCAAAAACAAGGCGAACCAGAAGAACGTCGAAGTAGTCGATATTGAACTTCCCAATCTGGAATCGTATGCCGGACTCAGACTTATAGATACACCCGGCCTCGGCAGCATTTTTAAGTACAATACCGATATATCAGAAGAATGGCTTCCCCGGGTGGGAGCTGCTATTGTTGCTATCAGTTCTGATCGCCCTCTCTCTGAAAATGACCTTTCATTAATCAAACAGTTGATGGAATTTACCCCACGGGTAGTTCTCCTCCTCACGAAGGTTGATCTCCTCTCAAAGGAACAGCAGAACGAAGTGATAGGATTTTTCAGGGATGCTCTGAAACGTGAGTTCAACAAGGACTTTGAGATATTGACGTATTCGACAGTAAAAAACAATCAGTTGTACAAAGATCAGCTCGACAGGTTCCTCATCAGTCTGTCCGTGAACCGCGAGACGGAGTTCCAGGGCATTATTCAGCACAAGATCAGGTCTTTAGGGCGTCAATGTCTGGGCTATCTCGACATAGCCCTCACAGCATCAGGCAGGGCGGATTCTGATCGTGAAGAATTGAGAAACCTCATTCTTGATGAAAAGGTAAATTATGATTTGATGCAGACAGAGCTTTCTCTTGTTGCCCGTGACAATATGCAGCGAACCAGAACACTCATAGCCACATATCTCGACGACACACACAGGTCAAAGCTCGTCACGAAACTCCTTGCCGATCTGACCCGGGAAATGCCTCAATGGAAGGGTAATCTTTGGAAACTTACCCGCCGATACGAAAGGTGGCTCGAAGATACCATGATAAGAGAGATGGATCAGATATCCAGGTCAGAGTACAAACATTTCTTCGGAACACTAAAGAAAGCTCACCAAAGCATATCGAGGTCTATCGAACTGTTCAGAAACCTCCTGGACGTGAATATAGAAAAGGTACTCGGCATAAAACCACGCAGCGTTGACTGGGTTGTCGATGTTTCCGAGCCAAGTCACCCGGATGTGGCCTTTACAAAGGTGTTTGATTTTCATTTTGATCTCCTCTGGTTTCTCATTCCCATGTTCCTGTTCCGCCGCGCATTTGAAAAACATTTTTTGAAGGAGATCCCCAGAGTAGTTGACATCCATTTATCACGTCTTGCATATCAGTGGGAGATACGCATAAACAAAACTATTGCCGAGATCAGAAAACAGGCTCTGGAATATGTACGCAACGAACTTTCGACAATCGATGCTTTAGTTTCGCAGTCCGGAGGAAGAACAGACGAGATTCGCCACACGCGAGAACAATTGGCCCACCTCCTGGGAAGGCTTGCAACAAGCCAATCATAATTTGTAGACAACCGCCTGAATCATAGCCAGAAAACAATAGACCGTGGATAAGGTAAAGAAGTTAATAAAACAGCTGAATAACAAGAATGTGGATCTTCGAAAGTCCGCAGCTCACGCGCTGCGCCGAATCGGTATCCCTGCAGTAGAGTCTTTACTGGAGTTACTCCATAGCAAAAAAAGAGCTACCGCACAATCCGCGGTTTACCCGCTTGGCAGAATAGGAGACATTCGTGCAGTGGAACCGTTGATTATACGACCGAATAACAGAAACCCCGATGTACCGACTGAAGCCAAAACTGCCCAGACATGACAATCCCCTTTTCCTTGTGGTTGCAAAGGGGTTCAGCAAAGAACCGATGATGCTGCTTACGAGCTGTCCGCTATAAACAAGAATCAAAGAAACTATCTGGCGGATCATTGAAATATATCTGACCCGACGGAAATGTGAGAAATCCTTCCGATATATAAAGCAATGCTACAATCTGGAAGATATACGGGTACGCAGTTATATCGCCATATGTAAAACGATAGTCCTCATTCTCGCCGTCTCCTACTTTGCAGTGGTCTATCCAGGTGACAATCTGAAACTGAAGGTTCTCGTCGAGAAAGTTTATCTTGTATCAAAACGCTTCTTTGGTGTTCCCACCTTCTTCAACTACGCCGTAGCTGATGGTCTGTATAGTCTGCTTTTTCCCGACAAGACGGGTATAAACGGAAGGACACAAAAGGCAACAAGGTCTGAGTTCCAGCTATCCTTCAGCTTCTGGGACGAATGCGGGTAGAAAAACTCAGGAAACTCCAGGTTATTTTTATCATTGCCATGTACCTTTTTATCTTCTACAATACGTTACAGTGAAAAAAGATTCATCAGATTCAAGACTCGCCGCATTTCTGGAAGAGCAGCGCCTGATATCGCCGGAACAGCTTGTGAAGGCCTTTGAAGCGCAAAACAAAGATGGCGGCCACCTGGGGGAAGTACTCGTAAGAAAGGGGTTTGTGAGCGAAGATGATGTCGCATTCGCGATATCCGGCCAATTCAGAGTACCACTCCTGTCATCAAAGTCTGGAGCTATCAGGCCATCTGAAGATCAGGGTTTAGAGAAGTTAATTTCAAAACAATTCGCTGTCCGCAATACCATATTACCGCTATCGCGTGAAGGAAATACCCTCAGGGTCGTAATGTTCAATCCACTTGATCTTATGTTAATCGATGAGCTGCGAAAGATAACCGGTTTGGAGATAGTGCCCGTAGTAGCAACGAAATCGGATATTGTCAGAACAATAGAAGCATTTTATGGCGGGTTGGATTTTCGGGGTAAAGCGGGAAGAAGTACCGGCACTCACGACATAAATAACATGGACGCGAAGGGTAGCGGCGCAGACGATGAATCGCTGAGCATTGACAATATCATCTCACGGGCAAAAGCAGCACCTGTCGTAAAGCTTGTTGACCTGATGATCTGGCAGGCCATAAATAAAAGGGCATCGGATATCCACATAGAACCCTTCGATAACAGGTTTTCTCTGCGGTACAGAGTTGACGGGAAGCTCTACGAAATACCGCCGCCGCCCAAACACCTGTTCCTTGCCATCGTATCGCGTATTAAGATACTCTCAAAACTGGATATTGCCGAGCGCCGTCTCCCTCAGGACGGCGCGTTTGCTGTGAAACTCGAAGACAGAAATATTGATATCAGGGTTTCGATTATTCCGACGCTGTACGGCGAGAAAGTCGTGATGAGAATTCTCGACAGAAGCGGGGTTATTCTCGAGCTCGATGAAATGGGTTTTGAACCCGAGGACCTGGTAAAATTACGGACGGCTATGTTGTGCCCATACGGTCTCATTTTTCTTACTGGTCCCACAGGCAGTGGTAAATCGACGACGCTGTACGCAATTCTTCAAGAAATAAAATCCTCTGAAAAAAACATTCTTACCGTCGAAGATCCTGTGGAATACAGGCTTGATGGTGTTAATCAGGTACAGGTAAAACCGGAAATAGGACTTACCTTTGCGAATACACTGAGGAGCTTTCTCCGTCAGGACCCCGATATTATGCTTGTTGGTGAAGTGCGGGATCTCGAGACGGCCGAGATCTGTGTTCGTTCCGCGTTGACCGGTCACCTTGTACTCAGCACTCTGCACACAAATGATGCGCCATCAGCAGTGACGAGACTCATTGATATAGGGGTGGAGCCGTACCTGCTCGCCCCGACCCTGTTGATTGTCGTAGGACAGAGGCTTGTTCGCAGATTATGTCCTGAGTGTAAGGAGCCATATACTCCAACGTCAACTGAGCTCGGTAATGTAAAATTGAGGACCGACGTAATTTACAGACCAAAAGGATGTCCGGCGTGCGGACATACAGGGTATAAGGGCAGGACGTTGATTGCCGAAGTAATGCCTACTTCACAGGACCTGAAAGAGACGATGGTGCATGGAGTGTCATACCATCATTTACGAGATATGGCCCGCAAGGTGGGCATGTCCACCCTCTATGAATCAGGATTAAAAAAGGTAGAGAGCGGCATCACAAGTCTTGAGGAAGTCCTCTCGGTTACACTGGGAATTTAAATCCAAAGGACGCAAATCGTAAATTGGAAATCGTTGTGAAGACCAACATCGGAATTCTGGAATTCTAAATGGTTAAGTTCGTAACTGTTTCGGGCGAGGTTACTACTTTTTTTGATGGTGACTGGCACTTGTTTTGAATTTATGATAAGAGATTTGGAAGGAATCCTTCCTCTATTTCTTCCCTGAGTCTGTGAGCATATTCAGAAGGGCGCGCGCGGCGTTTTGTTCTGCTTCCTTCTTGCTTTTCCCTGCGCCCCTGGCTTTGAATTCTTTGCCGATAAACGCGTATATGGTGAATCCATCCTTTGTTTTACGTGAAAATTTATACTTCGGCAGTTCTCCCCATTTCTTCTGAGAATATTCCTGGAGTTGGTTTTTGGGATTTTTTTCCGTTAGTTTTTCTTCATTAAAATGCGGTTCAAAAAGCTCTTTAATGACCCTTGTTACCTTTCTCATACCGCCGTCCAGGTATATTGCCCCGATAAGTGCTTCAAACATATTGGAAAGGACCTTCGATTCTTCAGGTACTGTGACACCACCATTGCCGTAGCTCATGTGCTTGCCAAGGCTAATACCCTTGGCAATTTCTGTGAGCGTCTCTCTTTTTACGAGACAGGAACGCGCGTTGCTGAGGAAGCCTTCATTTCTGGACTTATATTTTTTGTACAAGAATATACTTATAACAGTATTCAGAATGGCATCACCGAGATACTCAAGTTGTTCATTATCGGATCGTCTTGACTCTTTCTTTTCATTGAAAACAGAGCTGTGAGTGACAGCCTGATTAAACAGTCCTCTATCCTTGAATTCATATTGTATTATTTTTTCAAGGGGAGTTGTGCGCATGGTGCCTGACGAATATATGCTATTGTTTTTATCACGTTAATGAAATCAGAGCAAGAAAAAATAAAAGGGTAGTGTTTCGTGAATAGTGTTTAGTGAGAAGAACTAAGTATTAGTCAGAGCCAACCACCTAATGCTGAGCACGTTTTCACAGCTTCACCGAGACAGTCTTTGAGATACCCTGTTCTTCCATTGTGATACCGTAGATGGTGTCTGAGCCTTCCATCGTAATCCGGTTATGCGTGATAAAGATGATCTGTGTGCGCACACTCATGGTTTTTACGATTTCGAGCAGAGCCATCAGATTTGCGTCATCGAGCGGAGCGTCTATTTCATCCATGAGGGAAAAGGGACTTGGCTTGGTATCCATGAGAGCAAGAAGAAGCGCCAGCGAGATGAGTGCCTTTTCACCTCCTGACAAGAGTTCCATCCTTACTACCTTCTTTCCCGGAGGCTGCGCAAACAAGTCTACTCCACCATTCTCTTCATTCACTGCAAGATGGCCCTTACCGCCTTTGAAGAGGAGGTCTGTGAAACGCTTAAACGACTCATTCACTTTATCGAACGTCTCAGCAAAGAGGTCCTTCGTAACCGAGTCAATCTTGCTGATGGTTTTTTTAAGAGATTCAACTGAATTTCGCAGATCTTCCTTTTGCTTTTCGAGAAATCCAAGCCGTTCCTGCAGTTCAATGTATTCCTTTTCGGCCCTGAAATTGATTTCGCCCATAGCCTCGATCTCTGAAGCGATTTCCTGTCGCTCTTCCTCTATCCGGGAGTTGACCTGAATATCTACAGTCGACGGATCTTCGATATCGTACGTCGTTTTCAGTTTCTCGGTGATTGTAAGCTGCTTTTCGGTGAATATGGCTATATCTTTGTCTGTATTTTCGCGCCTGGACCTTGTTTTCTCTATCTCTTTTGATTTCTCGTCTATCGCTTCCTGCAACGTATGTTTCTCCACATGCAGGTTACCGAGTAAGGTTTTTAGTTCTTCAAATCTGGCGAGGTGTGTTGATAATTCCTTTTTTAGGTCGTCATAATTGGTTTCAAGGTTTGCTATTTTCAAGGCGCATTCGCTTATGGCTGATTGTGTTTGCTCGACTTTGCCTCTTCCCGCCTGAATTTCGCCATTGAGCTTCTGAATGGCCGACTCCTTTCTCCGTTTTTCTTCTTCAAGAGCTTTTAAGCTGTTTCTACGTCTCTCAATAGCTATTGTGGTATCGTGCCATTTGGCCCGGATGCTTTCAAAATCCTTTCTGATAGTATTCAGGTCAGTTTTTATACTCTCCATCTTGTTTTCTTTTTCAATTTTATCAGCTTCACCCATTTGCACCTGTTGAATAAGCTCTTCCGTCTCCACAGGTGATGTTTCAACAGATAAGTCGAGCCTTGACTCGAGCGCTGCCAATTTTTCGGACGTAGCCTTTAATCTGGCCTCTACCAGCAGCAGTTCTTTTTCAGCACTGTTGTATTTCTGTTCTTTTTCGTCTCTGTTTCTTTTTGCCGCTTTGTAACGGTTGTCCATATCGGTAAATCTTTGCTGCAGATTCTGAATTTCATCTTGGTGGGTCTTGAGCGTGCCGTCAATCGAGGATAATTCTTTCTCCAACTTGAGCTTCTCTTTGAATTGTCTCAGATCAACACGTTTCTTGTTCTTCCCACTGAGGATGAGACCACGAGAATCTACATACATCGTGTCGTTTATAAAGACGCCCTCTTCCCCCTGATCTATGCGTGAGAGTGCCTCCTCAATGCTCCCGATCCATTGTACCTTTACCTCTACTTCCTGATTGCCGAAAGTAAAAATGCCCTTTCGGGGGAAAAATATGTAGTTACCTTCCTCTCTCTTGACCAGCTCCGATATTATTTCGGTGGAGTTTTCCGTGAGGACGATGTATTCCATCTCATCCGAAAAGAACCTCTCCAGGGCTTTTTCTCTTGATTCCTCAACCTTTATCATGTTGATCAGTTTGTTCGCCTTCCCCTGATCAGAATCTGCGGCGCCGAGAAGACCTCCAAGCTGTTTCAGGAAGTCTGCCTTGATGCTCTTCTCATTCTTGAGGCGTTCGATGACGCCACGCTTCTCATCGACTGCCTTTCGTGCGGATTCGCGGTCACCGAGAAATGAAGATTCTTCATCAGCGGCAATTTCTTTCGATTCCCTCCAGTTGTTCACGATGTTTTTCAATTCCACGCATTTGGTCTGCAGTTGCACGTTCAACTGATTCAGTTCTCTTTTTTCCTGCTCTTCCCGCTCTTCGCGCTTCTGTTTCTCCCGTTGTGCCCGTTCAATTTCTGCTATACGGTTTTTTACATTTGTAAGGGTGCTCATAGCCACGAAAAGGGACGTTCGTTCCTCTTCAAGTACCTTCTCACGTGCCTCAATATCTGTCTTTAAATGTTCCATTTGCTCACGAAGTCCGGTTTCGTCCGTTTCTTCCAGCCTTAAAAGGTCCGACTCACTAATCGATTTTGCGGAAATCGCCTCAATTTCTGTGTTGTGATTTTCAATTTCGTTCTTCAGCCTGTTTTCCGATTCCGATTGGATGACGCACGCCTTCTCCAGCCGGTTCATTTCTTCCTTGATATATTCTATTTCGAGGAGACGGTTTTCCATGTCTTTCTCTTTACCTTTAATATCGACTTCCAGTTGTCGCACGATATTATCGGTGAGTGAGAATTCCGATTCCTTGGCATCGAACTCGTTTTTTAGCGCCAGCTTTTCATCTTCTTTCTTCAAAATCTCTGTTTCAAGCTCGCCCTGCTTCTCCCGAATTCTGAGAATCCGCTTCGCTATCTTTGCATATCCGTCGAGCAGAATATGTTTATCTATCTCGTGCAGCTTATCGGCGAGTACTTTATACGCTTTCCAACGCTGCCACTCGTGTTCTGTCTTCTGAAACGTGACGGTTACTTCCCTGTGGACGTCATCTACCCGTTCAAGATTTATGGAAACCTCATCCAGTCTTCCCATGGCCTCACGCTTTTTCTCTTCAAAACGGGTGATACCGCTGGTTTCCTCTATGACTATTCTTCTCTCGAGCGGCTTCATCTGAATAAAGCTTTCGATCTTCCCCTGTTCTATTATTGCGTACGAATTGACACCGACGCCGGTACCGAGAAAGGCATCCTGTACATCCTTCAGGCGGACTACATTTCCGTTCAGGAAATATTCGTTCGTGCCGTCCCGATATATTCTTCTCTTAACGACAACATCTTTATCGCCGTCAGTGAGTTCAAGGGTAACTTCGGCGATGTTGACCGGCTTCTTGCCGTTGCTCCCGTGAAAAATGACGTCGCCCATATCCTTCACGCGAAGACTCTTTGTTCCTCTTTCGCCGAGCGCCCAGACAATAGCGTCTACGATGTTGCTCTTACCACAGCCATTGGGGCCCACAATAGATGTGACACCTTCTCCAAATTGGAAAACCGTTCTGTTCAAGAATGATTTAAAACCGAAGATTTCGAGTCTTGATAATTTCAAAAATATAACCCCTGATGGTCTGCCTCAGTCCTCTTAAGACATCAACAAATCGATTCAATTCCTTTTTTTATTCTTCTCGCGACTTCCGCATGACCGAGTATGGCAATCACTTCAAAGATTCCGGGTGTCACGGTCTTACCCGACAGCGCCACGCGTATCGGCTGGATAATGTTGTTCAGCTTTGTGTTGTGTTTTGTAGCCAGACCTTCAATCAGTTCCTTTTGCTTGGCCTGATCATCCGTCGGGATATTCACAAACGTTTCATAGAACTCCTGGAGGATAGGCCTCGTACTTTCGTTCAGGAACTTTTGTCGGGCTGTTTCATCGAACGGAAAATCATCACGAAAGAAGAACTCTGCCATAAGCGCCATTTCTTTCAGGGTTTTTGCCCGTTCTCTCAGGTTCTTTACTACCTGGACCAGCTTTTCTTTCCGTTCCAAGCAGACACCGATTGCCTCCAGGAAAGGAACGAGTCTGTTCGCGATCTCCTCAACGGGAATTGTCTTCATGTAATGGCCGTTAAGCCACAGCAGCTTGTCCATGTCGAACACTGCGGGGGATTTCCCGACCTTCGATAGATCGAATTTCTGAATGAGTTCTTCATGAGAAAAGATCTCTTCATCTCCATGGGCCCAACCGAGCCGTGC